>CATLEJ010000117.1 GCA_949916125.1 uncultured Oscillospiraceae bacterium
AGTATGCATTAATTGAACCGCTTTGGAAATATGAAAATAAAATGGTGCGTGATTATGGCATGAGCCCGCTTATTCTCATGCTTTCATGCAATCACTCACCATTTTATTTTTCTCACCATAATGTGCCCAGGTTCCAATCGACCTGCACCAGCGCGTCTGCAAGGAAAAAGATCCGGCGGGCCAGACCACCAGCCAGTACATCACAGCCCTCATCACCGAATATTTCAAAATGAAAGTGCGCCCGTAAGAGCGGCACATTTGCTGCTCATGGGCGATAGAAATGCCGACCTGAGCAAACGGCGGGTAAAAGCATAGCACGGCTTCAATGCCGCAGCCCGTTGCCCCCCGACTTATCCGAAATGGGAAACCTGACGGGGAGTGTAGCATATTGGAGTATGCGGGGTATTCGAGCTTTCCGAATATCAGCGCAAAGGGACAAAAACCTGTATATAAGGATGGAAGCTGGATTGCTTGAATGTCAGCCGGAGGTCGGGCTTATTGAAGTTCCCTGCGTATGAAAGCTAAACTCGCGGGTGCCCCGGCGGTGGTAGCTCTTTCATCTATTTCCATGGCACACAAAGAGGATCCTTGTCATCATTTACACACTCCGAGGTACTGTTTTTCTCAGTATAGCACACTTCCGCTTCCAAGTCGAGAGCTATCTCCAGATGAGCCGCGGAGGCGATTTTCTGCGTCAGCGTTACTTTGCTCCACCCGAACCGGCGCACCGCCCGGATGTACCACAGCTTGTCCTGGAGCGCCAGCTCCGCTTCCAGGATGACCACGTTCTGCGTCCAGCCGATGGACATGGCCTCGTGCAGCACCTCCGGGGCCGTGGCGTAGACACGGTAAAAATCCCGCATCCTCCGCAGGTTCCGGGGGGAGAAGCCGGAACTGTCGGGACAGGCGCTGTGCAGATATTCCGCAGCCGCCACCGCCGCGCCCTTCTCCGTCCTGCCACAGACCAGGCGGCCAATCTCGCGGTACAGCTCCATCTGGGGCAGCTCCGCCGCCATCAGCGCATTCAGCGCCGCGAACAGGGCGCTGTAGTTGATGGGTTTCCTGACGTTCATAAACTTCTCCTTTCCGGCGCCATGCGCCTGAGTTTTGAGACCGGCAGAGAAAAACGCGGGAACCCAATCCCGCGCTTTTCCCTGCCGGCCTATTCGGTTAGCTGCACGATATCCTCGTACAGCAGAATGTGCTTCTTGTCGATTGCCCGGTTGGCGTGGTAGTGCCCGAACAGCCAGCAGCCGAACTCCAGCCGTTGTTCCACGGTCTCCAGGAAGTCCGTCAGCTTGTCCGGCTGGTAGTGCCGGTTCATCTGCCGGGCAATGCTGGTGGGGGCACAGTGCGTTAGTACGTAGTCCGCCTTCCAGCCCGCCCGTTCCAATGTGTCCAGCGCGGCGGCGTACTCCTCGTTAGAGGGCAGCTCCTCCGGCCACCAGGACTTGCCGATGATTCGGAACCTGCGCCGACCCTCAAGGAGCAGATGGAGGTACTGCGTCCGGAAGTCCGGGGCATTCTGATCGAGGATGCCGTCCTCCACATCGTGGGAGGTAGCCCCGCCCATGGAGAAGAAGGTGCGCCCCTCAATGTCATAGAGCTGGCCCCGCATGAGATACAGAATGTTGGGCCGGACGCGCTGCACCCTGCCGCCGTGCCAGTCCTCCACGGGAAGTTCCCGGAGCATCCAATAGTTTTCGTGGTTCCCGCTGACGAACAGGGTGGTAAAGGGCTTTTCATTCAGCCAGTCCAGCCGCTTCCGCTCCTCTGAGGAGCCGTTCCATACCCCGCCGAAGTCACCCAGAATGATCATATAGTCATCCCGGCCCATACCTTTCTGCTGGGGGAAGTATTTGGAACCGAACCGCTGGAAATCGCCGTGGCAGTCTCCTGTGGCAAAAATCATGTTTCCTGACCTCCTTGTATTGTCTGCTCAATTTCCATCCCGCCCCGCAGGCAGACCCGGAGCTTGTCCGCTGACAGCACCACCACCGTGTCCACCAGCTGGCGGATATCGCTCTCGTTCCACTCGGTAAACCGGGGATCGCCCGCCTCCAGAATGTCCACCGCGTCCCGGATGCGCCTGCTGGCGGCGGAATTGCCCTCCTGCTGGGCCAGGATAAAGGCTTTTTTCTCCTTCAGCGCCCCCATCTCCTCCGTGATCCGCTGGAAGGCGCTGGCGTGGCCCAGATACCCGCCGTCCTCCTTGGAGGTCTGGAACAGCGCCTTGAACTCCCGCTCCAGCTCTCCCAGGCGCCGGTCGATATCGGCGAGGCTCATGGTTTCGCCGGGGACGGGGGCCAGCTCCGTCCGCATGGCGTCCTCGATCTGCACCACCAACTGATCCTTTCGGCTCATGACCGAGCTGAGAGCGGCGAGGATGGCGGCCTGCAAAGGCCCTTCCTGGAGGGTGGGGGACTCGTGACAGTAGGTCGATCCGTAGTCGATCCGGCTGGCGCACCGCCACACAGCCTTCTTCTGCCCCCGCTTGCTCCACACGCACCTGCGGTACAGGGTGCCGCACTCGCCGCACACCAGCCGCCCGGTGAGGGCGTACTTGGCGCTGTAGCAGGAGCGGCCTGTGGGGGCCTGCTTCTGGCTGGGGGCCCGTCCGGCGCTACGGCGGGCGAACTCCGCCTTGGCCGCGTGGAAGGTATCCCGGCTGACGATGCCCTCGTGGTGATCCTGGGTCAGGTACATGGGGAGCTGGCCCACATTGCGCACGTGCTTGTGGCTGATGCAGTCGGCCACGAAGCTCTTTTGCTGGAGGACGTCGCCGCAGTATTTCTCGTTTTGCAAGATGCCACGGATGACGGCGATGGACCACTCCGAACCGCCAGTGACGGTGGGGACGGCTTTTGCTTCCAAGGCGTCCTTGATCATGCGCAGGCTGTGGCCGCCCAGGAAGCTGTCATAGATCTGCCGCACCACCTCCGCCTGCTCCGGGATGATCCGGGGCTTGCCGTCCTCGCCCTTCTCAAAGGCATACAGCCGCTTGTACTGGATGGCGGCTTTGCCCTCCCGCATGGCCTGGCGCTTGCCCCACTTCACGTTCTCGCTGATGGACTCGCTCTCCCCCTGGGCTACGGCCCCCAGCAGGGTGAGCAGCAGCTCCCCATCGGTTTCCAGGGTGTTGATGTTCTGCTCCTCGAACAGGATGGCGATGCCCAGCTCCCGCAGAGCCCGCACGTAGTTGAGGCAGTCCACCGTGTTCCGGGCGAAGCGGGAGATGGACTTCACCAGCACCAGGTCGATCTTCTTTTGCCTGCACTGGCGGATCATCCGCAGAAACTGGGGCCGTTTGGCGGCGGAGGTGCCTGTGATGCCCTCGTCAGCGTATAGGTCAGCCAGCGTCCAGTTCTCCTTGGAACCGATCAGGGCGGTGTAGTAATTGAGCTGGGCCATAAAGGAGTTGAGCTGGTCGGTGGAGTCCGAGCTGACCCGGCAGTACGCCGCCACCCGGAGCTTCTCCGGCTCCTGTCTTGGCGCGGCCTCGATTACAATGACATTCTTCTGTTCCAGCGCGAGGTTCCCGCTGGTCTGCGGCTGTCTGCCCATGGTCTGCACCTCCTTCTGTCAGCAACAAACAGTACCACAACCCGGCCCGAATAGCTATGAAATTCAGGCGGTGAAACCTAACAAAAAACGATGTCCGCGCCCGTGGTTTTGACGATTCGGGCGGTGATCTTTTTAAGCTCCTGCTCGGTAAATCCATGCCCCGACAGCAGGCGGAGCAGGTTGCGGATGCCGCACAGATCAATGTTGGCGTTCGGTGTGGTCATATCAGGCCCTCCTTGGTAAATCATTTCTGCCGCTTGATTGCAGAAAAACGGGGGCCGCCCGTGACATTAACAGGCGACCCCCGTGGCATCTGAAATCAAAAACATGAGAATACCCGAAGGACGTTGTATTCCTGTCCTTCGCTTGCCTGTATTTGACACTACTCCCCCAGGCGTGGGCGGCAGGCTGAAACCGCGCTGTGCGCGTCACGGGAATCTCACCCCTCCGAGGATCGCTCCGAGCTGCCCCCATAGAAATTTCATGGCTGGACAGGAGTATCATTATGTGCTGACGAGGTCATTGCGAAACGGCTTGTCCGCCGTTTCTGGACGGGTGGGTACCGCTCGCCGCCTTATTTGGCCGTCTTTGATGCGGATTAAACCGCACAGGCGGGTCTTGGCGCACCCTCCAGGGTCGCTTGCCCGTCAGGGAACGTATTTCAGTCTCCGGATGTGACCGGGCTGGCCCGGTGTTTTTCAAGGTTCACCGGGGGTATGGGACAACCCCCTCACTACTTATCCAGATTCGTGAGGGGGTTGACAACCAAAAATTTTAAGTTTCCATCAAACGACGCAATTTGTCCAGCACCTTATGGCGGCGCTTATTCACTGCATTCTGGGAAATGCCAAGGGTTTTGGCATATTCCCGTTCCGTTTTCTGTTCATAAAAAAGTGCGTGAATAAGAAACTGCTCTGGGAATGTAAGCTGAGACAAGCAAAATTGGAGTTTTTTTCGAAGCAGATTGTCCATCGCTAAATCTTCCACGCTGGGGGAATTTGAATCCGGGATATTATCCACCCCCAGCATATCTTCGGTATCAAGGGCATCATATGAAGTCACGCCGTTGTATGTATCCTTCTCCTGCACGGCGGAGCAGCGGCGATGCATACGGTAATAGGTGAGATATACCTCCTCGGTCACTTCAACCAAGGCACCAGGGACTTTAATATAGTAATTCTTTCCTTCTGCCATGGGGCAGACCTCCTGTATCTTCTGAAATTTGGGTGAAAACCTTGATTTCAGAAGCCGGAGGGCCCCGGCAGCGGGGCGAGTAGGTTCGGCAGCTTTCGCTATCATCCGAACGGGGGCGCTGTCGGATGATGACGAAAACTGTCGAACAGAAAAAGAGCGCAAGCCGCTGTGTGGCTTGCGCCCCTTTGGTCAGGGTTAATAGTAACTTTTCGTATTCGCTCAGAGTTTTGCGGGCATATGGCGGAGGCCCTAATAAGTTGAGGCCAAGCGCCGGAAATATATCTTTGTAGGGCATCTCTTTCTTAATGCCATATATGTAAAGAAGGCTGGGAAGCGATGCAAGATGCTTCCCAGCCGGATATTAGCGAGTGTCAGGAGCAACTGCCTATCTATTTACGATCTCCACAATATGCCTCGCGCACAGCCCGAACTGCTCCAGCAGCGCCCTGGCGGGACCGAAGTGCCCGAACTCGTCGTTGACGCCCATCCGTTCTACGGGGCAGGCAATCCCCCGCCGGGTAATCACGCACGCGCTGATGTCCTGTTCTGCCAATAGCTTGGCTGCCCCCAGTGTCCCATACCAACAGGACGTTTACTATCTCGGACTTCAGCAAAAATCCTGAGCTATAAACACCCTCACATCTGTTTCTCTCACACCCCCGAGTAAGCGGCAAAGCCCGCGTCGATGGGCAGCACCACCCCAGTGATGGCGGAGGCCGCCTTGTCGTCGCACAGGAAGAACACGCCGCCCAGCAGTTCCTCGCTCTCCACGTAGCGGCCCATGGGGGTGCCGTTCAAAATCTTGGCGGAGCGGGCGGTAGGGGTGCCGTCCTCGTTGAACAGCAGCTTCCGGTTCTGATTGGACACCAGGAAGCCCGGGGCGATGGCGTTGCAGCGGATACCGGCCCCCGCGAAGTGGGTGGCCAGCCACTGGGTAAAGTTGGACACCGCGGCCTTGGCACCGGAGTAGGCAGGGATCTTGGTCAGCGGGATATAGGCGTTCATGGAACTCACGTTCAGGATGCAACCCGACTTGCGCTCCACCATGTCCTTGGCGAACGCCTGGGTGGGCAGCAGGGTGCCCTGGAAGTTCAGCTTAAACACGAAGTCCACGCCCCCCGCGTCCAGGTCGAAGAAGCCCTTCTGCCCCTCCTGATACTCGTGCTGGTACTCGTTGTCGGTGGTGGCCCGGGGATTGTTGCCTCCCGCGCCGTTCACCAGGATATCGCAGGGGCCCAGATCGGCCAGCACCTGCTGGTGGACGGACTCCAGGGCCTCCGGCTCCAGCACGTTGGCCTTGTAGCCCTCGCAGATAAAGCCCTCGGCCTTGCACTCATCGGCCAGTTTCTTCACGGCCTCCTCGTTCAGGTCCAGGGCCGCCACCTTGGCCCCCGCCTGGGCGAAGGCCCGGGCCATGGTGCCGCACAGCACGCCGCCCGCGCCGGTGACGACGACTACCTTGCCGGAAAAATCAACCTTCAACGGTAAATCCATCATCATTGCGTCCTCCTGTCAATTATTTGTGGTCGAACTTGTCCAGGGAATCCCACACGCCCAGCATATACATGACGCCCAGGGCCCGGTCATACAGGCCGTAGCCGGGCCGCACGGTGCCGGGGCCCTCGTCCCACAGGTGGCGGCCGTGGTCGGGCCGGATGTAGCCGTCAAACCCGCAGTCGTGGTACGCCTTCAGGATGTCCAAAATGCCTGTGTCCCCGTCGCAGTCCCGGTGGCTGGCCTCGGAGAAATCCCCGTTGGGGAGGTGCTTCACGTTGCGGATGTGGGCGAAAGCGATGCGGTCGCAGTGCTTGCGCACGATGTCCGCCACGTTGTTGTGGGGGTCGGCGTTCAGGCTGCCGGAGCACAGGGTCAGGCAGTTGTAGGGGTCGTCCACCATGGCCAGGAACTTGTCAATCGCTGCGCCGTCGATGAGCAGCCGGGGCAGGCCGAAGATATCCCAAGGGGGGTCGTCCATGTGCACCGCCATCTTGATGTCGCACTCGTGGCAGGTGGGCATGATGGCCTCCAGGAAGTATTTGAAGTTGTCCCAGAGCTGATCCTTCGTCACCGGACGATATTTTTCGAAGAGCTCGTCCAGCTTGGCCATCCGCTCCGGCTCCCAGCCGGGGAAAGTCATGTGGTACTTCTCGGTAAAGGACATGACGTAGTCCGCCATCTCCTGGGGATCCTGCTTGATCTTGGCCGCCTCGTAGTACAGCGCCGTGGAGCCGTCCCCCACCGGGTGGAACAAATCCGTGCGTGTCCAGTCGAACACGGGCATGAAGTTGTAGCAGATCACCTTCACCCCGAAGGGCGCCAGATTTTTGATGGTCTGCTTGTAATTTTCAATGTACTGATCCCGGGTGGGCAGGCCGATCTTGATGTCATCGTGGACGTTCACGCTCTCCACCACGTCCATGTTGAAGCCGTACTCGTCCAGCTGCTTTTTGACGGCGGTGATCTCGTCCGGCTGCCAGATTTCTCCCGGCATCTTGTCGTGGAGCGCCCACACGATGCCCTCCACCCCGGGGATTTGCTTGATGTCGCTGAGCTTGATCTGGTCGTTGCCCTCGCCGTACCAGCGCCACGTCATTTTCATGGGAATTCCCTCCTTACGCACTCTTTACGGTATCATCCGTGATCTCCGCCATGGCCCGCTCCAGGCTCATGCCCCCGGCCACGGCCTCCTTCCGTGCGGCGTTCACCGCCTGGATGGTTTTCATCCGCTCACCCGTCAGCGTGTAGCCCTTCATGGCAATCAGTGTGGCTGCCCAGGCCAACATGGGAATCACGCAGAACAGCACGATCACCACCACATTCATCCCCGGTACATAGGGGGAATACTGGTCGGGGATCGAACTCAGGCCAATGAAGCCCACCGCGATGGTCACTACCAGGGACGCCAAGGAGGACACCAGCTTATCCACCAGGGAGAACAGGGTGCCCATGATGCCTGGAATGTATTTCCCTGAACGGTAGGTCTCATAGTCGGCGCAGTCCGCCACCATAGGGATGGGCATATCGGCGGTGGAGTAATAGGCCCCGTAGCCCACGCCAAAGAACAGGATAAACAGAATGGTGTACAGATTGAGAGACAGCCCGCTTCCCCCCAGGATAGACAGGTTCCAGGCTGGGTCCCCCTGCCGCCACAGCAGCAGCAGGGCCAGCACCGCCACGTAGCAGATCAGCGCCACCGACACGTACCGCACCAGGGACGCCTTCTGCCCCTTCTTTTGGGAGGTGCGAATGGTGAGGGCAAAGAATGGCGCGGAGCAGGCGTAGCCGATCACCATCATGGGCAGATACAGCCCGTCATAATTGCCCATCATACAGCCGTACAGCATACACAGCACCGCCGTATGGGTGGCGATGGCCAGGGCCAGTTTGCACCCGGCACCCGCCACCATCAGCCGCTGCATGGGTCTGTTGGCCCGGATGATCTGGACGTACTCGGACGCCTTCACCTTCTCCTGCTGCCCGCCCACGCCGAAATATTTTGGTTGATCCTTTTCCCAGATGCCCACCACTGCCAGCGCGGTAAGGGCCAGGGATACCACAATGCCCACCGGAGCCAGAGTGGCGAAAAAGCCCGCCGTGTTGTAGCCGCCCTGGGCCTTGCCCACGACGGGGGCCAGTACCTGCATGGCACCCATACCCACCAGCGAACCCACCGTATTGAACAGGGTGAACATGGGCCGCTGCTTGGGATCGTTGGTGAGTACCGTCTGGCCGGAGCGGGTGCAGGATGTCTGGAAGGTATAGCCGATCACCCACACGAAGTACAACGCAATGAATGCCAGGTATCTCAACCACATCATGCTTTCCGGGATAAACGGGGTGAGTATGTACAGCATCAGGATGCTGCCCGCCATGATGAGGTTGCCCAGCACCATGAAGGGGCGGAACTTGCCGAATCTGCCATTGGTCTTGTCGATGAGCGCCCCGATGATGGGGTCGGTAATGGCATCGCACACCCGCATCCCGGTGATCAGAACCGACACGAACACGGCCGCCATACCCAGCACGCCGCTGCCGAAATTCAGCACATAGCCGAGTACCAGCACGAAGTACACATTGGTGGCGCCGTTGTTCAGCGGGAACAGGGCCAGCTGATAGGGCTTGGCCCGATTGAGGCCGACATTAGGCTCTTGACTCATGGACTTTCCTCCTCTGATGTTGTCACGCTTCGCCTGCTCACGACGCACGGCTTCCCTTCGACTCGGCCTGGTCTCCGGCCCGCTTGCGCGGGCCTGCGCTCGGCCTCGCTCCGGTCCATCCGTGCT
>CATLEJ010000118.1 GCA_949916125.1 uncultured Oscillospiraceae bacterium
CTGGGTTTCTTTCACACTATCTTCCTTCCCGATGGCGCAACGATTACCAATTTATCCACAGCCTGAGTGCGCCGCCACCCCTTGGGACGCGGAGCACTCGGCTGCTTATTCTTATTCCACAGGCGCAAACACCCCTACGGGCAGCAGGTGGCTCAGCCCCACCAGCGCCTCGTCAAAGCCGCCCCGGTCCCATTCGCCCTGGGGGCTCTCCAGGCGGCCGTCCCCGCCGGCCCCCAGCGGGATGGACGCGGTCACCTTCAGGCCCTTGCCCGGCGCGCACCGCGCCACCAGCGTGCCCCCGTGGAGCACCGCAATCCGGCGGGCAATCGCCACTCCGTTCCCGCTTTGCTTCCAGTCCGGCCGCTCCTCCTGCCCGCCGCCGAACAGGCTTGCCAGCTGTTCCTGCGTGACGCCCGGCCCGTTGTCCTCCACGGTAAACACCGCGTTGTCCCGGTCCCGCTCCAGCCGCACGGTCACCTGCTTACCCGCCTTGGCGCCGTTGGACACCAGCTCCAGCAGCATCTGCCGAACCAGCTCCCCGTCCACCCGGGCCGGGAGGTGTTCCGGGCCGTCCACCGTCAGCATCACTCCGGCCCGCTCCAGCAGCCCCTCCATCCGGGCCCCCAGGTCGGCGGTCAGCGCCCCCAGATCCGCGGCCGCCAGGTTCAGCCGGGGCGTCTCCATGCCCAGCCGCTCCCCCAGCTCCATCCGGCCCACAATGCGCAGCATCCGGCAGATCCCCTGGTTCATGGCCGCCAGATAGCCCTTGCTCTTTTCATCCCAGGCGCACCGCTCCAAAACCTGGCTGGCCGCCGTCATTTGGGCCAGCTGCACCCGCAGCTCCGCCGCAGCTCTGGCCGCCCCGACCTCCACACTGTCCCATTCCAACGTCTGCGCCCCCTTTTCTCCGCGCCATCCCTCGCAAGCCCCTGTTAAAAACTCCATATCCGGCCCGACGGCAGCTCCGCGCGTCCCGACTAATCCAGCGGTTCCCTATTCTATGCTGTGCAAATCCCGTACGGTCTCTCCTGGTAATGCCTTCCTGCCGTCCGGTTTGTCGAATTTTGTCGAAATTTTTTCTCCCCTATTGTAGCAGAGTCATGGAGGAATAGCAAGCATTTTCCCCAAACCCCGCCCCATCATATTGACAAGGGAAATAAATTCCCTTATAATAGCGTTTCGTGAAAACGATTGCGATAGAGAAATGGAGGCGCAAATTATGGCGGAACATCCCGCAGGGGAAAACAAGATGGGCGTCATGCCGGTCAACCAGCTTCTGTTGAACATGGCCATCCCCATCATGATCTCCATGCTGGTGCAGGCCCTTTACAACGTAGTGGACAGCTATTTTGTCTCCCAGATCAGCCAGGATGCGCTCAACGCGGTGTCCCTGGCCTTTCCGGTGCAGAACCTGATGATCGCGGTGAGCGTGGGCACCGGCGTGGGCATTAACGCCCTGCTGGCCCGGAGCCTGGGCCAGGGCGACCGGGAGATGGTCAACCGCTCGGCGGTGAACGGCCTGTTCCTCATCGTGCTCAGCAGTCTGGTGTTTGTGGTGCTGGGGCTGACCTGCTCCCGGCTGTTTTACATCAGTCAGACGGATATCCCCGGCATTATCCAATATGGCACGGACTACCTCACCATCTGCTGTTCGCTGAGCCTGGGCCTGTTCACCGCTGTGTGCATGGAGCGGATGCTCCAGGCCACCGGCCGTACTTTTTACACCATGATCGCTCAAGCGGTGGGGGCGCTGACCAACATCATCCTGGATCCCATCCTTATCTTCGGCCTGGGCCCCTTCCCCCGGATGGAGGTGGCCGGGGCCGCCATTGCCACCGTCGTCGGGCAGTTTTGCAGCTGTGCCGTGGGTATGTTTTTCAATTTCACCCGCAATCCCGACATCCAGATGTCCTTCCGGGGCTTCCGCCCCCACCTGTCCACCATCCGGGCCATCTACAGCGTGGGCCTGCCCGGCATCGTCATGCAGTCTATCGGCTCGGTGATGGTGTTCGGCATGAACCAGATCCTGATCTCCTTCACCGATACCGCCACGGCGGTGTTCGGCGTGTACTTCAAGCTCCAGTCCTTCTTCTTCATGCCCGTATTCGGCCTGTGCAACGGCATGGTGCCCATTGTGGCCTATAACTACGGGGCCCGCAAACCGGACCGCATGATAAAAACCATCCGGCTCAGCGTGATGTACGCCACCCTGCTCATGGCGCTGGGCTTCCTTGTGTTCCAGTTCGCCCCCGGCCAGCTGCTGGCCCTGTTCCAGTCGGAGGACGACGTGGCGGGGGACCTGCTTTCCATCGGCGTCCCCGCCCTTCGGATCATCTCCATCAGCTGGCTCCTCGCGGGCTTCGGCATCGTATCCGGTTCGGTGTTCCAGGCCCTGGACCACGGCGTGCTCAGCCTGACCACTTCTGTGGTGCGCCAGCTGGCCGTGCTGCTCCCCGTGTCCTTCCTCCTGGCCAGAACCCTGGGGCTGCACGCGGTGTGGTGGGCTTTCCCCATCGCGGAGCTGTTCTCCGCCACCCTGTGCGCCGTCTTCCTGCGCCGGGTCTACCACCGGGATATCCTCCCCTGTGCCGCCCCTCCCCAGGGGCAGGCGCAAACCGGTCCCACAGCATAAAAATACCGGGCCGTTCCGCTGGGTCAGCGGAACGGCCCGGTATTCTATTTTCTCCAGTTAGGATGAGAAGTGGTGGAGCCGGTAATACTCCAGCCACCGGAACCGCTGCACAAGGTCCCTCTGCTCTTGGGTGAGCTTTGCATCTTGGCACAGCGTCCCCGATGCCGTCAGGTACACCCCCGACTGGTGGATCATGGGCACCTCATACCGGCACTCGCTCAGCGCCTGCATATAGGCGTCCCCCTTCCAACCCAGCTGCTCAAACAGCAGGTTCATCAGGAAGCAGGGGGAGATATCCGGCCCCTGCCCCACCAGGTCCCGGCCCAGGGCTTCCTTGGCCGCGTCGTTGCCCCAGATGACATAGGGCGTGGCCCAGTAGCTGTAGAAGCTGCCCACGTCCCTGCGGGACAGGTCGATGCCCAGCGCCTTGTATACCGAGGAGCCGTTGCCCAGCCAGGGCTTGTGGTCGCCAAACACCACCAGCACGATGGGCTCCTCGCTGGCCCGGAAGGTGTTAACCAGGTTGGTCAGGTGGAACTGGGTGTTCATCACCGAGCCCAGGTAGTTAGCCAGGATGGTGCGGTCCTCCTGGGTCAGGTTTTGGTTGTCAATATAGTCGTCCACCTCGCCCCACCAGCACTGGTTGTCGGCGTAGGGCCCGTGGCCCTGGTAGGAGACGGAGAAGGAGAACAGCGGCCCGTCCCCCTTTTTGATCTGGTCCATCACGGAGTAGGCCAGCTCCCCGAAGAAGATATTGTCGAAGGCCACATCGGACCCGGACTTCTCAGAGTAGAAGTCCTCGCTGAACCGGTAATTGTCAAACCCCAGGTAGGAGTTGATGTTCTGCCGGTTGTAGAACCAGTTGTTGCAGGGGTGGTCCCCCGAGGTCTGGTAGCCCTGGCTTTTCAGATACCACACGTAGGATGAGGTATTGCCCCGGTAGTTGATGTCCTTGGGCGCCATACCGGTGAGGAAGGCTCGCTCGGTGTCCACGGTGCCCCCGGCGAAGATGTTGGTCAGCAGGTTCCCGTAATAGCCCTCTCCCTGGAGGGCGTGGAGGTTGGCGTACACATCCTGCTTGAACTCGATGCCCTGGTAGATGGAGAAGTCGGCAAAGGCCTCCAGCATGATCGCCACCACATTCACCTTTTTGTCCTCGGGGATGGCCTCGTCCTCATATTCCGCCAGGATGGCGGCGGCCTCCTTCTCCGAGTAGCCCTCGGGCGGGTCGGGCAGGGCGTCCTTCACGCTGTGGAGGAAGGGGTACAGCAGTCCCCGCGAAATGTATTGCTGGGTGATGGACCACTGGTTGATATGCTCGTAGTTGGTATTCTGGTTGTAGATCCCGTCGCTGCCGTAGACGGGGATCAGGGCGGCGGAGACCGCCAGGGCCGCCGCCGCGATCCCCGCCCGGAAGGGCGGGCGGGGCTTCCCTTTGGCCAGCAGGAACAGCACCACGCAGCACAGCAGCACCGGCGCCACCGCCACCACCACTTTGTCGTCCACAAAGAGCTCGTACTGCCCCGCCATCTTGCCCGCCTCCCCCAGGATAAGCAGGTCGGAGGCGATCACCGGGTCGTCCCGGAAGGCCAGCTTGTAATAATTGCCCAGGGACAGGCCGATCACCGGCAGGGCCGAAATCAGGTACGCCAGCCATGCCCGCCCCGTAATCCCATACAGCAGCGCCGCCAGCAGCACCGGGGGCAGCAGGTTCAGCACCAGCAGCACCGGGTGCCTCAGATAGTCCATCAGCATCACCTTGGCGTCGGTAAACCCGGTGGCCAGCAGCAGCGAGCACCCCCCGAGAACAACCGCCGCCCCGGCCAGCAGCAGGGCGTTCCAGCACCAGAAGCCCGCTTTCCGCCCGGTGGAGAGGGCCCCATCCGGCCTGGTTTGGAACAGAAAACAGGAAAAGAAGCGTTTCATAGCAGTCTCCTATCGTCGTATCATAAGTATCGCGCCCTGCCGCCGGAGCGTTTCATCGTCGGCGTATCCTGCCGGCGGTCCCGCGCGGGCAGGCCCGGAAACGGCAGCCTGATGAATGCGTCTGGCATAGTATACCACAGGCGCAAAGCGCCGTTGTGGTATATCAGTTCAATCCGGTATAATAGCCGCTTTCAGCTATTATACCACAACTGCCCCCGGATTGCACCGGGGGCAGCAGATTATTCATAAAATTTTAATAGGCCAGCTTCCTGTCCAGCCAGTCCTTCAGCTCCGAGATGGGCACCCGCACCTGGTCCATAGTGTCCCGGTCGCGGATGGTGACGGCGTGGTCCGCCTCGGTCTTGTCGTCCCCCACGGTGGCGAAGTCCACGGTGACGCAGTAGGGGGTGCCGATCTCGTCCTGCCGGCGGTAGCGCTTGCCGATGGAGCCGGCGTCGTCGTAGTCCACCATGAAGTACTTAGACAGCTCGTCCCGGATCTCCCGGGCCTTGTCCCCCAGCTTCTTGGACAGGGGCAGCACCGCGCACTTGAAGGGGGCCAGGGCGGGGTGCAGGTGGAGGACGGTGCGCACGTCGTTCTTCTCGGCGTCCACCACCTCCTCGTCGTAGGCGTTGCACAGGAAAGCCAGCAGCATCCGCTCCACGCCCAGGGAGGGCTCGATGACATAGGGGATATAGTGCTCGTTCTTCTCCTGGTCGAAGTAGGTCAGATCTTTGCCGGAGGTGGTCTGGTGGGCGTTCAGGTCGAAGTTGGTGCGGCTGGCCACCCCCCACAGCTCGCCCCAGTCGGTGAAGGGGAAGGCGAACTCGAAGTCGGTGGTGGCGTTGGAGTAGTGGCTCAGCTCCTCGGGGTCGTGGTCACGCAGGCGCAGGTTTTCGTCCTTGATGCCCAGATCCAGCAGCCACTGGTGGCAGAAGTTCTTCCAGTACTTGAACCACTCCAGCTCGGTGCCCGGCTGGCAGAAGAACTCCAGCTCCATCTGCTCGAACTCCCGGGTGCGGAAGATGAAGTTGCCCGGGGTGATCTCGTTGCGGAAGCTCTTGCCGATCTGGCACACACCGAAGGGCAGCTTGCGCCGGGTGGAGCGCTGGACGTTGACGAAGTTGGTGAAGATGCCCTGGGCGGTCTCGGGGCGCAGGTAGACGGTGTTCTTGGCGTCCTCGGTGACCCCCTGGAAGGTCTTGAACATCAGGTTGAACTGGCGTATATCCGTCCAGTTGAACTTGCCGCAGGTGGGGCAGGCAATTTTGTGCTCGTCGATGAAGGCCTTCATCTCCTGCTGGCTCATGGCGTCCACGCTGTGGCCCAGCTCGAAGCCGTTTTCCTGGCACCAGTCCTCGATGACCTTGTCGGCGCGGAAGCGCTCGTGGCACTCCTTGCAGTCCATCAGCGGGTCGGAGAAGCCGCCCACGTGGCCGGAGGCCACCCACACCTGGGGGTTCATGAGGATGGCGGCGTCCAGCCCCACGTTGTAGGGGTTCTCCTGGACGAACTTCTTCCACCAGGCCTTTTTTACGTTGTTTTTCAGCTCCACGCCCAGGGGGCCGTAGTCCCAGGTGTTGGCAAGGCCGCCGTAGATCTCGCTGCCGGGGAAGATAAAGCCCCGGCCCTTGCACAGGTTGACAATCTTTTCCATCGTTTTTTCCGTGTTCTTCATAGTTCTGATACTCCTTTATATAATGGGATCAAACCAGATAGGTTTTGACAATAGGGATGCGGTGCAGGACTTCCCACACCAGCCAGCCGCACACCGCCAGCAGGGCCGCCATGGCCGGGATTGCCAGTACGCAGGGGGACGCGCCCGCGCTCAGCCCCAGCCGGAGGAACACCTTCTGGAACAGGATATGGACCAGATAGATGCAGAAGGACGCCCGGGCCAGCCGCCCCACAGGCCGCGCCAGCCGGCCAGGCAGCTCCTTTCCATACAGAATCAGCCCAAACAGCCCAAAGGCCATCAGCGCAGGGCCGGGAGACATCCCCTCCAGGAAGATCTCGTTCAGCGCCCCGTCACGCAGGGAGAGGGCGGCGCAGCCGCCGAAGGTGACGGCAAACCCGCCCGCCAGGGCCGCCCCGTACCACCCCCGCCGGACCGTCCCGCCGTACTGCCGCAGATAATACCCCAGCAGGGCATAGCCCACGGAGGAATAGGCCATGTTCATTTTGTACCAGGAATCCACCTGGTACACCAGGCTGAAGGGCCGAAAATACCGCAGCAGCGGGAACAGGATGCCCGTGACAAACCACACCGCCAGCAGGTATTCCAGCTCCCGGCGGGAGGCCGAGCGGACAAATACCCGCGCCACCGGGAGGAATGCGTACACCAGCAGCAGGATATGCAGGTAGTAAAAGTGGAACTCGTGCTGGAGCAGCAGGGTGCGCTTCACCGCGTCCCACACCCCCGCCGGGGTCAGCCCGCCCCCCGCCGCCAGCCCCGCCAGCCGGTAGGCAAAGGCCCAAACCAGCATGGCGCACACGATCCGGGGCAGGTTGTGGGTGAGCAGCCGTTTGGGGGAAATATCCCGGCACAGCATCAGCGCGCCGCTGCACATGAAAAACAGCGGCACTGCGGGCCGGGCCGCCGCCCCCCACGCCAGCGCCCCCCACCAGTCCGGCGCGCCGGGGGCATAGCCGGTCAGCCCCGCCCCCGCCGAGTGGATGACCAGCACCATCACAATGGCCAGCGCCCGCACCGTATCCAACGCCTGGTTACGCGAGCCCTTTTCCATAGGCCATATCGCCCCTCCCCTTTCCAAAATAAAAACGCCCCGAGCCCATGGCTCAGGGCGAACAGTTGTCACGCTCCGCAAGGGTCTGGACGCTCGGTCGCTTTCCCTTCGACTCGGGTCGGTCCGCAGGCCGCCCTGCGGCCCTGCGCTCGAGTCTCGCCTTCGGCTCGGTCGGCGGTAGGCGCTTGCCACTGGCAAGCACCGCCCCTCGCTCCGGTCCAAGCTCCCTCGCAGCCCCTTGCTCCGCGCTTCTTCTTGTCCGCGGTTCCACCTGAATTCGGGCACAGCCCGCACTCCTGCCCGGTAACGGCGGGGGCCGCCGGGCCATTTCCTGCCCGGGCTCGGAAGTGCCTTCCCGCCGCGCCTTCGGAGGGTTTTCACCTGCCACCCTCTCTCTCACGCCCCGGCGCGGGGTACTGTTCTCCCTCATCGCTGATTGCGGGATATTATATCACCGTCCTCCCCCGCTGTCAAGCCGCCCAGCCCCAAATGCTCCGCCGGCGCCGTGAAAAAAAAGCCCCGTATTTATACTTTTTTCATTTCCTTTTTTAAAAGAGTGTGGTATAATATACTATCTGATAAAATGTGCAGGAGGGAACCGCCATGCAAAACCGCGTCACCGTCACCGTGGGTGGGTTGAAATATACCCTGCTGGCCACCGAAGGGGAGGACTATGTCCACCGGGTGGCCGCCTATGTGAACGACAAGCTGAAGGAGACGGGGAAACCGGGCGGCATCTCCCAGATGGACTGCGCCATCCTGACGGCCATCAACATTGCCGACGACCGCTTCAAGGAGCAGGAGGCGTCGGAGAACCTGCGCCGCCAGATCAAGGAGCTGTTGGAGGAGAACTCCAAGCTGAAATCGGAGCTGAGCGAATCCAAGCGGGAGATCTTCAAATTGCAGCAGAAGCGGTAAGCGCGAGGGCAGACACATAGGCCCGGATGGACCGGAGCGAGGGGCAAAACCCAGGCAGGCAAAGCCTGCTGGATTTGCCCCAAGTCGGAGGGAAGCCGGGCCATATATGTGTCCAGCTCGAGCGTGATAACGCCGCGCACGATATACTATCCACAGAAACGAGAGAAGATACCTATGGAGATATTATCCCCCGCCGGCAGCCCGGAGGCGCTGCGTGCGGCGGTCTGTGCCGGGGCGGACGCGGTCTACCTCGGTTTTGGACAATTCAATGCCCGCCGGGGCGCCCGGAATTTCACCCGGGACGAATTCGCCTCGGCGGTTTCCTACTGCCATCTCCGGGGTGTGAAGGTATACCTCACCCTGAACACCCTGTGCTCCGACCGGGAGATTGCCGACGCGGTGGACTGCGCCGTCCAGGCCTCCCAGCTGGGGGCGGACGCTGCGCTGGTGCAGGACCTGGGGCTGGTGCGCGCCCTGCGGCAGGCCGCCCCTGACCTGCCCCTCCACGCCTCCACCCAGATGACCCTCCACAGCCTGGACGGAGTGCGTCAGGCCGCCGACCTGGGCATCACCCGGGCGGTGCTGGCCCGGGAGCTGTCCCGGCAGGATATCGCCCATATCTGCGAACGCTCCCCCATCGAGATCGAGGTATTTGTCCACGGGGCCCTTTGTATGTGCTACTCCGGGCAGTGCTTTATGTCGTCCGTCATCGGCGGGCGCAGCGGCAACCGGGGGATGTGCGCCCAGCCCTGCCGCCTGCCCTACGGCTGGGGCGACCTGGCCGACGGCCACCC
>CATLEJ010000119.1 GCA_949916125.1 uncultured Oscillospiraceae bacterium
GGAGCCTGCCGGCCCTTTCCCGTTACAAAGCGGTCTTTCGGGGGAGGGACAGCCGCCCGGTGTCCACGCCCTCCAGCGCCAGCAGCCGCAGCTTTTTGTCCACGCCGCCGGCATAGCCGGTGAGGCTTCCGCCGGCCCCCACCACCCGGTGGCAGGGGATGAGGATGGAGACGGGGTTGCGGCCCACCGCCCCGCCCACCGCCTGGGCGGACATACGCTCCAGCCCCATGGCCGCGGCGGCGCGCTCCGCCAGCCCGCCATAGGAAACCGTCGTACCATAGGGGATCTGCCGCAGCAGCGCCCACACGGAGCGCTGGAACGGGGTCCCGGAAACACGGATCGGCGGCATAAAATCCGGCTCACGCCCGGAAAAATAGACATCCAGCCACCGCTTTGTCTCCGCAAGCACCGGCGTCTCCCGCTCCTCATGGGCGCTGTCCAGGCCGAGGGCGCAGTACTTCCCGCCCACAAACCACAGCCCCGTCAGCTCCCCGTCGCCGCAGGCCAGGAGAAGCTCCCCCACCGGGGACTGGTATCTGCCTGTGTACTGCATTGTGCTGTCCCTCCCTGTGCCGCGGGCAGCCCTGCCCGCCGAACAAAAGTTTTAGTCA
Organism: uncultured Oscillospiraceae bacterium; assembly: GCA_949916125.1. Classification (GTDB taxonomy): domain Bacteria; phylum Bacillota; class Clostridia; order Oscillospirales; family Oscillospiraceae; genus Enterenecus. The sequence continues at coordinate 612 of CATLEJ010000119.1, forward strand.
TTATAGCACACGGCCTCATGCCCTGTCAACGCCCGGCGGCGGGCCCCAGGAGATTAAGATTTTCTGAAAAACCGCCGGAACCGATAGACAGGCGGGCCCGTTTTATGGTATGCTGTGGGCAGTGAAAGGAGATGTTTTCTATGTTTGTCCGGCGCAGTGTCCCCACGTGCGTGATCCTGTCCATTGTCACCTGCGGTATCTATATGCTGTATTGGTATGTCTGCGTCATCAACGAGGTGGACGCCGTCACCGAGGAGCCCGGCCCCGGCGGTGGGATGTGCCTGCTGCTCACCATCGTCACCTGCGGGATCTATAACGTCTACTGGGGCTGGAAGATGGGCGACAAGCTGGACGCCTCCCGGGCCCGCCACGGCGTGGTGCCCGGCTCCTTCTCCATCCTGTTCCTGCTGCTCAACCTGTTCGGCATGACCATCGTCACCCTGGCCATCACCCAGAGCGAGCTGAACCACTATTCCCCCAACCCCTGATGGAGCAGTCCCGGCGGCTGCGCCGTGCGCTGGCCGGCTGCGCCCTGCTGGCGGCGGCCGGCCTGGCCTACGGCCTTTGGGTGGGCCGCACCGGGCTGGCCCTCCCCTGCCCCTTCCGGGCGGTCACCGGCCTGCAGTGCCCCGGCTGCGGCGTCACCCGGCTGTGCGTCGCCCTGCTCCGGGGGGACCTGGCCGCCGCGTGGCAGGCCAACCCGGTGCTGCTGCTTCTGCTCCCCGCCCTGGCCGTGCTTCTGCTCCGGACCGCCGTCCGGTATGTCCGGGAGGGCCGCACCGCCGGCCCCAGGTGGGAGGGCGCCGTCACCTGGGCCATGATCGCCGTGCTGGCGGTCTGGGGTGTGGTGCGCAACCTGATCTGAACCAAAAAAGCCGCCTCGGTTTCCACCGAGGCGGCTTTTTTAACGTTATGCGCCCGCTCCCCGCAGGCCGTACCTCCGGGCCAGCTCCCGGAACCGGGGCAGGGACTGCTCCACCCGGCTGGTGGGCACGCAGTAGGCGATCCGGGCATAGCCGGGGCAGGCAAAGCTCCCCGTGTCCGGGAACAGCAGGTCCAGCTCCATGGCCTTGCGGCTGAAGGCGGCGGCGTCCGGCTCCGGCGACTTCACCAGCAGGTAAAACGTCCCCTCCGGCCGGACGCACTGGAAGCCCATGGCGGTGAGGTTGTCGTACAGCAGGTTCCGGTTGACGGTGTAGGCGGTCAGGTCGCTGACCATGCCGTCGCAGGCGGCGGCCACCTGCTGGAAGATGCTGGGGGCGTTGATGTGGCCCACGGCCCGGCCCGCGCCGGCCACCGCCTGGTACACCTCGTCGTGGCAGTCCATGGACGGCGGCACCAGCACATAGCCGATGCGCTCCCCCGGCAGGGAGATGGCCTTGCTGTAGGAGTAGCATACCAGCGTATTTTCATAACAGTGGGGCACCCAGGGCACCTCCACCCCGTCGTACACCACTTCCCGGTAGGGCTCATCCGAGATGAGGTAGATGGGCGCGCCGTATTCCTCCCCCTTGCGCCGGAGCAGCCCGCCCAGGGCGTTGAGGTTGTCCCGCGGGTACACCACGCCGCTGGGGTTGTTGGGGGAGTTGATGACCACGCCCTTCACGTCGGGGCCCAGCGCCGCCTCGATGGCGGGGATGTCCAAGCGGAAGGTGTCCCGGTCGGCGGGCACCTCCACCACCGCCCCGCCGGCGCCCTCGATGAAAATGCGGTACTCGGTGAAATAGGGGGTGATGACGATAAACCGGTCCCCCGGGCAGCACAACCCCTTCAGGCAGGCGCACAGCGCCGGGGCCGCGCCGCAGGTGAGGAACAGGTCGCTCCCCCGGCACCCCGCGTCAAACCGGCGGTTCAGGGAGGCGGCGATGGTATTGCGCACCTCCAGATCCCCCGCCGCGCTGGTGTAGGCGTGGATGGCGTCCCGGTTTTCCCCGGAGAGGATGTCCAGGATCACCTCGTTCACCCGGGCCGGGGGCGGCACCGAGGGGTTGCCCAGGGCAAAGTCCAGCACATTTTCCGCCCCCACAACGGCGGCGCGCTTCTTCCCGTATTCAAACAGCACCCGCATGGGGTTCCCCTGGGCCCCCAGCTGCCGCATGGCTTCTGAAACCATTCCCGATCATCCTTCCCGCGGCCGCTGCTTTTCTGCACATCTGCGTTAAAGTAAAAAAGCGCCGCCCCGACATTATACTACACCTGTCCCCCCTTTGCAAGGCCGGATTTGCCAATAGCGCCCTGCGGAATCCCTCCGCAGGGCGCTTTCCTGTCCTGACGCCGGATTACAGGACGTGGACGTCCTCCTTGGTGAAGGCCACCCAGGCGTCGTCCCCCACGGCGTAGATCTTCTTGCTCTTGGGGTTGAAATCGGTGATCTTTACCAGCGTGTCCCCCACCATCACGTGGTAGTTCTGGTAGGAGCCCATGAAGCAGGACAGGACCACCTTGCAGGGCAGCTGGCCCGCGTCCCCAAGCACCGCGGACTCAGGCCGCAGCACCAGGGTGCAGGCGCTGCCGGCGCTCTGGCCGGAGGCCTCCACCGCGACCTTGTGGCCGCCGATATCGGCGGTGTCGGCGTTCACCAGGGTGCCCCGCAGGAAGTTGGCCTCGCCGATGAAGTCGGCCACGAACTCGTTGCTGGGGTGGTAGTATACCTCCTGGGGGGTGCCGATCTGGGCCACAACCCCCTTCTCCATGATGATGATCTGGTCGGACAGGGCCATGGCCTCACTCTGGTCGTGGGTGACGTAGATGGCTGTGATCCCCGCCTCCTGCTGGATGCGGCGGATCTCGGTGCGCATGGACACCCGCAGCTTGGCGTCCAGGTTGGAAAGCGGCTCATCAAAGAGCAGCACCCCCGGCTCCAGCACCAGGGCCCGGGCCAGGGCCACCCGCTGCTGCTGGCCGCCGGACAGCTGGTTGGTCATGCGGCCCTCCATGCCCTCCAGCCCCACCAGCTTGAGGATGTCCATCACTTTGGTCTTGATGGTCTCCTTGTCCAGCTTGCGCAGCTTCAGGCCGTAGGCCACGTTGTCGAAAATGTTGTAGTGGGGCAGCAGGGCGTAGCTCTGGAACACCATGGCGGTGTCCCGCTTGTTGGGGGTGAGGGCGTTGATGGCCTCGTTGCCCAGGTAGATCTCCCCCTCGTCGGGGCTCTCGAACCCGGCGATCATCCGCAGGGTGGTGGTCTTGCCGCAGCCGGAGGGGCCCAGCAGGGTCACAAAGGAGCCGGGCTCGATGGTCAGGGAGGTGTCCTTTACCGCGTAGAAGTCCTTTTTCGTCTTGGGATCCTGATAGATCTTGGAGATGTGCTCCAAGCGGACGCCTTTTTTCTCTTTCGCCATATCATTCGTCCTCCTTCAGCTTCCGGCTGGTGCCGAAAAATTTCATAACCAGGTTCATCAGCAGCACCGAGCCGTAGGTGATGATGATGAGGATGGTGGCAAAGGCGCAGGCAAGGCTGTACGAGCCCTTCTCCGCGAACTCGTTGATCTGCACGGTGATGAGCAGGAACTGGGGCGTCACCAGCAGGATGATGGCGGAGATGGCGGTGATGGAGCGCACGAAGGCGGTGACAAGCCCGCTGAGGAAGGAGTCCTTGATCAGGGGCAGGGTGACGGTCATGAACACCTTGAAGCTGTCCGCCCCCATGTCGTAGGCGGATTCCTCAATGGACTTGTCGATCTGCCGCAGGGCGGAGATGCCGCTGCGGGTGCCGGTGGGCAGGGAGCGCACCACGAACACGATGATCAAAATGGCCGCGCTGCCGTAAATACCCTGAAGCAGGCCGGTGTGGAACAGGCCGCCGGAGAAGCCCCGGATATAGCCCACGCCCAGCACCGTGCCGGGCACCGCCATGGCCAGCATGGACACCGCCTCAATGAAGCCCTTGGCCTTGAACTTCCGCTTCACCACCAGGTAGGAGATGATCATGGACAGCAGGGCGGTGATGGGGGCGGAGATGAGGGACAGCACGAAGGAGTCCCGGAAGGCCTGGAAGCCTTTGTACCGGGTGAACACCTGCCCGAACCACTTGAAGGTGAGGGGGGTGAACTTGTAGCCCCAGGTGGGGAACAGCGCCCCGATGGGCACGCACAGGTACATCATGATGACGAAGATGGTGGCCAGGGCGCACAGGATGGTGAGGGGCAGGGTGACCCGGCGCTCCCCGATGAGCATACGCCCCCGGGACGCCTTGCCCGTGAGGGTGGCGGCGGTCTTGGCCTCCAGGTAGTACTTCTGCACCGCGAACATCACCAGGGTGATGGCCAGCAGCACCACCGCCATGGCCGCCGCCCCCACCTTGTCGTAGGCGCCGGTAATCTGCAAATAGATGGTGGTGGCCAGCGTGTCGTAGGAGCCGCCGATGATCATGGGGTTGGCGAAGTCGGCGATGGACTCGATGAAGGTCACCAGGAAGGCGTTGCCCAGGCCGGGCAGCAGCAGGGGCAGGGTGACGGTCATGAACACCTTGCCCCGGGAGGCCCCCATGTCCCGGGCGGCCTCCTCCAGGGAGGGGTCGATGTTCTTCAGCAGGCCCTTCAGCATCATGTAGCATACCGGGAAGAAGGTGAGGGCCTGCACCACCACGATGCCCCAGAAGCCGTACACGCTGTTGTCCTTGATGCCCAGCAGGAACTTGGTGATGATGCCCGACTTGCCGAACAGCATGATCATGGACAGGGACAGCACGAAGGGGGGCGACACCACCGGCAGCATGGACACCACCTTGAACAGGCCGCCCACCACCCGGCCCACCTTGACGTACACCTCCACGTAGGCGAACAGCAGGCCCACCACCGTGGACAGGATGCCCACCAGGAAGCCCACCTTCAGGGTGTTGGTGATGGCCCTGGTAAACGTGGGCATGGCGAATATGCGCCGGAAGGCGCTGAGGGACAGGCTGCCGTCCCCCACCACGCTGTCCACCAGCAGGATCGCCAGGGGATAGAGGATGAATATGGTCAGGAATGTGATCAGAACCACAATGGTGCCCACCATAATGGGGTCGGCCATCAGCTTTTTCCGATCCAGGGCCGCGCCTTGGCCTCTTGCCATAGGGAAGCCTCCTTTCTCTCATTAAAAACCAAAAAACGGACGGGGGATGGCGGCTTGCCATCCCCCATCCATTTGTGCTGCGTTTACTCCGTCTGGAAGCGGTCGTCGCCGCCGCCCAGGGCGGTCATGACTTCCTCAATGTAGGTCTTGATGTTGTTCTTGGCGTCCTCGAAGTCATAGTCCATGACATTGTCGGGGTCAAGGCCGAACTCGGCGGCCTGGGAGGGCTGCTCCGCGTTGTCGATCACCAGGAACTGGTAGGAGCCAAAGTCCTTGGCCTGGTTCACGCAGTCGGGGGACAGGGCGTACTCGATCCACAGCTTGGCGGCGTTGGGGTGCTTGGCGCCCTTGAAGATGGCGGTGGCGCCGATCTCGAAGGAGGTGCCGCTGGAGGGGATCACCAGCTCGATGTTGTCGTAGCCGTTGTCCACGATCTGGGTGATGCCGTCATGCAGGAAGCCGATGCCGATGGTGCACTCGCCGGTGCCCACGTTCTTGGACGGGCCGGAGCCGGACTTGGTGTAGACCTCGATGTTCTTGTCCAGGTCCACCAGGTACTGGATGCCCTCGTCGTGGCCCTTCTTCTGGATCATGGTGTTGATGACCAGCTTGGCGGTGCCGGCGGTGTTGTAGTTGGACAGCCAGATCAGGTCCTTATACTCGGGCTTGAGCAGGTCGTCCCAGTCCTGGGGGGCCTCCAGGCCCTTGTCGGCCAGGCTGTCCTTGTTCACCATGAAGCCCAAGATGCCCTTGTAGATGCCGTACCAGTTGCCGTCCTTGTCCTTGTACTGGTCGCCCAGCAGGTGGGAGGCGTTCACGGCGGCGTAGGGCTCCAGCAGCCCCTCGGCAGCCACGACGTTATAGGGGTCGGTGGTGCCGCCGAACCAGACGTCGGCGGAGGGGTTGCCGTTCTCTTCCTCGATCTTGGCCTGCACCTCGCCGGTGGACAGGCGCTGGAAGGTGGTCTTGATGCCGTACAGCTCCTGGAACTTCTCGCAGGCGGCGGACAGGTACTCCTCCTCGCAGGAGCCGTACACCACCAGCTCGCCCTCGGCCTTGGCCGCGTCGATCAGCTCCTGCATGGGGTCGGCGGCGGGGGCGTCGGTCTTTTCCGCGGGGGCGTCGGTTTTGTCCGCGGGGGCGTCGGTCTTTTCCGCGGGGGGATTGCTGGGGGTGGTCCCACTGCCGCAGCCCGCCAGCAGGCCCAGCAGCATGACCAGCGACACCAAAACTGCTATTGTCTTCTTCATTCTTCATTCCTCCAATACTTGCTCTGTGTGGCTTTGTTGGTTTCTGCCAATGGTATGGGTTTTTGCTGGGCTTTATTGTACGCTTTTCCCAAGCCTCTGTCAAGTTTTTGCCAGCAATTTGCAAAATTTTTTGTATCGCCCAGGTTGACAGGTCCACCGCCCCGCCGTATAATGAAACCTCCCCATCCCCACACCCATCCCCGAAAGGAGGCGGCCCCCATGCCGGGTCCCCTGGAATATGTGCTGCGCCTCACCCTCGCCGCCCTGTTCGGCGGCGCCATCGGCCTGGAGCGGGAGCTCCGGCTGAAGGAGGCGGGCGTCCGCACCCACCTGATCGTGTCCTTTGCCGCCTGCATGATGATGCTGGTGTCCAAATACGGCTTTTTCGACGTGCTGGACCACGAGGCCGTCTCCATGGACCCGGGCCGGATCGCCGCGGGGATCGTCACCGCCATCGGCTTTTTGGGGGCGGGCACCATCTTTGCCCGCAGCCGCTCCGTCACCGGCCTGACCACCGCCGCCGGCCTATGGGCCACTGTGGGCATCGGCATGACCGTGGGGGCCGGGATGTACCTGGTCAGCGTGTTCGGCGCGGCCTTCATCGTGGTCATCCAGGCCATCCTCCACCGGGACCACGCCATCCTCCGCCACACCTCCGCCGTCCTGGTTGTCAAGCTGGCCGACGAGCCGGACGCCCTGGACCGCCTCCAGCAGCAGCTGGAGCGCCTGGGCCTGTCCCCCCACGGCTTCCGATACGAGCGCGACGGCGGCGTGCTCACCGCCGAGCTGCGCCTGGAGCGCCTCCCCTGCCCCGAGCAGGAGCTGGGCCGGCTGCTGGCCCCGCTGATGCAGGAGGCGTACATCAAATCCATCCGCTGGTAAACATACGACAGAAAAAGGGGCGGGAAAGCGATGCTTTCCCGCCCCTTTTTCAGATCAGCCGGCGGATTGCCGCGGCCACGCCGTCCTCGTCGTTGGACGCGGTGACAAAGGCCGCCGCCGCCTTCACCTCGCCGGAGGCGTTCCCCATGGCCACCGGGCAGCCCACCGCCCGGAGCATGGCCAGGTCGTTGTCGCTGTCCCCCAGGGCGGCGATGTCCGCCGGGGCAATCCCCCACTCCGCCGCCAGCAGGCACAGGGCCTTTCCCTTGTCCACGCCGCGGGCCAGCACCTCAAAATTGTCCTCCCCCGAGCTGGTGAGGGTCAGCCCGTCCATCCGGCCCAGCGCCTCCAGCAGCGGCGGGAAGGACGCCGGATCCCCCTGGGCGTGGATTTTAGTGAGGGCCCGGCGGTGCTCCGCCAGCCAGCCGGCCAGGTCCTCCACCACTATGGTGGCGTCCAGATAGGCGGGGTAGGGGTAGGTCCTGTGGTAGAACTCGCTGGAATACGGGTCCAGCAGGTTGGCCTCCCCGGCGAACACCATGCTGGCCAGCTCCTTCCCCCGCAGCAGCTCCAGCACCGGCGCGGCAAGCCGGTCCGGGATGTCCCACCGGCGCAGGTGGCGGCCGTCCGCCATGTCGGCAATGGCCGCGCCCCCCAGGCACACCGCCCGGCCGTCGCACCCGGCCAGCCCCGTAAGCCACGCCGCCTCCGGGGCGCTGCGCCCGGTGGACAGCACCACCCGGATGCCCCGGCCCCTGGCCTCCCGGATGGCCCGCACCGTCCCCTCCGTCAGCTTCCCCCCTGACGTGAGCAGCGTCCCGTCCACATCCAGCGCAATCATACGGATCATATCCCATCCCCCAATCCCTGGGCCCACGCCCGGTTTTTGGCCAGTATACCCCATTTTGCGCCTTTTCGCAAGGGTGCAAAGGCCGTGACAAATCCCCCGCGGTGTGGTATCATAGTGCAGGAAACAGGCGCAGGCGCTGTCTGCACGGCCCGAAGCGGGGCCGAACAGCCGGCGGAACAGCGGGCGGGAGGGGTCAGCATGGACGGCAGGAACTACAAAGAGCCCGACTTTCGGGTGGTATGCCAGAACCTTTACGACGGCATCCACATCAGCGACGGCGAGGGCCGCATCCTCTTTATTAACGACGCCTACACCCGCACCACCGGCATCCGGCCCGAGCAGGTGCTGGGCCGCATGGTGTC
>CATLEJ010000120.1 GCA_949916125.1 uncultured Oscillospiraceae bacterium
CAATGCGGGCCATGGGGACCCCTCCTTCCTTTCGTTATGGAGAGTATAGCAACTTTTTCCGCCGCTGACAACGGACAATTCACATTTTGTTTACGGTTTCCCCATTGACGCGGACATATTGGAGGGATATCATAGTAATATTCCAAATTGACACGGCCCTTTGGGCAGCAGGAGGTGAGCGCCCGTGATCCGCAGCTGGATGGCCCGCTTTATGACCGGGCGTTACGGGGGAGACCATCTGAACGTATTCCTCATTGTGGTGTATCTGATCCTCTACGTGGTCTTTATGTTCACCAGGCTGGTGGTTCTGGAGCTGCTGGCCCTGGTGCTGGTGATTGTCAGCCTGTACCGCTCCCTGTCCCGGAACCTGGAACGCCGCCGGGCGGAAAACACCCGCTTCCTCCAGGTTGTCCGCCCCCTGTGGCGGAAATGGGCTGCCTTCCGGGCCCGGACCCACGACAAGGAGCACCGCTACTTCAAGTGCCCCAACTGCGGGCAGATGATGCGGGTGCCCCGGGGGAAGGGGCGGATCACCGTCCACTGCCGCGCCTGCGGGGCGGCCTTTGAGGAGAAGAGCTGAGCGCGGAGAAGCGGCCAGACGGCGATGTTTGCCGGTGGCAAACGCCCATCGCCGGCCGAGCCGAAGGCGGGAACCTGGCCGCTTCGCGGCGTGACGACATAGAAACAGGACGCGGCCCCGCAGGCAGGCTGACGGCGCATGGAAAATCCATGCGCCGTTTTTTGTATGCCTGTTTAGAACGCGGGGACAACGGCGCTGCCGTAGGTCTCCTGCATATACTGCTTCACCTCGTCGGACTGAAGGGCCTTCACCAGGGCCTGGATGGCGTCGTCGTTCTCCCGGCCCTCCTTCACCGCCAGCACGTTGACATAGGGGGCGGCCGCGGCGGCGGCGTCCTCAAAGGCCAGGGCATTGTCCTCGGTGAGCCCGGCGCCCAGGGCGTAGTTGCCGTTGATGATGGCGATGTCCACATCCTGGAGGGTGGTGGTCAGCAGCTTGGCCTCCAGCTCCTCGATTTTGTAGTTGTGGGGGTTCTCGGCGACGTCGTCCTTGGTGGCGGACAGGCCGGCGCCCTCGCGCAGCTTGATGAGCCCCTGGGCCTCCAGCAGCATCAGGGCGCGGGCCTCGTTGGTGCCGTCGTTGGGCACGGCGATGGTGGCGCCGTCGGCCAGCGCGTCCAGGCTGGCGGTCTTGCCGGCGTAGATGGCGAAGGGCTCGTAGTGGATCTCGGCCACGCTCACCAGATGGGTGCCGTTTTCCTCATTGAAGTTGTTCAGGTAGGTGATGTGCTGGAAGTAGTTGGCGTCCAGGGAGCCGTCCTCCACGGCGGTGTTGGGCAGGATGTAATCGTCGAACTCCTGGATCTGGAGGTCGATGTTCTGCCCCTTCAGCAGCTCCTTGGCCACCTCCAGGACGGCGGCGTGGGGGGCGGGGGTGGCGCCCACCTTGAGGACCACAGTCTCGCCGCCGGGATCGGGGGCGGCGGTGCCGTCCCCGGCGGGCTGGGTCTCGGGGGGGGTGGTGCCTTCGGTGCCGCCGGTGCAGGCGGCCAGGCTCAGGGCCAGGGCCAGCGCAAGGGCCAGCGCAAGAAGCTTGCCGATCTTTTTCATGATGAATCTCTCCTTTTGATTTGCAGTTGATCCTATGGAAGGACTGATTCAATCGGTAAGAGCGATTCGCGAGGAATTTTTCGTCACAGCAAGGCGTGATTTCGCAGGAATCATTGTGTTGATTTCAGGAAATCACAACGCAACTGTGGCGGAAAAGGCCCGCGAAGCGCCGCAGACGCATTGAATCAGCGCTTCCCTATATGTGAGCCGCGTTGGCGGGCGTCACCTGGGGGCCGGGGGCACAAAAAAACGCCCCTGACAAAAAGCTGTCAAGGACGAGAACGGGTTCCCCCGTTTCGTGGTACCACCTTGCTTCACCCGCCCCTCACGGCAGCGGGCCTTACAGGGTACTGACATACCCCTGCGCTGTGACGGGCGCCCCCGGCGTGACCTAACGGCATCCGCTCGGCCACGCGGCTCCGGGGCCATGTTCGGCGCGGCCTTCCGTACCCGTTTCCAGCTCCCCGGGCTCTCTGTGCCGTATCTCCGCGCTTACTCTCCCCATCATTGCCTTTGCTGATGACGATTCAATTTTATGTGCCCCGCCCCTTCGGGGCGGGACGCAGGACAATGTCCATCATTGCCTTTGCTGGTATTTAGTTTAACGCGTCAAAGTGGATTTGTCAACGGGGCATTTTGCACAGAGAAAGAGCGGGCAAAGCCCGCGGCTTTGCCCGCTCCAACAAAAACCGCTTGGTCACATCGCGCCCGGAGGGCCCATGCGTCTGTCCTTCCGCGCCTGCCTGCCCCTGTCCCCGGCGGAGGCCTTCCGGGCCTTGGAGCCGGTGAGGCGCTTGTCCATCCGGGTGGCCAGGTGGGTGCCGACGGACTGGAAAATCTGCACCAGGATCACCAGCGCGACCACCGCCACATACAGCACGATGCGCATATTGCGGGTATAGCCCCGGTTCAGCGCCATATTGCCCAGCCCGCCGCCGCCGATGGCGCCGGACATGGCCCCGTAGCCCAGGATGGTGATAAACGCCGTGGTCAGGCTGGTGAGCAGGGCGGGCAGGCACTCGGGCAGGAGGACCTTCCAGATGATCTGGAACGGGGTGCAGCCCATGGCCTGGGCGGCCTCGATGGTGCCCCGGTCCATTTCCCGTAAGGAGCCCTCCATCAGGCGGGCCACGAAGGGGGCGGCGGCAATGGTCAGCGGCACGATGGAGGCCACGGTGCCGATGGATGTGCCCACAATGGTGCGGGACAGGGGGATCACCACCACCATGAGGATCAGGAAGGGCACCGACCGCAGCAGGTTGATGACCACGTTGAGCGCCTTCATCAGAGGGGAGGGCAGGGGCCGGATGCCGCCCTTCTCCCCCACAATCAGGATGACGCCCAGGGGCAGGCCGATGAGGCAGGCGAACAGGGTGGCCAGCACGGTGGAGTAGACGGTCTCCCACGCGGCGAAGACCAGGTTGTTCAGCAGATAGGGGATCTGTTCGGAAATGTCCTTCACCAGCTTGGGGTCGGTGATGTTGAAAAAGGAAATGATCCACTCAGCCATGGTAGTCCCGCACCTCCTCCATGGTCACGTTGGGCTGGTTTTTGATGTACGCAACCGCTTTGGCGGCCTCCGCAGGATCCTCCGGCAGGCCCAGCAGCATGGTGCCGAAGGCCTGGCCGTTCACGTTCCGGGTGTCGGCGCCCAGTATGTTCACCTTCACGCCGCAGTCAATGGCCAGCGACGCGATGAGGGGCTCGTAGCTGGACCCCCCGTTGAAGGCGATGCGGACCACGTTGGCGGCGGGCAGCTCCGAGATGCGCACCCCGTCGGGGTAGACCAGGCGGCGGCCCGCCTCGGTCCGGGGGTTGGAGAAGACCTCCTCCACCGTGCCCGTCTCCATCACCCGGCCGTGGTCTAAGATGGCCACGTGGGAGCAGATCTCCTCCACCACCGCCATCTCGTGGGTGATGACCACCACGGTGATGCCCAGGCGCCGGTTGATGTCCTTGATGAGACGCAGGATATCCCGGGTGGTCTTGGGGTCCAGGGCGGAGGTGGCCTCGTCGCACAGCAGGATCTTGGGATCGGAGGCCAGCGCCCGGGCGATGGCCACGCGCTGCTTCTGCCCGCCGGACAGCTGGGCGGGGTAGGCGTCCGCCTTGTCGGGCAGGCCCACGATGTCCAGCAGCTCATGGGCCCGCTTTTCCGCGTCCGCCTTTTTCACCTTGGCGATCTCCATGGGGAAGCAGATGTTTTTCAGGCAGGTGCGCTGCATGAGCAGGTTGAACTGCTGGAAGATCATGCTGATGGACCGCCGCTGGGCGATGAGCTCCTTCTGCCCCATGGCGCACAGGTCGGCCCCGTCGATGACCACCTGGCCGGCGGTGGGCCGCTCCAGCAGGTTGACGCACCGCACCAGGGTGGACTTGCCCGCGCCGCTCATGCCCACGATGCCGTACACGTCGCCGTCGCCGATGGTGAGGGACACGTCCGTCAGGGCGTGGAGCTCCCCCTCGGCGGTGGGGAACGTCTTGGATACGTTTTTCAGCTCAATCATGGGGGTCTCCCCTCTCTCTTGGGAGTGATCGCGCTCCGCCCGCTTCCCGGCCGCGCGCTTTGGCCTATATTGTATGCCATTGCCGCCGCCCTTGTCAAGCCCTCGGGCCGGGGCGGGATTTTTCTTGCCTTTTTCCCGCAATCCGGTTACAATACAGTCAGCGCGCCGGAAACGGCGCAGCCCGCGTTTTTTCTCCCCGAGGGCCGGCGGCCCGAGGGACAGCATTGCGGATTGCAAAGGAGCGGCTTGCCATGACCCGGGACGAAGCGTTTGAATTTCTGGACCGCACCGCGCGGGGGATCGCCGAGATGTTCGGCTCCACCTGCGAGACGCTGGTGCACGATATGGGGGTGCCCACCCACCCCATCCTGTCCATCTACAACGGCCACGTGTCCGGCCGGGAGGTGGGCTCCACCATGGACATCATGGGCATCGGCCTGGAGCTGGACGAGCAGGCGGCCACCACCGACCAGGTGAACCTGGCCGCCGTCACCCCCGACGGGCGGCAGACCAAGTCCTCCACCTTCCACATGATCGGGGAGGACTATAACCTGGCCCTGGGCATCAATTTCGACTACACCTCCCTGGTGTTCGCCAACCGGATTTTAGTGGACCTGATGAGCGCCCAGGCGGACCTGCGCACCGCCCTGTGGCAGCCGGGGGACTCCCGGCAGCTGGCGGACCTGTTCGACCAGTGCGCGGCCGCCCTGGGCAAGCCGCTGGACGCCTTTACCAAGGCGGACCGGCTGCGGATGGTGGCCCTGCTGCGGCAGCGCAGCGCCTTTTCCTACCGCAAGTCGGTGCCCTATGTGGCCGACCGGCTGGGGGTGTCCCGGTACACCGTTTACAAATATCTTGACGAGGTGGCCGGGGAGGAATCGGAAGAGCCCGTGTAACAGCCCCCGCCCAAAACGCGGCCTTACCGCGGGGATACCGCCGCAAACGCGCCGCCGGGACAGGTCGTCCCGGCGGCGCGTCAGACTGTTGATAAAGTGCAGGACATCGTGCGAAAAGACTTTTTCGACACGCTGGCGTTTTGTCAGGAGAACAACCAGCCGAACAGGGGGGACAAAGGGATCATGGCCAGGCTGAAGGCCATGGACGACACGGACACCAGGGTGGCCCGGGCGGATGAGGGAAAGCGCTCGTTGAGCCGCTTGTCGCTCACCAGATGGAGGGCGTCGTCCAGCAGCCCGGCCAGCAGCCCCGCCAGGAGCAGCAGCGGCAGCGCCCGCCCCCGGGCCAGCAGGACGCAGGCCGCCACCCCCGCCCCGGTGGCCAGCACCGCCCTCCCGTAGGGCAGGCGGTCCAGCGCTCCGGTGATCAGACCCGCCAGCGCCCCGCCCAGCCCCAGCACAAACAGCGCCGGGCCCAGCAGGGCGGGATGGGGGACGGCCTCCCCCACCCGCTGCTGGAGGAAGAACCGGGTCAGGGTGGCCCCCGCCCCCACCAGGGCGTTGAGGGCCATGATCCGCCGCGCGGTTTTGTCCAGGCGAAGCACGGCCCACGCCTCCCGGAACACCCCCGCCAGGGCGGCGGGGAAGGACGGGGGGCGCTTTTGCGCCTGTGCAGCCTCCGGCTCCGTCAGGGCCAGCGCCCCGCACAGCCCCAGGGCGGCCACGGCGGCGTCCAGCAGGTAGGCCGCCCGCCAGCCCAGCAGCACCGTGGCCCCCGCCAGCAGCATGGCCCCGCCGTCGCTGAGCCGGAACAGGCCGTTTTGCAGGGAGGAAAAGCGCAGATAGCCGTCCTCCCGCCCCGCCTGGAGCATGGATTCGTAGGTGATGGCCTCCCGGGTGCCGGACTGGAGGTTATAGGCCAGGGCGTTGGCCGCCATCGCGATACACACACCCGCCATGCCGTGGGAGGCCGCCATCAGCAGGGCGCACAGGACAAACATGGCCTGGCTGAGCAGGAGAGTGCGCTTGCGGCCCAGCAGGTCGGCCAGCAGGCCGGAGGGCAGCTCGCCGCACAGGCTGACCACGTGGAACAGGCTCTCCACCATGCCGATTTCGACCAGGGAAAAGCCCCGCAGACCCAGCAGCAGTACCCACACGCTGCCCGCCGGGTGGAAGCCGGTGGACCACTCCAGCAGCAGGAGGGCCCGCTTCTGCCGGGATAAGTTGAGATTTCTTCCGCTTTTAGGCATAAAAATACGCCGTCCTTTCTGAAAAATACAGAACAGGATCGGCGCAACCTCTTTGCACGGAGCCGCTCAGCTCTTAAAAAGGGCGCACCAATCCCCTGGACGGCAAAAGTGCAGGCAAAATTTGCCATAATCAGGCCATTCACCCAGCCCATGGAGGACGCCCCCTTTCTGCATAGGATTACATTGATAGTACCAGATCAGCCGTCCGGTGTCAAGGACAAGAAGATTAGCACTCTAACGCGGAGAGTGCTAATTGTTTACACCCAGTTCATGATTTTTTGCTGGAGCGGGGTATACTACGGGGTAGAAATACAGGCTGGCGGCGGGTCTCCCGACCGCCAAAAGGAGTTGAGCTTTTCATGAACATGAACCAGTTTACCCAGAAATCCCTGGAGGCCATCCAGAGCGCCCAGAACATCGCCACCCAGCACGGCAACCAGCAGATCGAGCAGCCCCACCTGCTGCTGGCCCTGGTGGAGCAGGACGGGGGCTTCATCCCCCAGCTTTTGACCCATATGGGGCTCACTGTGGAGTCCTTCCGGGCCGCCGTCCGCCACGAGGTGGAAAAGCTGCCCAAGGTGTCCGGCTCCGGCCGGGAGGCGGACAAGGTCTACATCGCCCCCGGGGTGGACAAGGCGCTGAACCAGGCCGTCACGCTGGCGGGCAGCATGAAGGATGAATTTGTCTCGGTGGAGCACCTCTTCCTGGCCCTGTTGGACACGGCGGAGGGCAGTTTGAAGGAGCTGCTGCGCACCTACAATGTGGACAGGGAGAAGGTCATGCAGGCCCTGGCCGCCCTGCGGGGGAACCAGCGGGTGACCTCGGATAACCCGGAGGAGACCTACGAGGCGCTGAAGAAGTACGGCTCCGACCTGGTGGAGCGGGCCCGGCAGAACAAGCTGGATCCGGTCATCGGCCGGGACGACGAGATCCGGAATGTCATCCGCATCCTGTCCCGCAAGAGCAAAAACAACCCGGTGCTCATCGGCGAGCCCGGCGTGGGCAAGACCGCCATCGCCGAGGGGCTGGCCCAGCGGATTGTCAAGGGCGACGTGCCCGCGGGGCTGAAGGACAAGACCATCTTTGCCCTGGACATGGGCGCCTTGATCGCCGGGGCCAAGTACCGCGGCGAGTTTGAGGAGCGCTTAAAGGCCGTTTTGAACGAGGTGAAGCAGTCCGAGGGCCGGATCATTCTGTTCATCGACGAGCTGCACACCATCGTGGGGGCGGGCAAGTCTGAGGGGGCCATGGACGCGGGCAACCTGCTCAAGCCCATGCTGGCCCGGGGCGAGCTGCACTGCATCGGGGCTACCACCCTCAACGAGTACCGCCAGTATATCGAGAAGGACGCCGCCCTGGAGCGGAGGTTCCAGCCCGTCATGGTGTCCGAGCCCACCGTGGAGGACGCGGTGGCGATTCTGCGGGGTTTGAAGGAGCGCTACGAGGTGTTCCACGGGGTGAAGATCACCGACGGGGCCATCGTGGCCGCCGCCACCCTGTCCAACCGCTATATCACCGACCGCTTCCTGCCCGACAAGGCCATCGACCTCATCGACGAGGCCTGCGCCCTGATCCGCACCGAGATGGACTCCATGCCCACCGAGCTGGACGTGATCTCCCGGAAGATCATCCAGTGCGAGATCGAGGAACAGGCCCTGAAAAAGGAGGACGACCAGCTCTCCCAGTCCCGGCTGGCCGACATCCAGAAGGAGCTGGCCGAGCTGCGGGATGAGTTCAACGCAGGCAAGGCCAAGTGGGAGAACGAGAAGAACGCCATCGGCAAGGTGCAGAAGCTCCGGGAGGATTTGGAGGCCGCCAACGCCGATTTGGAGAAGGCTCAGCGGGAGTACGACCTGGAGAAGGCCGCCCAATTGCAGTACGGCACCATCCCCGAGCTCAAGAAGCAGCTGGAGGAGCAGGAGGGCTACGCCGCCCGGTCCAAGGAGGACAACCTGCTCCGGGACAAGGTGACGGAGGAGGAGATCGCCCGCATCGTGGAGCGCTGGACGGGCATCCCGGTGTCCAAGCTGATGGAGGGCGAGCGGGAAAAGCTGCTCCACCTGGAGGACATCCTGCACCAGCGGGTGGTGGGCCAGGACGAGGCCGTCCGGCTGGTGAGCGAGGCCATCCTGAGAAGCCGCGCCGGCATCGCCGACCCGGATAAGCCCATCGGCTCCTTCCTGTTCCTGGGTCCCACCGGCGTGGGCAAGACCGAGCTGGCCAAGGCCCTCAGCGAGGCCCTGTTCGACAGCGAGAAAAACCTGGTGCGCATCGACATGAGCGAGTATATGGAGAAGTTTTCCGTGTCCCGGCTCATCGGGGCCCCTCCGGGATACGTGGGCTACGAGGAGGGCGGCCAGCTCACCGAGGCGGTGCGGCGGCACCCCTACTCCGTGATCCTGTTCGACGAGGTGGAGAAGGCCCACCCGGATGTGTTCAACGTATTACTGCAAGTTTTGGACGACGGCCGGATTACCGACAGTCAAGGCCGGACGGTGGACT
>CATLEJ010000121.1 GCA_949916125.1 uncultured Oscillospiraceae bacterium
CCAAAGGGGTCCCCGCGCGGCTTGCCGCGTGGGGATCGGCCGCACCGTGGGTTCCGGCGTCGTCATCGACGTGGCCGAGTAACCTGCGCCCATAAGCAAACGAAAACCCAGCCGCCTGCGGGCGGCTGGGTTTTTACGTTCAACGGGAGTTTTTAAAATAGGGCCTGCACCAGCACCATGTAGAGGATGGTCCCCCCCACAATGGACAGCATATTGTTCTTCTTCCAGACATGGAGCGCCACCACCGCCAGCCCGGCGATCAGCCCGGGGGCCCAGCCGCTTGGCGCGGCAAAGCTGGTGCCCCGGTAGCAGTACACGATCAGCATGGCAATGACGGCGGGGGGCAGGAACCGGCCCAGGTAGAGCACCACCTTTGGCGGCTCGCCGCCCCGGCCGAACAGCAGGAAGGGCAGTGCCCGGGTGAGAAAGGTCACAACGGCCATCACGGCGACCAGGGCGGCGATTTGGGCATTGGTCATGACGCGCCGCCCCCTTTCTCTTCCTGGGGCTCCCGCTCCAGGACGGGGCGGAGCAGCAGCAGCCCGCCCACCAGGATCACCAGCGCCGGGATCAGGAACCGGCCGTTCTTTGGGCCGAACAGCAGCAGGCAGGCCAGCGTGCCCGCCGCCCCCAGGTACACCGGGACGTGGCGGGGGCTGGAGCGCCACTGCTCCACGGCGATGACCAGAAACAGCGCCGTCATGGCAAAATCGATCCCCTCGGTGTTGATGGTAATCAGGGCCCCCGCCACCGCGCCCAGAATGGACCCGGCGATCCAATAGAGATGGTCCAGCACGGCAATGGTGAAATAGAAGTCCTTTTCATCCACATCCGGCGGGGGCTCCACCCCGGCCAGCAGGGCATAGGTCTCGTCGGTGAGGGAAAAGATCATTTACAGCTTGCGCCAGCCCATGCCCCGGAACTTTTCCAGCATGGACAGGCCATATACCAGGTGGCGGAAGTTGATGATGAGGGTGAGGAACGCCGCGTCTGCCAGCGGGGAGGCGTTGGCCAGCAGGTCCACGCCCAGGTACTGGCCGCTCCCGGCGTAGATGGCCACGGACATCACCGCCGACCACAGCGGGACAAAGCCTGCCGCCGACATCATCCAGCCGAACACGATGCCGATGGACAGGTAGCCCATCAGCACCGGGACCGTGTGGGGAAAGGCGGCGGCCAGGGTTTTTCGGTTCATTGGTATCACATCCTTGGAAGAAGCGCGGGGCGCCCGGGCGCAGGAGGCTAAGACACGAAGCGGGACGGACGGCTTGACGGCCTGCGCGCAGTCGCAGTGGCGTAGCCGCCGTCACGGAGGGGCGCTATGTGCCGGTGGCACACGTCCAGCGCCGACCGAGCCGAAGGCGAGACCCGCGCAGCGTGACAGCGTGAGAGACGCGCTACCGCGTCAAATAGACATATTCATTATAACGTCAAGCCCCCCTCTCAGCAAGGGCCGGGTTTTACAGATTGTTCATTGTATTTCTTGTAAGATTTGGGTATAATATCGCACAACGGGCGGCCTCTCGGTCCGCCCGACCCAATACCCCGGCCTGTCGGGGCCGGGACGCACGATGGAGTGAGCTGTTTTGAGGAAACTGCTGTACATCTACAATCCCACCGCCGGACGGAAAACCGCCAAGGTCAATCTGTCCGACGTGCTGGAGGTTTTCACCCGCCAGGGTTATGAGATCACCGTCCGCCCCACCCTGGAGCGGGGGGACGCCACCGCCGCCGCCCAGGAGCTGGGCCCGAATTACGACCGGCTGGTGTGCTGCGGGGGGGACGGCACCCTGAACGAGACGG
This sequence comes from uncultured Oscillospiraceae bacterium, assembly GCA_949916125.1. Classification (GTDB taxonomy): domain Bacteria; phylum Bacillota; class Clostridia; order Oscillospirales; family Oscillospiraceae; genus Enterenecus. Next base: position 1,804 of record CATLEJ010000121.1, read on the forward strand.
TGCGGGGCCTGCTGGCGCTGCCTGAAGGGCAGCGCCCGGTGCTGGGCTATATCCCGGCGGGCACCACCAACGATTTCTCCCGCACCCTGGGGCTGCCCAAAACTGCGGCGGAGCTGGCCGAGGTGGCGGGGGCCGGGACGCCCCGGCTTGTGGACGTGGGGGAGGCCCAGGGGAAGCCATTCACCTATGTGGCCGCCTTCGGCCTGTTCACCGACGTGTCCTATTCCACCCCCCAGGCCAACAAAAACCTGCTGGGCCACTTCGCCTACGTGCTGGAGGGGGCGGGCAGGCTGGCCAACATCCCCCGCTACCACATGAAGGTCACCACCGACCAGGGGCAGGAGGTGGAGGACGATTTCATCTATGGCATGGTGGGCAATACCGTGTCGGTGGGCGGCCTGGTCAACCTGCCCAGGGACAAGGTGCTGCTGGACGACGGGCGGTTTGAGGTCATCCTCATCCGCCAGCCCAAGACGCCCAAGGACTGGCAGTCCATATTGACCGCGCTCACCAACCTGGAGCTGGTGGAGGACGGCGCGGTGGTGGGCTTCTCCGCCAGCGATATGACCTTTTCCTGCGACGCGCCCGTGGCCTGGACGGTGGACGGCGAATTTGGCGGCGAGCAGGCGGTCACCACGGTGAAAAACCTGCCCCGCGCCATCACGATCGCCTGCGGAGGAAGCGCGGAGCCGTCGTGAGCCGCGCACTAAAGCCGGAGCGGAGCAAACCGGCCGGAGCCGCCACAGGCGGCGCAGGACAGTTTGCGCAGTCGGAGGCCTTAGGGCGCGCCGCGAACAGGCGCAGCGTGACAGCGTCGGGGCAAGCTCCATATCGCTCACTTCCGCCTGCGGCGAACGTTTACTCATTACGCTGCCCCTCCTTTCCCCACAAAGCCAGAGGACGGCTTTGCGGGGATCCCGGTATATCGCGGAAGCGTAACAGTTAAAAAGATCCGGCCCGGGGCGTTTTCCCCGGGCCGGGTATTTTTCTATTCGGGCAGGGGGACGTGGGCGTAATAGTCCTTCTGGATGATGAGCTTGGAGTAATTCACCTTGGCGGCCACCAGCCGGTGGACCCGGCTGACATACTCGTCGCCCACGGTAATCCCCGGGTTGGGGGTAAAGGTCCCGGTGTTGGCCTCGTAGGTGCCCGCGGCGGTGATCCAGCTGTTGCCCCTGCCCACGTTGTTGGCGAATACCACCAGGGGCATACAGTTGGAGTACTGGTCCGCCTCATAATTCTCCGCGAAGATATCCCGCCCGGAGTAGAGCCGAGAGTCGTAGTCCAGGCCGAACAGGTTGCAGACGGTGGGCACGATGTCGGCGGTGTAACAGGGGGTGTCCACCTCGATGGGGGTTTCGATGGCCCCGCTCCACATGAGCAGGGTGTTCTTGTACCGGGAGGTGTCCCCCTCCCTGTCCGTGAAGCCCCGCAGCTCGTTGTAGTAGTCAACGCCGGCTTTCTCGTCCACCATCAGGTAGGGGTAGTGGTCGGCGGCCATGACGATGAGGGTGTCGTCGGCGATGCCCGCCGCCTCCAGCCTGTCCACCAGGTACTCCAGCGCCAGGTCCAGCTCCATATTGCAGGCCAGATAGGCCTGGCAGGTCTCGGACAGGTCGGGGTATTTGGCCTGCACCGCCGCCTGGTGCTTCCGGGACATGGCGTTGCCGCCCCAGGAGTACAGGCCGTGGCCGCTCACCGTCATATAGTAGGCGTGGAAGGGGGTGCCGTCGTTCACATAGGCGTTGATATAGCTGTCCGCCGTGGCCTCCATCATCTCCAGGTCGGAGCGGGGCCAGGCGCTGCCGGGCAGCTCCAGCCCATTGCCGATGCCCTTGTAATCGTAGCCGTAATTGCCCAGGTACTTGTCCCGCCCGTAGTAGGTATAGGTGTGGTTGTGCCAGGCGGGGACGGCGTACCCTTGGGCGGCGAACAGCTTGGCCAGGGTGAAAGGCATGGCGCGCTGGGCGCTGACCAGGGGGGAGGCGTCGCTCCCGCCCAGCCAGTTGGGGATCAGGCCGGTGGTGACGGAGAATTCGCCGCCGGTGGTGGACAGCGTCCAGTCCGGCTGGTAGAAGTTGTGGAACACGAAGCCCTCGTGGGTGAGTTTGTAGAGGGTGGGGGTGAGCTCCTGGTCGATGGCGTAGGGGGAGAAGCCCTCGGCGGTGAGCAGGATCAGGTTTTTACCCTTAAACATCCCGGTGTACTGGTTCTTCTCCGAGGGGGTGACGCTGGCCATATACTGGTGGATGCTCTGGATGGTCTGGTCGGTCTCGCCCTCCGCCAGGGCGGCAAAGTCGATGTCCAGCGTGTTGGGCCCGGTGGGGATGGGATTCTGGACAGGCCCCGCCGACGGGTGGTTGGAGGGATCCGCGGTGGGCTCGGCGCTCCCGGTCCCCGTGGGGGCAGGGGTGTCCACCGGGTCGATAAACTCCTCCAGGGGCGGGTCGGGCACGCCCAGCAGGGCGTACTTCAGCTCCAGCCGCAGAGAGGTCACCACCCCGAAGTGGGGGATGGCGGCGTTGGCGGTGTACTCATAGGTGTAGTACCGGGCCTGCGCCCCAAAGGCGGACAGCGCCCAGCCCGCCAGCTGGAAGATCACCATGGCGACAGCCAGGATGATCCGGGCGGCATTCTCCTGCCCGTCCTCCCGGATCACCATCTGCCGCAGCAGGACGTAGGCCGCCAGCGGCACCAAAGACAGCAGGATAAACGGAATCAGCCCCAGCACCACCTGCGCCACGGTAGAGGCGAAGTCCCCGGCCACATCCCCGGCCATGCCGCCCATGAAGCCCAGGCCGTAGTAGAGGTTAAAGGTGGCGCGGCAGCCCCGTTCCACGCAGAACAGCACCGTGCCCAGCCCGAGGACGGCGCCCCCCGCGATCCGGGCGGCCCGCCGCCAAGGCAGCAGATCCAGGATGAGGAACAGCAGCAGCCCCGCCGCCAGGGAGAACAGCAGGGTGCGCAGCAGCGCCAGCTCAAAAAAGCCGGTGTTTCGGTCAAAGGCCCGCAGCAGCATCTCATGGTACAGGATGGCGGCGGGGAAAAAGAGGATTGACAGCAGCGGGGAGCCCACAGCCCTGCGCCCGGTGTGGCGGTAGGGGGCGGCCCGCCTTCCTTTGCGGGAACGGTTCATTGGTACGCTCACTTCCTATGGATTTTGTGACAAAAAGGGGGGTGGATCCCTCTTTTATGTCTACCGGATTTTGTTTTCACATCATACCATAGGGGGTGAGAAATTGCAACGGCCCTGGGAAATTTAATAGAATCATCATAATTGTTGCTGTACCGTTACGGATTGTCCGCCACCCGCTCCAGCCTGTCCAAATCGCCGGACTGGATGGCGTCAAGGTGGGCGGCAATCTTCTCCTCCGGCCAATCCCACCAGCGCAGGGCCTGGAGGCGGGCAATGTCCGCCTCACGGAAGCGCCGGCGGATGGGCTTGGCGGGGACGCCGCCCACGATGGTGTAGGGCGGCACGTCCCGGGTGACCACCGCCCGGGCGGCGACAACGGCCCCGTCCCCGATGGTGACGCCCGCTAAAACCACGGCCTCATAGCCGATCCACACGTCGTTTCCGATCACAATATCGCCGTGGTTGTCCCAGGCCTCCGGGATGCGCTCCACGTCCAGGCCCCACTCCTCAAAACAGATGGGGAAGGGGTAGGTGGACAGGGAGCCCAGGGCGTGGTTGGCGCTGTTGAACAGGAATTTTGCCCCGCAGGCGATGGAGCAGAACTTCCCGATCACCAGCCGCTCGTGGTTGATGGGGTAGTGGTAGAGCACATTATTTCGTTGAAAGTCCCTGGGGTCGCGGACGAAATCATCGTATATGGTGTACTCGCCCACGGTGATGGACGGGTCGTCAATGACGTTTTGCAGGTAGACCGTGCTGTGCCCCTGGGGGCGGGGATAAATTTTCCATTGCGGGATCATCTTGTGTACCTCCTGAATGATGGAATTGTCAAAGGACGATCCCGCCCAGGACAATGCAGCGCCTCATGGCATACCACCCTCTCCGATTGATGGCTTCAGCATACCACATCCCGGCCCGGGTTTCAATCCCCGGAGGGGCCGTTCTGAAGCTCCGCCCCGGTGTAGTAGTGGGCCAGGATCTCCCGCCAGCCCTTGCCCTGCTTGGCCAGGGCGTTGGCCCCGTACTGGCTCATGCCCACGCCGTGGCCGTAGCCGGTGACGGAAAAGGTAAACACGCCGTCTTTCTCCGCTATGTCAAAGCAGGCGGAGCGCAGGGAGAACAGGTCCCGGGCCGCGCCGCCGGTGAGGGACGCGCCCCCCAGCTCCACCGACGCCACCCGGCCCGACGCGGTGCGGGTGAGGTTTTGGAACCACCCGGAGGGCTCGCCGGACAGGTCGCAGCCCAGCCCGGCCTGCTCCGCCAGCTTTCGCACGTCCTCCGCCCCCAGGGTGACGGTGGAGCGGTAGTTGGGCACCTCCTCCCCCTCGGGGCTGTCCACCGGCACCAGGTAGGGCAGGGAGCGGCCCCACACCTCCGCCGCGTCTGCGGTGGAGCCCGCCGCCGACGAGAAAAACACCGCCTGGATGGGCGCGCCCTCATAGGTCAGCACCTGCCCGTCGGTGGCGGCCACCGCGGCGGCTATTTTGCCGGTGTAGGCCTCCGCGTTGCCTGCCCACCGCTGGGCGGCGTCCTCCGGCGTGATGTACGCCTGGCAGCAGGACGAGTCGGCGCACAGGTCCGCCCCATCCTCCTTGTGGCTCCCGGCCTGCAGCTTCCACAGGCTGTACGTCCGGGCGCACACCGCCTGGGCCCGGAGGGCCTCCCCCTCGAAGGAGGCGGGCATTTCCGCCGCCACCACCCGCCACAGGTAGTCCCCCATGGTCATGGCCTCCACCGTGCCGTCCTTTTGCAGCACCCGCAGCGTGTGCCCCGCGTCCCACACGCCCGGCGCGGAGGTTGGCTCCGCCACCGGGGTGGGGTTGGCCGGGAGGGCGGGCACATCCGCCGCCGGGGCCTCCCCCAGGGCGCCCAGGGGCAGAACCATCAGGGCCAGGCTGAGGCACAGCCCGGTGAGGAAGGGGGCGCGCAATGCCCGCCATGCGTCGGCATTTCGCAAGTTCAACACCTCGATTATTCAAAATTCGGAAGAATAGACGGAAAGATCCGTGATTTTCCAAGGGCAGCCGTGACAAATTTGCATTGACTTGGCATAGAAACTGCGTTATAATGGACTTTACAACCATTGGAAACCGGGGGCGTCCGGCTTACCCCCACGGGCACACGTCAAAGGAGGCGGGTTATCTTGGGTTTAAACATCTATGATACGCTGGTGGAGGCGCAGCGGAAGGCCGTGGAGCAGTACAATTCCTCGGTGGATTTCATTCAAGGCATATGCGGGGAATTTGAGAAGTATACCCAGATCTCCCCGCGGTACTATGAGAAGTACGACGTGAAGCGGGGCCTGCGCAACAAGGACGGCACCGGCGTCATGGCCGGGGTCACCCTGATCGGCAACGTAAAGGGCTATGTGATGGAGGACGGGGAGAAGGTGCCCGCCCCCGGCCAGCTGTTCTACCGGGGCATCGACGTGGAGGATCTGATCCGGGGCTTCACTGCCGAGGGCCGTTTCGGCTATGAGGAGACGGCCTACCTGCTCATGTTCGGCGGCCTGCCCACGGCGGCGGAGCTGGAGCAGTTCAAGGACATTTTGTCCTACTACCGGGAGCTGCCCCCCAACTTCACCGAGGACATGATCCTCAAGGCCCCCAGCCACGACGTGATGAACAAGCTGGCCCGGTCGGTGCTGGCGCTGTACTCCTACGACCCGGACCCGGACAACAACACCCTGCCGGTGGAGATGCTCCAGGCCCTGCGGCTCATCGCCCGGTTCCCGGTGATCGTGGCCCACGCCTTCGCCGCCAAGCAGCACTATTTTGACCAGAAATCCCTCTACCTCCACCGGCCCCAGCCCGGGCTGTCGGTGGCGGAGAATTTCCTCTACTCCGTCCGGCACGACACCCAGTTCACCCCCGACGAGGCCCATCTGCTGGACTTGTGCCTGGTGCTCCACATGGAGCACGGCGGCGGCAACAACTCCGCCTTCGCCTGCCGGGTGCTGTCCTCATCCGGCACGGACATCTACTCCGCTATTTCCGCGGCGGTAGGCTCCCTGAAGGGCCCGCGCCATGGCGGCGCCAACCAGCGGGTGATGAAGATGTTCGACGAGATCGAGGCCAACGTGAAGGACTGGAAGGACGAGGACGAGGTGTCCGCCTACCTCACCAGGATCCTGAGGAAAGAGGCGGGGGACGGCTCCGGCCTGGTCTACGGCATGGGCCACGCCATCTATACCCTGTCCGACCCCCGGGCGGTGATTTTGAAGCAGTTCGCCAAAAAGCTGGCGGCGGACAAGGGGATGCTGGACGAGTTCGAGCTGTTCGAGACGGTGGAGAAGCTCACTCCCGACCTGTTCCACGCCATCACCGGCCAGGACAAGGCCATGTGCGCCAACGTGGATATGTACTCCGGGCTGGTGTATAAAATGATGGGCATTCCCCCGGAGCTGTACACGCCGCTGTTCGCCATCGCCCGCATTGTGGGCTGGTGTGCCCACCGGGTGGAGGAGGTCTATAACCCCTACGGGCGGATCATCCGTCCGGCCTACAAGGCAGTGGCCAAAAAGCGGCCCTTCGTCCCCATGGCGGAGCGGGGATGAACCAGGGCAAAAAGCCCCGCCGGCTGTGGCCGGCGGGGCTTTTTACATTCCTT
>CATLEJ010000122.1 GCA_949916125.1 uncultured Oscillospiraceae bacterium
GAGGGCAGGAGCGTATCCCTGCCCGCCATAGAGGGCCAGTTTACGCCGGAGGAGATGGACCAGCTGGCCGCCGTAGCGCAGCAGCCCCAGGCCCGGAACACGGCCCAGGAGGCGCTGGACGACTGTAAGCGGATTATCCTTGCGGAGCACCGCAGGGGGGACATAAGGAGCGCGGAGGGGCTGATGGAGCTCCAGCAGGCGCTGAAACAGAAAAAAGCCTATGGAGGATGAAGGACCAATGAGTGAGAAGAAAAAGACCGGGAAGAAGACGGAGAGCACGCCCCATGTCCAGGTGAGCCCGGAAAAGCTGGAGGCCGCCAAGGCGGAGCTGGGGAAGATGGTAGAGGGCGTCCAGGGCGGGGAAAAGCTGCTGGAGCTGGTGGAGACGGGCTGCAAAAAGGGCAAGCTGTCCTCCAATGAGATGATGGAGGTGCTGGAATCCATCACCCTGGAGACGGAGCAGCTGGACAAGGTATACGACGTGCTGGAGAACCTGGGGGTGGACACCGCCGGGGACGACTTTGTGCCCGAGCTGGACGACGATGTGCTGCCCTCCACCGACGAGCTGGAGGATATCCCGGAGGAGGAAATCGTCGATCCCAACACGCTGGTGGACTCCTTCGCCATCGACGACCCGGTGCGGATGTACCTGAAGGAGATCGGCAAGGTGGACCTGCTCACCCCAGAGCAGGAGGTGGAGCTGGCCCAGCAGATGGGGGCGGGGGCCGCCGCCAAGGAGCAGCTGGAGGAGCTGACGAAATCCGGGGAGGAGCTCCCCGACGAGGTGTGTCAGGAGCTGAAAAAGACCATCAAGCGGGGGGAGCGGGCCAAGCAACAGCTGGCCGAGGCCAACCTGCGGCTGGTGGTGTCTATCGCCAAGCGGTACGTGGGCCGCGGGATGCTGTTCCTGGACCTGATCCAGGAGGGCAACCTGGGCCTCATCAAGGCGGTGGAGAAGTTCGATTACACCAAGGGCTATAAGTTCTCCACCTACGCCACCTGGTGGATCCGGCAGGCCATCACCCGTGCCATCGCCGACCAGGCCCGCACCATCCGCATCCCGGTCCATATGGTGGAGACCATCAACAAGGTGATCCGGGTGAATCGGCAGCTGCTGCAGGAGCTGGGCCATGATCCCTCCCCGGAGGAGACGGCGCAGGAGATGGGGATGCCGGTGGAGAAGGTGCGGGAGATCCTGAAAATCGCCCAGGAGCCCGTCTCCCTGGAGACCCCCATTGGCGAGGAGGAGGACAGCCACCTGGGCGATTTCCTGGAGGACGAAAGCGCCTCCGAGCCGTCGGAGGCCGCGTCCTTCACCCTGCTGAAGGAACAGCTGGTGGATGTGATGTCCACCCTGACCCCCCGGGAGGAAAAGGTGCTGCGCCTGCGCTTCGGCATTGAGGACGGCCGCAGCCGCACCCTGGAGGAAGTGGGCAAGGAGTTCAACGTCACCCGGGAGCGCATCCGGCAGATCGAGGCCAAGGCCCTCAGAAAGCTGCGGCATCCGTCCCGGAGCAAGAAGCTGAAAGATTTTTTGAGCTAACTCTATGGCAAAAGCCCGTCTCCGGGTTCGGAGACGGGCTTTTGCCGGTTTATCGGAACACCCGGTTGAAATCCCGGGGCATCTTGGCCTTGAAGGTGACTGCCTCCCCGGTCACCGGGTGGGTGAAGGACAGCTCGTTGGCGTGGAGGCACAGCCGCCCGATGGGGTTGGTGCGGGCCCCGTACTGCCTATCCCCCGCCACAGGGCAGCCCTTTTCCTTCATGTGGACGCGGATCTGGTTCTTCCGCCCCGTCTCGATGGAGACATCCAGCAGGGAATAGCCGTTCCCGGCCTTCACCACCTGATAGCTGGTAACGGCCTCCTTGGCCCCCTTCCCCGGCGCGCCGGAAAAGCTCAGGTGGGTGTCCGTCTCCACGAGGTACGAGCGGATGGTGTCCTGGGCGGGCTTGGGAACGCCCTCCACCACCGCCAGATAGCCCCGGCGGGTGACGATCTCATTCCACCTGGCCTGGAACAGCTCCTTTGTCGACCGATCCCGGGCGAACATCAGCACCCCGGATGTGTCCCGGTCCAGCCGGTGGATCACGAAAATCCGGTCCCCCACCCGCCGGGCCTTCACATAGTCGGTGACTATGTGGTAGGCGGTGCGCGCTTTCTCCTTGTCGTTGGCTACGCTGAGCAGCTTGGCGGGCTTGTTCACCACGATGAGGTGTTCGTCCTCATAGAGCAGGGGGAAGGGCAGCGCGTCCGCCCTGGGGGCGGGGGAGGGGAGGATGGACACCTGCTGGCCGGGGCTCAGCGGCGCGTCGAACCGGGAGAGTGGCACGCCGTCCACCGCCACTAAGCGCCGGGACAGCAGGGATTTCACGTTATTCCGGCTTTTGCCCTTCACGTGGGACAGCAGGAAGGGGAGCAGGGTGTCGGGCTCGGACACCGTGTAGACGGGGGATTCCCGCCGCTGCATATTGTCCATAAATACCGCCTTTCTCTGGCCGCCCAGGGGGTGGGCGGGGGTGTTCTGCCGCGGCTCAGGGCGCGGCGCTGTCCGTTACAATCATGTTGGGCCAGCGGCTCTCGATGCGCTGGTCGCCGTACTGTCTGTCCAGAAATTCCTCAAAGGCGTTGGCGGGCTCGGGCTGAAGGGCGCGGGTGTTGTAGCGCAGCATGGCCGCGCTGGTCAGGATGGCGTTGCAGGCCATCACAAACACCACGAGCCAGGTGAGCAGCTTGCCCGTCAGGGCGGGCAGGGACTCAATCCCCTTGGACATGGGCGGATAGATCACCTTGATCCACACCACCGCCAGCACGCCCCAGAAGAAGCAGAACAGCACGTTGGTGCGCCCGCCGATGTTCAGCGGCATCTCGCTGTAGTCCCAGAACACGGTGCCGAACACCAGCTCGGTAAATACGCTGCACAGGTATTCATAGGTGCCGCCCACCAGGAACCCGGCGGCAAAGACGTAGCGGTCGTTTTTCTCCGCCAGCCGCTGGAGGGTGACGGTAAGCACCACCGCGCCCAGGCCCCAGACAAAGCTGAAGGGGCCGTAGAGCACGCTGGAGCGGTTCATCCACTGGCCGTCCACCAGGCCGCACCAGAAGGTCTCGATGATATCTCCCAGCAGGGCGGAGATCAGAAACACCCACACCAGCTTATCCCAGCACAGCCCCCTGGCAAAGGTGCAGGACCCTTCGTCCTGCCCGGGGCCCCGCTCCAGGCCGGGGTAGGCCTTTTGCAGCCGCTTCCAGACGGAGTGGTAGATATGGCCGGCCAGCTTCTTCTGGCCGCTGCCCGCCAGGCGCTCCTGATAGCGGGAGGAATCCCCGGTGCGCACGGCGTAGAACACGGCGGCGAAATCCAGCCCGATCAGGACCAGTGCGGCCAGCACCACGATTTGCCGGACAATCTCGGGGATCAGCAGCACCCCCGCCAGCAGCAGCGGGTGGATGATGAGGTAGGTCAGGTAGTATACCGCCGCCACCAGTATGGAGGACAGAAGGCCCTTCCCGGTGCCGGACAGCAGGCGGCTGCGCTCCTGGTTCCACTGGATTTTTGGGCCCACCCGGCGGAAGAAATGGTCGCCGATGCGCTCCACCACCGCGGACACCACCATGGTGGCCAGAAAGGACAGAATGTGGTGTCCCGACAGCGTGGGCAGGAGCAGCAGCAGAAGTACAAAGGTAAAGCCATAGGACAGCACCAGGGGCAGGGCAACCACCCCCCGGTTGCAGAATTTCCGCCGGGTGACGGCGTACCATCCTGCCTCGGCCACCCACCCCAGGAAGGAGTAGATCAGCAGGAACAGCCCCATGTCATACCAACGGTACATGGATACCACAGCCTTTCTCTCTCTATAAAGCTGGATTCATCTGTTGTTTGCGGGCGCTGGGCGGTGCACGTGGTTTAAAGGGTGAACTGAATCGCGCAGAAGACGGCGTAAATTGCCAGCAGCGCCAGGCCCTGAATCCTCCGCAGCCTCCCCCGGGCCAGGGCGGGAAGGGTGAGCAGCGCCATGACCAGGAGCATGACGGGCAGATCCAGCACCAGGGAGGCGTTATGGCCGGCGATCTGGGCGCTTTTGGGAATGGGGAAGGGGGCCAGGGTCACCGACACCCCGGACACCAGCACCAGGTTGAACAGGTTGGCCCCGATGACATTGCCCAGGGACAGGGCCCCGTGGCCCTTGACCAGGGAGGTGATGGCGGTGACCAGCTCGGGCAGGGAGGTGCCCAGGGCCACGAAGGTGAGGGCGATGACCGACTCGGGCACGCCCAGGGCCTGGGCGATGAGGGTGCCGTTGTCCACCAGCAGGTTGGCCCCCACCGCGATCAGCACGGCTCCGGCCACCAGCAGGACGATATCCTTCAGGGAGGAGCCGCCCTCGTCCGCCGGTCCGGCGTGGGGGGCGGGGGCGGGATGGGCCTTCATCTGCCACACGGTGGCGATCATGTAGACCACGAACAGGGTCAGCAGGCAGAAGCCCGCGACCTGGGTGAATTGGCCGGTGGTGTAGGCGATGCCGGCGTACACCGCCGCCGCCGTGAAGAAGAAGGCCACCGGCAGGCGCAGGGATTTGGGGTCCACTTTGCCGGGGCGCACAGCCACGGTGATGGCGGCAATAAGGGCGGTGTTGCAGATCACCGAGCCGATGGCGTTGCCGTAGGCGATCTCGCCGTGGCCGGACAGGGCGGAGGCGGTGGATACCATCACCTCGGGCAAGGTCGTGCCGATGGACACCACCGTGGCGCCGATGAGCAGCTCGGGAAGGCGGAAGCGCCGGGCGATGCCGGTGGCGCCGTCCACAAACCAGTCGCCGCCCTTGATGAGAAAGACCAGGCCCACGGCGAACAGCAAAATCGGGATAAGCATTGTCATAACCTCCAGAGGGCCGACGGCCCGGATGTAAATTCTGGGAACCTTCGCCCGGACGGGCAAAAGACAAGCCCTTATAGCGTACCCCCAAATAGGGCTGTTGTCAATAAAATTGTCAAAATTTTTCCAAAGGATTGTCAGCGGCGGCGGAATGTGGTATAGTGAACACACTTTAAACAGCCGATGGCACAGAGGCAGAAAGAGGGAGACAGGGATGGACACTGTGATCCGGAAGTTCCGCACAGCCCTGGGCGGCTTCAACCGCCAGGATGTGCAGCAATACATCGAGCAGACCGCCGCGGCCCATCTCCAGGAGCTGGCCGGTCTCCAGGAGCGGCTGGACCGGGCGGAGGCCCGCAACAGCGAGCTGGAGGCCGCCCTGTCCGGCGCGGAGATTGAAAAGAGCGGCGCGGCAGCGGAGGAAGCCAAGGTGCGCGCCTCGCTGGAGGCGTCCACCCGATCGCTGTCCAAGCTGCGGGGCGAGCTGTCCCAGACCGAGTCAAAGCTGATGGTGGCAAAGAAGGAGCTGGAGCGGCTCCAGAGCCAGGTGGGCACACTGGAGCCCATGGCGGCCAGCTATGCCCAGCTGAAGGACCGGGTGGCCACCGTGGAGCTGGACGCCCACCGCAAGGCCCAGGACACGGTGAGCGAGGCCCAGGCGGAGGCCGACCGCATCCGCGCCGACACCCAGCAGTGGCTGGACGGCGTGCTGGAGCAGTATGGCCGGCTGCGCCGGGGGATGGACGTGCTGCTGGAGCAGGCCCAGGCCCTGGGCAGGGCGGCGGATCAGGTGGGCGCGCTGGACGAGGCCGCCCGGGGCCTCCAGGAGCTGGGCGGGCTGGAGCGGCCCGGCGGCGAGAAACCGTAAGGAAAGAGCCCCTGGTTCCCAGAACCGGGGGCTCTTTTGCGCCCTCTTGGAAAAGAATAAAAACGTCCCGGACCCCATTCGGATCCGGGACGTTTTTTGTTTGAGGGATGGGACCGCTCAGCCGCCGAACCGGGCCAGCAGGAAGCCGGCCGCGATGGCGGAGCCGATGACGCCGGCCACGTTGGGGCCCATGGCGTGCATCAGAAGGAAGTTGTTGGGGTTGGACTCCCGGCCCACGTCCTGGGACACCCGGGCCGCCATGGGGACGGCGGACACGCCGGCGGAGCCGATCAGCGGATTGATCTTGCCGCCGGACAGCTTGTACATGATCTTGCCCATCAGCAGGCCGCCGATGGTGGAGAACATGAAGGCGATGACGCCCAGCCCCACGATCATCAGGGTCTGGAGGGACAGGAACCGGGCGGCCACGGTGGTGGCGCCCACGCTGATGCCCAGGAACAGGGTGACGATGTTCATCAGGGCGTTCTGGGCGGTGTCGGACAGGCGCTCGGTGACGCCCGTCTCACGCAGCAGGTTGCCGAACATCAGGCAGCCGATGAGGGGGGCGGTAGAGGGGATCAGCAGGATGACAAACACGGACACCACGATGGGGAAGATGATCTTCTCCACCTTGGACACGTTCCGGGCCTGCTCCATCTTCACCTTCCGCTCCTTCTCCGTGGTCAGCGCCCGCATGAGGGGCTTCTGGATCATGGGAATCAGGGCCATATAGGAGTAGGCGGCGATGGCGATGGGGCCCAGGAAGGCCGGGGCCAGCTTCGTGGTCAGGTAGATGGCCGTGGGTCCGTCCGCGCCGCCGATGATGCCGATGGAGGCGGCCACGTTGCCGGCGAAGCCCAACAGGCAGGCGCCAAAGAAGGCGAAGAAAACGCCCAGCTGCGCCGCCGCGCCCATGAGCATGGAGGACGGCCGGGCGATCATGGGCCCGAAGTCGGTCATGGCGCCCACGCCCATGAAGATCAGGCAGGGGTACACGCCCGCCTTTACGCCGATATACAGGATGTCCAGCAGGCCGCCCAGGTGGATGATGTCGGTGAAGGACAGCTCCGTCTTGAGCTTGGACAGAACGTCCATGCCGATACTCTGATCAAAGTCGGAAGAACTGCCCAGCTTCGTGCATTCCGTATTCAGCTCGGCCTCCGACTTTTCCGCTCCACTCAGAAACGCTTCAATTTGATCGGTGGTTTGTCCGCAGGATCTGGCATACAGGTAATAGTTGAGTTCCGCATCATTATAGCTCCGCTCCTGCGCCGTGTTGTAGAGGGCGTAGTCGTTGACGGGATCATAGGGGCACCCGTACACGTAGGAGTCCCACATCCCCATGTGGTACAGCCCCGCGCCGGGGATGTTGGTCAGCAGCACGCCGAAAGCGATGCCCACCAGCAGAAGCGGCTCGAACTTCTTGCCGATGCCCAGGTAGAGCAGCACGCAGGCGATGGCGATCATGATCAGGTTTTTCCAGCCGCCCGCCGCGAAGAACCCGGCGAAGCCGGACTCGGTGACCAGCTTGGACAGGGTTTCCAAGATATTCATAGAAGCCCCTCCTTACGCCAGGATGATCAGCGGCGAACCGGTCTCCACATGGCTGCCCTTCTGCACCACCACCTGGGCGACGGTGCCGTCCTTGGGGGCGAGAATCTCGTTTTCCATCTTCATGGCCTCCAGCACCACCAGCAGCTGGCCCTCCTTGACGGCGGCGCCCTGGGCCACTTCTACCCGAAGGATGGTGCCGGGCATGGGGGACTCCACGGGCTCGCCCGCGGCGGTGACGGCGGGGGCGGCGGGGGCAGCAGCGGGAGCGGGAGCGGCGGCAGGGGCCGCGGCAGCAGGGGCGGCCGGGGCCGCCGCGGGCGCGGTCGCGGGGGCTGGGGCCGCGGCTGCAGGGGGGGCCGGGGCGGCGGGGGCGGGGGCGTAGGCCTCGTACTCGTCGGTCAGCATAGCCTTTCCGGCGTCCACCTCCACCTCGTAGGTGCGGCCGTTCAGGGTCACTTTATATTTCATTTCACTTGACCTCCTTAATGGACTTGAAGCGCAGCTCGTTCAGCGGCTTGCCCATCTGGTCGGCCACAATCGCCATGATCATGGCGGCCTCCTTGTCGGGCACGTCGAACAGCTTGACCTCGCCGGCGGAGCCGGGGGCCGGGGGCGCGGAAGGCGCGGCAGGGGCCGCCGGAGCCGGGGCCGCAGCCGCGGGCGCCTTGGCGTCGGCCTTCTTGCCGGAGCTCGCCATGGCCTTGCCCATGATCATGATCACGCACATCAGCAGCACCAGCCCGAAAAACACCACAGCGTAGCCCAGCACGGCGGTGATGCCGGCGTCGCCCACGTTCAGCCTGCCGGCGGTAAGCGCGAGAGTATTCATACGTCTCCCTCCTTACGCCTCGGTGATGGTGTAGGTGGCCACGTTCTCCTCGCGGGCCTGCCGGTCCTTGAAGAACTTCTCCGCCTGATCCGGGAAGCAGATATAGCTCATCACGTCCTCCTCGGAGCGGCACAGGTCGCCCAGGGCCTCCTTAGCGGCCTTGAACTCCTCGCCGGTGCGCTTGGAGTCCTCGATCCGGCAGTCCACGGGCTTGCCGCCCTCGCCCAGGATCTTGGCCTCCAGCTCGGGGCTGACGGGGGCGGGGGCGATGCCGTACTCGCCCTTGAAGTAGTTCTTGATCTCCTTGGAGATCTGCTTGTACCGCTCGCCCATCAGGACGTTGGTGACGGCCTGGTTGCCCACCATCTGGGACAGCGGGGTCACCAGCGGGGGATAGCCCAGGTCGGCCCGGA
>CATLEJ010000123.1 GCA_949916125.1 uncultured Oscillospiraceae bacterium
TTTTATATACAATGTAAAAGCAGCCCTTGCGCAGCGCCGGGTCAATCGTCCCCTCGGGCAGCAATTCCTCCAGCACGCTTGCGTTATCCTTGGTGTAATATATGTAATAATTTCCCACTATGTCTGCGTCGTCACCGGCGGCCCCGGCCGAGGCGCTCAAGGGTTTGAGAACTTTTTTGGTTCCATCCGATTCCTTCCGCATCGTCTCCAGCCGCCCGCTGTTTGTCAGCAGCACCGTCCGATTTTCCGCGGCCATATAGATTTCCCGGGCCGCGTTGTCCAGCTCGGTGATTTGCAGCAGCCGGACATAGCGGGCGACCCCCACCGCCCCCAGGGCCAGCAGGATAATCAGGATCGCAGTCGCCGCCAATACCTCCACCAGCGTAAAGCCGTTATTCCATTTTTTGTTTGCATTTTGCCTCATAGTCTTACTCCTTGCCAATCCGCGGCACAAATCGAACATAAAACACATGAAATAAATAATACTACAGGAAAGCCGGAAAGTCAACCGCAGGTATAACCGCTGTACGCTATAAGTAAACTCCTTTTTGTTACACTGTAATCCATAGGAGGCGATGTTTGTGATCGACTGTGGTGAAAAAATCCGCCTGCTTCGGATCAATAAGCACCTGACGCAAGAACAGCTGGCCAAGCGCATTGGCGTCACCAAGGGTATGGTCAGCGCCTATGAAACGGCCAGCAAAGCGCCCTCTCTCGACGTTCTGGTCCGCTTGTCCCGGGTGCTGGGGGTGTCGGTGGATTACCTGGTATGTGTAGACGCGCCCAAATACGTAGACATATCCGCCCTGGACGACAGCTCTGCCGCCCTGATCACAGCCCTGGTGGACAAGCTGGCCCAAAATGGGCGGGAATAGCTGTGCGCAAAAGGCACAACATATAGTATACGGTAAAATCGGAACCATAGATCATTTTCTGCGTGAAATGCTCTTTTTTCTGCGTGGAGCGCACTGCCGGGACGGAAGCACCCCCATCCTCCCGGCCGTGTCTTTCCAAGCATTCCCAAAATCTTGTCCCACCGGAAGCGATCATGGCTTGCAACGTTCCCTGTTTCGGCAGCTGGCCCAGCTTTTTTAGAACGCAAAGCGCATATATGCCTCCTTCAGCCGTGGGTAGAGCTTGCGGGACACGGGAAGCCGGCGCCCGCCAAACAGGAACAGCTCTCCGCCGTTCAAGCCGTTGACATACTCCAGATTGACAATATAGGCCCGGTGCGGGGAGAAAAAGCGCGGATCCCGTTCCAGCCGCTCCATCAGGGAGGTCAGGGTGGCGGCGGTCTCCAGCACCACGCCGTTGGACAGGGTGCAGACCCGGCTGTGGTCAAAGCTCTCCACCATCACAAGTTCTCTCAGGCGCACACTGCGGACGCCCTCCCTGGTTTTGATCACCAGGTGCGGGTCGTCCGCGGGGACCAGCGCCTGAACAGCGGAGAGGATGGCCTTGCAGACCGCCTCACGTTCCACCGGCTTGAGCAGATAGCCCGCCGCGTTGACGGAAAAAGCCTCCAGTGCAAACTCCCGGGACGAGGTGAGGAACAGGATCTGCGCCATCTCCCCCCGTTCCCGGATTTTCTGGGCCAGCTCCAGCCCCGTCAGGTGGGGCATGAGGATATCCAGCAGATAGACGTCAAAGCCGCCCTTTTCCTCCATATATTCCAGCAGGTCATAGGACGACCAGAATGTCTGCACGCAGGCAGGGATATCGGGTCTGCTTCGAAAAAAATCCCTGGTAATCGCCTCAAGACGTTCCAAGTCCTCCCGTTGATCGTCGCAGATACAGAGCTTTAGCACAAATATCCCCCCTCATGCCAATATGGACGGCTGGACAAGGATACCCGCCAGCGCCTGCGTGGGGATGACAAATTCCGGCGTCCCCATGCTTCCCGGGCCTACCTGGTATTCATCAAAGACAATCACCAGCTGGTTTTCCCCATTGATGTAAAAATTCTGATTCGGGGCAATGGAGCGGAACACATCGTTCTCTTCCCATCCCTCGCCGGGGACGAAATAGCTCCCCTCCCCCGCCTGAGTCAGCCGGATCATCTGATCCAGCACCTCCGCGCTGATGATCTCAATGTAACTGTCCCCCCAAAACAGCCCCGACAGCTCCAACACCCGGCCTTGGGCCTTGTCCCAGGTCACCCAGCGGATCAGCTGCCCCGATCCGCCCGCGTAGACCACCGCGTCAAAGCGCACTGTGCGCAGGAGCTCATCGTCCCTGGTCACAGTATACCCCACGTCCATATCTGTATAACCGCTGTATTTGTCGGCGGCATACGCAAGAAAGGCGTCCCACAGCTCCGCCTCGATCAATTCATCCCCCGGCTGTTTCATGCCCGGAAACCATTCTCCCCATTCCCTGGCATAGGTGTGCAGGTTTATCGCCCGCACCACCGCGCCCAGAATTGGCACCGTCTCCGCCGCCTGGGCCGCCAGCGGCAGGCAGTTCACCACACAGAACAGCAGGCCCAGAACCGTCACCACCACCGCGGGCCATTCGGTCCGTTTCCTGCCCTGCGCGCCCTTTTTCTGAGAGTCGAACAGCACCGCGTTCACCTGGAACTGGCCGTTCTCCCACCGGCACTGGAGCAGCCCGTTATACTTCTTCACCACGGCCTGCACATTGCGCAGGCCGTAGCCATGACCATCCCTGGGGACAGCGGCGGGTATCCCCTCCTCATTCAGTTCCACCGGCCAGGGGCAGGAGTTCCACACCGACACGGTGAGCCTGCGGCTGTCGTTCAGTCTGGCGCTCAGCCCGATCCGCCGCTGTCCCCCCTCTGGAATGGAGCAGCAGGCGTGAACCGCGTTCTCCAGGGTGTTGGCAAAAATCACGCACAGATCCGTTTCGTCAAAAGGCAGCTCACCGGGGACGCGCACGTCAACCTCCACCTGGCAGCCCTGACGTTCCGCCTCCCCGATGTGGGCGGACAGCACCGCGTTCACCGCCGCATTGGCGCACCATACCTCTTCCAGCTCGGTCAGCCGCCCGCTGAGGCTGCTGATATATTGCCGCGCGCTGCCCTCTTCCCCCTGCTGGAGCAGCCCGTCCAAGGTACTCAAATGGTGGCGCATATCGTGGCGGTACGCCCGGCCCAGCTCAATTTTTTTCCGCATCGCCTCGTAGTCCTTCCGCTGGACCTCCAGCTGCCGGGCCGCCTCCCGCTCCATCTCCCTCATTCTGGAGATGGACGCGGACAGGAAGATCAGCCTACCCGCCACCAGCAGCACAGACAGGACGGCGAGGAAGATCAGCAGCAGCGCCACCGGCTCTGCCGTATTACTCTCAAAATAAGAAAACACCAGGAACACCATACCGGTTGGCAGCATGATGGGCAGCCACCTGCCGGAATACTCCCGCACGCATTCCCGGAACGGACGGCGGATCCGCCACGCAAGGGCGGCCAGCCCCGCCGCAGCGGGCAGCGCCGCCGCCAGGGACACCACCCCCACCCATGTCCCCATCCCCTCGCGTCCGGCCAGCACGGTGATCAGCCGCCGCAGGCAGTTCAGGGAGAAGGCCGCCAGCATTCCGGACATCCACACCACACAGGTTTGGA
The DNA here is from genome assembly GCA_949916125.1 of uncultured Oscillospiraceae bacterium. Classification (GTDB taxonomy): domain Bacteria; phylum Bacillota; class Clostridia; order Oscillospirales; family Oscillospiraceae; genus Enterenecus. The sequence goes on from CATLEJ010000123.1 coordinate 3,578, forward strand.
AAAAACCGTTTTTAGACAGGATGTGAAGGCATATAATAGCGGGAAGATACGCTGTCAGCGCGATCAGGGGAAGCACCAGGGCACAGCCCTCCCCTGCAAAGAACAGGCAGGCCTGAATGACCAGCTCCGCCGCCAGGAAGCCCGCCCTGACAAACGCCGCCGTCCGCCTGGGAAACCGGTCCTCCATCAGCACCGCGCAGATCACCAGGAAGGTAAGGAACTGGATTCCCTCCCACGCCAATAAACCATAGTCCGCCGTTCCCATCGGAATGCCCTCCCTTCACGCCAGCAGACAGCGCAAAATCGATTTGTGCGAATTCTCAAATCCCACAGGGCGGACCGCCGCCCCCGTTGTGCGGTGTGCCAAATAAATATTCATATTATAGCATACATATCTATTTTTTGTAACCCCTGATTCCCCTTTTTTCGCGTAAATAATCTGTCATTTCGCGGCGCGGATCGGGAACGCTTCCGCCGAGCCTTTTCCGCCGGTCTTGCAAAACCCTCCGGATGGCACTATAATATGGAAGAAACTGCGGGACTTTCCGCAAGCAAAGGGGCCGCGGACGTGAAAAAGAAATCAATTAAGCTATCCCCAAACCGGATCATCGCCCTGGGCTTCCTGGCCATAATCCTGGCGGGGGCGCTGTTGCTCATGCTGCCCGCCGCCAACCGGGACGGCAGGGGCCTGCCCTTTCTGGACAGCCTCTTTACCGCCACCTCCGCCACCTGCGTCACCGGGCTCGTGGTGGCGGATACTTGGGCCCAGTTCAATTTTCTGGGCCAGCTCATCCTGCTCGTCCTGATCCAGGTGGGCGGGCTGGGCTACATGACCATGGTGCTGATGGCCTCCATGCTGCTGGGCCGGAAGATCAGCCTGCGCCAGCGGGATCTCATGCTGGAGAGCGTCAGCGGCGAACGTCTCAGCGATGTATATATCCTCCTGCGCTATATTCTATGCGGCACCGCCGCCATCGAGTGCGCCGGGGCGGCCCTGCTGGCCGTCCGCTTCGTGCCCGAGCTGGGGCTGGGCCGGGGTATGTGGTACGCGGTGTTCCACAGCGTATCCGCCTTCTGCAACGCGGGCTTCGACCTGATGGGCTTCCGGGAGCCCTACAGCTCCCTCACCTACTACGCGGACGACCCCCTGGTGAACCTCACCGTGTGCGCCCTGGTGCTGCTGGGCGGGCTGGGCTTCCTGGTGTGGCGGGAGGTGTGGGAGAAGGGCCTGCGCCTGCGCCGGTATTCCCTCCACGCCAAGATCATGCTGTCCGCCACCCTGATTCTCACCCTGGGGGGCGCGGCGCTGTTCTGGCTGGCGGAGCGGGACAACCTGCTGGCCGGCATGGCCCCCGGGGAGCAGGCCCTGGCCTCCCTGTTCCAGGCGGTGTCCCCCCGGACGGCGGGGTTCAACACCGTGGATCTGGCCTCCCTCACCAGCGCGGGAGGGCTGCTCACCATCGTGCTCATGTTCATCGGGGCGGGCCCCGGCTCCACCGGCGGCGGCGTCAAGGTCACCACCGTGGCCGTCTGCCTGCTGACCCTGGCCGCCTACATCCGCGGCAGGCGGGAGGCGGGGGCCTTCAACCGCCGGCTGGACGAGGGCCAGATCCACCGGGCAGCGGCGGGGGTCACCCTCTACCTGACCCTGGCCATGGCGGGGGGCTTTGCCCTGCTGGCCACCCAGCCCTTCCCCCTCCAGGACGCCCTGTTCGAGGTGTTCTCCGCCATGAGCACCGTGGGGCTGTCCACCGGCATCACCCGGGCCCTGTCCCCCCTCAACCGGGTGCTGATCCTGGTGATGATGTACTGCGGGCGGATCGGCAGCCTCACCATGATGATGGCCCTGGCGGAGCGTCTGCCCCCCCGGGTCAAGGATCCCATAGAGCGCATCACCATCGGGTGACGGCGCAGTGAAACTCAAAAACGGAAAGGTGTGATCAGAATGGCCGCCACATTCCTGGTGATCGGCCTGGGCCGCTTCGGTACCAACCTGGCCCTGCGGCTCATGGATCAGGGCAACGAGGTGATGGTGCTGGACAGCGACGAGGAGGCCGTCAGCCACATCGCCCCCCACGTCACCCAGGCCAAGGTGGGCGACTGCATGGACGAGGAGGTGCTGGCCTCCCTGGGGGTGGACGGCTTCGACTTCTGCTTCGTGTGCATCAGCGAGAACTTCCAGTCCTCCCTGGAGATCACCTCCCTGCTCAAGGAGCTGGGGGCCCCCATGGTGGTGGCCAAGGCCGACCGGGATCTCCACGCCCGCCTGCTGCTGAAGATCGGCGCGGACGAGGTGGTGTTCCCCGAGCGGGACATGGCCCAGCGCACCGCCATGCGCTTCAGCGTCAACGGGGCCCTGGAATATGTGGAGCTGGCCCCTGGGTACGCTATCTTTGAGCTGGACGTACCCGATCACTGGGCGGGGCTCACCCTCATCGATCTGGACATCCGCCGCAAGTGGAACGTGAACGTCATCGGCCGCAAGGAGGACGGGGCCATCCTGCCCATCGCCCCCGACTTCGTCTTTGCCGCCGACACCCACATCATGGCGGCGGGTCGGCCCGACGATATCTCCAGAATGGTAAACTGGCGGGGCCGCTGAGGCCCCGTCCCGGCGCAAAGGAGAGGATGCCCATGGGCGGACAGGCCCCCGCCGGGCTGGACTACCGGCCCCTGATCCCCCGCCGCCCGGTGGCGGTGGACAAGCTCTATTCCGTGCACTACTTCGAGTACACCGGCAGCTACGCCTACCCCGGCGAACGCCACGACTTCTGGGAGCTGTTATATGTGGACAAGGGCTCCCTGCTGGTCACCGCCGGGGAGCGGCGGCTGCGGCTGGAGCGGGGGCAGGCGGTGTTCCATGCCCCCGGGGAGTTCCACGCCTTCTCCGCCGCCGGGGTGGCCCCCGATCTGGTGGTGGCGGGCTTCGGCTGCGACAGCCCCGCCATGGAGTTCTTCCGGGACCGCACCATCGCCATCCGGGGGGATGAGCGTTCCCTGCTGGGCCGGCTGGTGGCGGAGAGCGCCGCCGCCTTTTCCACACCCCTGAACGCCTCCAGCGTCACCCAGCTCCAGCGCCGGGACAGCCCCCCTTTCGGGGGGGAACAGCTTTTATGCGCCGCCCTGGAGGAGCTGCTGATCCGGCTGATCCGCCGGGAAGACTCCCCCCAGCCCGGCCCGGACGGGCGGCCGGAGGGGGGCGGCGTGGTGGCCCAAGTGATGGACTACCTGGAGCGGCGGGTAGATCAGCCCCTCACCCTGGAGCAGATCTGCCGGGACAACCTGGTGGGCCGCAGCCAGCTGCAAAAGCTGTTCCACGCCCACACCGGCGGCGGGGTGATGGCCTGGTTCAGCGATCTGAAAATCCAGTCCGCCCGGCGTCTAATCCGGGAGGGGCGGCTGAACTTCACCCAAATCGCCGGGTTGCTGGGCTTCCAATCGGTGCACTATTTCTCCCGCCGGTTCCGCCAGGCCACGGGGATGTCCCCCAGCGAGTATGAGCGCAGCGTGAAGATGCTGTCCGAGGGCGGGCCATCGCCGGACGATTGTGCAAATAATGTACACGATAGCATATTCCCTTTCCGCCCCGGCCCTCTTACAATAGAGGCAGCTTCCAAAGAGTCCTGAATCCAAATTGTTGATAGATTGAAAGGAGCCTTTACTATGTCTATTCTGGTCGCCGGCGGGGCCGGCTATATCGGCAGCCATACCTGCGTAGAGCTGATCCAAGCGGGCTACGACATCGTGGTGGCGGACAACCTCTACAACTCCTGCGAGGAGGCCCTGAAGCGGGTGGAGAAAATCACCGGCAAGCCCATCCCCTTCGTCAAGAGCGAGCTGTGCCACGAGGACGAGGTGGAGGCCCTGTTCGCCCAGCACCCGGACATCGACTCCGTGATCCACTTTGCCGGCCTGAAGGCGGTGGGCGAGAGCGTTGCCAAGCCCCTGGAGTACTATTCCAACAACCTCATCAGCACCCTGTACCTGCTCCAGGCCATGCGCCGCCACGGGGTAAAGAACTTCGTGTTCTCCTCCTCCGCCACGGTGTACGGCGACCCCGCCACCGTCCCCATCCAGGAGGACTTCCCCACCGGCGGCACCACCAACCCCTACGGCACCTCCAAGCTGTTCCAGGAGAAGATCCTCATGGACATCTGCGCCGCCGACCCCGAGCTGAACGTGGCCCTGCTGCGGTACTTCAACCCCATCGGCGCCCACGAGTCCGGCCTCATCGGCGAGGACCCCAACGGCATCCCCAACAACCTGGTGCCCTATATCGCCAAGGTGGCGGTGGGCCAACTGGAGAAGGTGCACGTCTACGGCAACGACTACAACACCCCCGACGGCACCGGCGTGCGGGACTATATCCACGTGGTGGATCTGGCAAAGGGCCATGTGGCGGCGCTGAAGAAGCTGGCCACCAACTGCGGCCTGTTTGTCTGCAACCTGGGCACCGGCAACGGCTACTCCGTACTGGACGTGCTCCACGCCTATGAGAAGGCCTGCGGCCATGAGCTGCCCTACGTCATCGAGGCCCGCCGCCCCGGCGACATCGCCGCCTGCTACGCCGACCCGGCCAAGGCCCGGGACGAGCTGGGCTGGACGGCGGAGCTGGGCATCGAGGAGATGTGCGCCTCCTCCTGGAAGTGGCAGTCCATGAACCCCAACGGCTATAAGGGGTAATCCCGTAGGGGCCGATGTCCCTATCGGCCCCTACGGGATTATGACATACGGGTATATCCCAGGCCGGTGAGGACACCGGCCCCTACATACAGATTTGAGGAGGACGGCAGACAGTGAAAAAGCCTGTTTTAGTGATCATGGCCGCCGGCATGGGCAGCCGGTACGGCGGCCTCAAGCAGCTTGACCCTGTGGGGAACCACGGCCAGCTCATCATCGA
>CATLEJ010000124.1 GCA_949916125.1 uncultured Oscillospiraceae bacterium
GCACCCTCATCAGCCAGAAGAACGCCCAGGCCAATACCCACGTGGTGGCGGCCATCAACGGCGGTTTCTTCAATTCCTATACGTCCAAGCCCTGGTCCTTCCCCAGCAAGTGCCCGCTGGTGATGGACGCCGTGGTGGTGAACAACAAGCTGATCCACACGGGGCGCACCGCCACCCTGGGCTTTACCGCCGACGGCAAGGCCATGGTGGACTGGGTGGACTTCGGCGGCACCGAGATCCGCTTCGGCAACGGCGCCACGGCGGGCAGCAAGTGGGGGGTCAACACCTACCGCAATGAGCCGGAGGCCGTTATGGTGTTCAACGAGCATATGACCCTGCCCGTCACCCTGGCCAAGGGCTCCGTCATCGTGACCATCCAGAACAATAAGGTCACCGGCATCGGCTCCGCCGCCACCCTGAAGCCGGTGAAGGGCGCGGATTATGTAGTGTACAATTCCGCCGCCGCCGAGTGGGCCAAGACCTACAACCAGTTTCCCGTGATGGGGACCTCGGCCAAGATTCTGCTGCGGGCCTCCGGCACCAATCGGGACCGGGCCTGGGCCAATGTGGAGAACGCCCTCACCGGCGGGCCGGTGCTGGTGAAGGACGGCAAGAACGTGGTGGACGACAAGCGCAACCAGGCCTTTTATGGCGACAGCAAGCAGAAGCCGGACACGGCGCTGGCCCGCTCCTTTGTGGGGATCACCGCCAACGGCGGGCTGGTGATGGGCACCGTCCCCTCCGCCACCTTCCGGCAGATCGCCGACTGGATGGTGAAAAACGGCATCCAGGAGGGCATCGCCATGGACGGCGGCGGCTCCTGTATGCTGTACGCGGAGGGCTCCGGCTACCTGTCCGTCGGCCGGGATCTGGCCGCGGCCCTGGTGATCGTGGACCGCACGGGGAAGGGCGGCCTGCCCGCGGAGAGCAATGTGGGCGACCCAGACTGCGACATCCCCGACAGCTGGGCGGCGGCGGACATCAAGGCCGCCATCGACCTGGGCTTTGTGATGCAGACCCTCCAGCGGGATTACAAGGCGAACATCACCCGGCAGGAGTTCTGCACGCTGATCGACAAGCTGGTGCGGACCAGCCCTGATTTTGTCAAGAAGCTGTACGCCAACCCGGAGGTCACCTTCACCGATGTGGACCACAGCGCCTATGAGGGGCTGTGCGTGGGCAACGTGGCCCGGCTGGGCATCGTGGGCGGCGTGGGCGGCGGCCGCTTTGACCCCAACGGCGAGCTCACCCGGGGGCAGGCCGCCAAGATTCTGGCCCTCACCGCCCAGTACTTTGGGGTGGAGGACACCGGGGAGCAGTACCCCTTCCCGGATCGGGCCGCCATCCCCAGCTATTTTACCCAATACACGGATTTCTGCGGCGTGAATAAGATCATAAACGGCACCACCGGGAACCGGTTCGACGCCTATGGGAAGTTTACCCGCCAGCAGGCCATTGCCACCATCATGCGTATCTACAGGGATTACGCGCCGAAATAACGAAAAACCGGCCTTGAGCCAGTCCCGGCTGCATAAAAACCTCGGCAGGTGGAAACGATTGGGCTGCACCCCGGCAGGACAGCCCCGGCTGTCGAACTCCGAGGCATACCCGGAGCCGGCAGCCTCATCAACAGCTGATGGAGGAATGCTTAATGAAAAAAAGGATACTTACCCTGCTTCTCGCGCTGGCCCTGTGTTCGGGCCTGCTGTCCGGGTGCAGCAACAGCGGGGGCCCGGCGTCGGGCCCTGCCTCCACGTCCCCTTCCCCGGCCCCTTCCCCGGCCCCGGCGGAGACAGCCGCGCCGCCCTCTGAAACCGTTGACGACGGCGCCTGGCAGGAAATCCTGCTGTCCATGCCCTACTGTGGGGACGCCGCCGCCTGTCAGATGACGGCGGAGCAGGCCCTCGCGTACGCCCGGCTTTTGGCGGACGGCATTGCCGGGAAAGCGCCGCGGGGCGAGGACTACTATGGGATGTTCCAATCCGATGTGTTTTTCTGGGATACGCCCACCACTGTGCTCGGCTACTCGGGGGAGTATCAGACAGACCGGGCCAACGTCATTTTGGGCGATTTTGCCGGGGACGGCCATCCGTATCTCTGCGTGATCAGCAGCCTCACCCAGGAGGCGGGCTTTGACGTGTATTACTCCGACGGCGCGGCCGCCAAACACGTCTACGGCGACGAAGCCTACGGGGGCCGGAGGTACACCTCCTTCGCGCTGGATGAGAACGGCAAAATGACCATCTCCACCGGGGGGCCGAACGGGGCCGCCAGCCATGACGATATGCGGTATGGCGTAAGCGGCGGCGAGGCGGTGGAGCTCTACAGCTACTCCGAGGACTATGACTGGGAAACCGATCTGATGCACATCACCATCAACGGTGTGGAAAACGTCTACACCCTGGAGGAATGGGAGGCGCAGCAGGACTCCAACACGGACGGTTGGGAGGATCCCCCCTCCGCCAGCTATACCCCCATCCCCCTGCGCTCCATGATCGGCTACCTCAACCAGTACGCCGCGGCCAAGGGCAGCGCGGAGAGCGTCACGGTAACCGAGCGCCCCGCCGCCTCCAAAATGGCGGCGGCCATGCTGGACGCCATGAACCGCGAGCTGACCGGGACGGAGTATGACGAGGCCCGGCTGGTGGACCTGGACGGCGACGGGCTGGATGAGCTGGCGGTCTACGACGGCAACCAGGCGTGGCTCCACTATTGGAAAAACGGGCAGCTTCATACCAGGGAGATCGGCTTTGTGGTCGGCGGCTGGGTGGAGTGGTGGCTCTGCAAGGACGCGTCCACCGGCGAGCTGGGCATTGAGTACCGCTGCAACGGCGGCGGCAGCTTTATCGGGGGGACCAGCACCTTCTATTACCTCTCCCACGAGGTCAGCGCCGGCGACCACCGCGATGTCGATGGGGATGACAATACCACCCAATTTACCGTTGACGGCGTACAGGTTACCCAGGCGGAGCACCAGAAAGTCCTCGAGCAGAACCAGCGGGTGGAGGAGCTGATTTCCGAAACAGGGCCGGGCGCCCATCTGGAGGAAACCAAAGCAAAATTGAATAGTCTCCTTTAGCGCACCGCCGTCCCGCTTTTGCCCAACGCGCGGGCTGCGGCCGGCTGGAGACCGGGCACCGGGCTCACCCCGCAAAAAAAGAGCGCCGGACAGCCGGCGCCGCTTCCAAAGAAAACCAGCAGCGGAAATTGAATACGCTGGCAAATCCTGCGGATAATACAAGAGGAACGATACAAATAAAAGCCGTGGTTTTCACGGCGGAACGCAGGAGGAACACCATGAAAGCAACCGGGATCGTGCGCCGTATCGACGACCTGGGCCGGGTGGTGATTCCCAAGGAGATTCGCCGGACAATGCGTATCCGCGAGGGCGACCCCTTGGAGATCTACACGGACCGGGAGGGCGGCGTTATCTTCAAAAAATATTCCCAATTAGGCGACGTGTCCGACTTCGCCGCCCAGCTGTGCGACACCATCAGCCGGGTGGCGGGCCTGCCCGCGGTCATCACCGACCGGGACAGCGTCATCGCCGCCGGCGGGGTCCCCCGCCGGGAGGTGGTGGACAAGCGGGTCTCCCCCCAGGTGGAGCAGGTGATGGAGGAACGCCGCAGCGTCCGGGCGGAGCAGCCCCTGCCCCTGTGCGACGGCAGCGAGAAGTACCGCGTGCTTATCGCCGTGCCCATCATTTCCGAGGGCGACGTGCTGGGCTGCGTGGCTTTCGTCAGCGACGGGGACAGCCCCGTCCTCAGTGAGGTGGAGCTGAAGCTGGCCCAGACGGTGGCCGGCTTTCTGGGCCGCCATATGGAGGCGTGAACTGAGGCCCGCCCCGGGTTGACCGGGGCGGGCCCTTTTTGCGCCGCGCCGGGAAAACTGCCGGAGATTGCCGCGCCGCTCTTGCGCCCCGGCCCGCCGGGTGGTATAATCAGGAAAAAGGAGGGAGCGCGGCATGGCACACAGCAGCTGGGACCAATACTACCCCCGCCCGCAGCTCCGGCGGGACAGCTTTCTGCCCTTGCATCAGAACTGGACGCTGAACGGCAGGCCGATCCGGGCGCCCTGGCCCCCCCAGGCCCCCCTGTCCGGCTGGCAGGGGGAGGTGGGGGACGTGCTTCGGTATGAGACCGCCTTCCGCCTGCCCGACGGGTTTGCGCCCCCCGGCCGCCGGGTGCTGCTCCATTTCGGGGCGGTGGACCAGGTGGCGGAGGTGTGGGTCAACGGCGAAAGCGTGGTCCGCCACGAGGGGGGCTATCTGCCCTTCTCCGCCGACATCACCGCCGCCCTTCGCCCTGGGGACAACCGCCTGGAGGTGAAGGCGGTGGACGGCCTCTCCCGGGACTACCCCTATGGCAAGCAGCACAGGCGCCCCCACGGGATGTGGTATACCCCCGTATCCGGCATCTGGCAGCCGGTGTGGCTGGAGGCCGTCCCCGAGCGGGGGGCGGTGTCCGCCCTACGCATCACCCCCGACCTCACAGGGGTGGAGGTGGAGGTTGAGGCGGACGGGGCGGAGTTCACCGTCAGCGTCCCCCTGGGGGAGGGGCGGTATGTCACCGCCCAGGGGGTGGACGGCCCGGTGCGGCTGGAGATCCCCCTGCCCCGCCTCTGGACGCCGGAAGACCCCTGGCTGTACACCCTGACCGTCACCACCGCCGCCGACCGGGTGGAGAGCTACTTCGCCCTGCGCACCGTGACCACGAGGGAGATCAACGGCCATACCCGCCTGTGCCTCAACGGGGAACCGGTGTTCCTCCACGGGGTGCTGGACCAGGGCTATTTTGAGGACGGCCTTTTTCTGCCGAAGGGGCCGGAGGAGTACGACCGGGATATCCTGCGCATGAAGGAGCTGGGATTCAACACCCTGCGCAAGCACGTCAAGGTGGAGCCGGAGGCATTCTACTATGCCTGCGACCGCCTGGGGATGCTGGTGGTGCAGGACATGGTGAATTCCGGCGGGTACGACTACCTGCGGGACACGGTCATCCCCAACTTTGTGAGCAGGAAGCGCAGGGACGAGGGCATGGGCGGCGGGGAGAAGCGCAAGGCCTTTTTCGAGCGCCACTGCCTGGACACGGTGGCCCGCCTCTACAACCACCCCTGCGTGGTGGGCTGGACGATTTTCAACGAGGGCTGGGGGCAGTACGACTCCGACCGGATCTACCGCCTGCTGAAGCGGTCGGACGCCACTCGGTTTTTTGTGAGCGCCTCCGGCTGGTTTGCCCAGCGGGAGAGCGATGTGCAGAGCGAGCACGTCTACTTCAACAGCCGGGTGCTGGAGGGGAACCAGCCGGGGCGGTTCCTGCTTCTGAGCGAGTGCGGCGGCTTCTCCCGCCGGGTGGAGGGCCACGTGGCCCAAGACCGGAAAAACTACGGCTACGGCGGGCAGGCCCGCACCGACGGGGAGCTCACCGGGCGCATCCAGGCCCTGTACGACGAGATGGTGCTGCCCTCCATCCCCAAGGGGCTGTGCGGCTGCGTCTACACCCAGCTCAGCGACGTGGAGGGGGAGACCAACGGCCTGTATACCTACGACCGGGCGGTGCGCAAGGCGTCCGCCGGGGCGCTGCTGGATATCGCGGCCCGGGTGTACGCCGCGCTGGACGAGGCGGTGGGAGAAAACGGTTGACACCGGGGGAAAACGTGGTATACTCACAGTGGTGCCCGCCGCAGGGCGCGTGCCGACCCATCATGCGATTACATATAATAAAGGAGTGTTACCTATGGATAAAAAGGTTGCGGGCCTGCTGAACGAGCAGATCAACAAGGAGCTGTACTCCGCCTACCTGTACTTGGACATGGCCAACTTCTATGATTCCAAGGGGCTGGACGGCTTCGCCAACTGGTATGAGATCCAGGCCAGGGAGGAGCAGGACCACGCCATGCTCATCTACAAGTTCCTCCACAACAACGGCGAGACCGTCACGCTGGAGGCCGTGGCCAAGCCGGACAAGGTGTTCCAGGCGCTGGGCGACCCCCTGGCCGCCGCCCATGAGCATGAGCAGTATGTCACCAGCCTGATCAACACGATCTACGCCGCGGCCCAGGCGGTGAACGATTTCCGCACCCTCCAGTTCCTGGACTGGTTCGTGAAGGAGCAGGGGGAGGAGGAGAAGAACTCCGCCGACCTCATCACCAAGATGGAGCTGTTCGGCAGCGACGCCAAGGGCCTGTATATGCTCAACAGCGAGCTGGGCGGCCGGGTGTACTCCGCGCCCTCCCTCCAGCTGTAAGAAGCGAAAGCGGCCCGGCCGCGCGACAATGAAATGTAGAGAGAACCCGGCCTCTGAACGAGGCCGGGTTCTCCATGTTTACTGTTCGGGCAGGAAATCGTGGGGGTTCACCGGGTTCTCGTCCCGGCTCATGGCGAAGTGGAGATGGGGCTGGCTGCTGTTCTCCGCCACGGCGGTGGCCCCCACGGAGCCGATCACCGTGCCGGTTTCCACCACATCCCCCACCGCCACGGTGGGCACCTCGGCCAGGTTGGCGTACTGGCTGACCAGGCCGCTGCCGTGGTCGATCTCCACGGTGGTGCCCATAAAGTCGTCCTTGAACACCTTGGAGACGGTCCCGGCGGCGACGGCCCTCACCTTCGTGCCCAGGGTGACGGCCAGGTCCAGCCCGTCATGGGTGCGCCAGTCCCCCATGGTCTGGCTGTAGGCCAGGGCCTCCACCGAGTAGTCCGCGATCACCGTGCCGTTCACCGGCCATGTAAAGACCAGCGCGGCGGGGGTGGGCGCGGGGGACGGCGGGACGGAGGGGGCGGCGGACGGCTGGGCCGTGGGGGCCGCGGTGGGCGCGGGAGAGGGCTTCGCGCTGGGCGCGGCGCTGGGGGGCGCGGTCACCCGTGCCGACGGGCGGGCGGACGGCTGGTCCACAATGGCGGCGGAGCCGGACGCCGGCTCGCTGGGGTCCTCCATGCCGCTGCGGACGCCCTGCACCAGGTAGTAGCCGGACAGGGCGATGGCCGCCACGCAGATGAGTACCACAAGATAGAAACCCTTTCCAGAAATGAAATCGCCAAGCTTTTCGATCCAGGTTCGTTTGCTGTTCATGATAACACCTCCGGCACTATTGTGGACGGGGGCGTGGCAGTTTATACCTGTGCCCGGGAAAAACCCTGTGGGGATTGTTTTTGACGGGGCGGATGTGGTAAACTAAGGAGACAAACGCCGCCAAAGGAGGAGGGACGCCCCATGGAGCTGACAAGGGATACCCCCCTGACCGATCTGCCGGGGGTGGGCCCCCAGCGCGCCAAAAAACTGGAAAAGCTGGGCCTGCGCACCCTGGGGGACGCGCTGGGCCACCTGCCCCAGCGGTATGAGGACCGGCGGGAGTGCCATGCCCTGAAGGATGCGCCCGCCGACCGGCCCTGCTGCGTGTCCGCCATGGTGGCGGAAACGCCCCGGATCAGCTATGTCCGCCGGGGGCTGTCCCTGGTGAAGGTGAAGGCGGTGGACGCCTCGGGGACGGTGTACATCACCTTCTTTAACCAGGACTACATCCGGGAGGCGCTGAGGGCCGGGGAGAGCTATGTGTTCTACGGCACGGTGGAACGGCAGGGGAACCTGTTTTCCATGACCAACCCTGTGTTCGAGCGGGAGGGGGCGGCCCGGGTGACGGGGCTGATTATGCCGGTGTACCCCCTGACGGCGGGGATTTCCAACAACCTGCTGGCGGGGATCACCCGGCGGGCGGTGGACAACTGCCTGGACGGCCTGCCCGAGGCGCTGCCCGCCCGGCTGCGGAAGGACCACGGGCTGTGCCAGACCCGGTACGCCCGGAGCAACATCCACTACCCCCCTGATTTTGAGGCGCTGGCCATCGCGCGCCGGCGGCTGGTGTTCGAGGAGCTGTTTGTCCTCACCTGCGGGCTGGCCCAGCTCAAGGACCGGCGGGCCGCAGGGCAGGGCCGGGTGCTGGACGGGGAGCCGGCACAGTTCGCCGGCCTGCTGCCCTTCGCCCCCACCGGCGCCCAGCGCCGGGCCATGGACGACATCGCGGCCGATCTGCGCTCCGGCCGGGCCATGAACCGGCTGGTGCAGGGGGACGTGGGCTCGGGCAAAACGGCGGTGGCCGCCTTCGGGGCGTGGACGGCGGCGAAAAACGGCTGCCAGTGCGCCCTCATGGCCCCCACCGAGCTGCTGGCGGAGCAGCACGCCCGCACCATGGAGGCCCTGCTCTCCCCCGCCGGGGTGCGGGTGGCCCTGCTCACCGGGTCGGTGAAGGGGAAGGAGAAAAAGGCCCTGCTGTCCGCCCTGGGGTCGGGGGAGATCGACCTGGTGGTGGGCACCCACGCCCTCTTTTCCCAGGGGGTGGAGTACCATGACCTGGGCCTGGTGATCGCCGACGAACAGCACCGGTTC
>CATLEJ010000125.1 GCA_949916125.1 uncultured Oscillospiraceae bacterium
CCGGCGGACACCGACCCTCCGGCCCCGCCGGAAAGCGATCCTCCGGCCACCGAGCCCCCGGCGGACGATCCGCCGGAGCCGCCCCAGGAGCCGGGCGGGGATACGCCCGGCGATCCCGAATAAAATTGATCGTCATTTGATAAAAGGAGCGAATGATATGCTGGAAGCAAAAGAAATGATCGCTGTTGCCGTGAAGGCGCTGGACGATAAAAAAGGCAAGGACCTGAAGGTGCTGTATACCGCCGACCAGACCACCCTTGCGGATTATTTTGTCATCTGTACCGGCACCTCCAACACCCAGGTGCGCGCCCTGTCCGAGGCGGTGGAGGAGGCCCTGTCCAAGGCCGGGGAGGAGCCCCACCACATCGAGGGCCACCGGGGCGGCCAGTGGACGCTGCTGGACTACTCCGCGGTGGTGATCCATGTGTTCACCGAGGAGGGCCGGGAGTTCTACGACCTGGAGCGGCTCTGGTCGGACGCCAGGCCGGTGGATGTATCCGAATATCTGACGGCGGAAGCCGAGTAAGAAGCAAAGGTCGTGAATTGATATGGAAAACCAAGAAAAAAAAGTGATGCTCTCCGGCATCAAGCCCAGCGGCGACCTGACGCTGGGCTCCTACCTTGGGGCCATCAAAAACTGGGGGGCCCGCTCGGAAGAGTTCGACTGCTACTATTTTATGGCCGATATGCACGCCATCACCGTGCGGCATGACCCCGCCGCCCTGCGCCGCCGGACGCTGGAGCAGCTGGCCCAGTACATTGCCTGCGGCTTGGATCCGGAGAAGAATACCCTCTTTGTGCAGTCCCACGTCCACCAGCACGCGGAGCTGGCCTGGGTGCTCAACTGCTACGCCATGTTCGGCGAGCTGTCCCGCATGACCCAGTTCAAGGACAAATCCGCAAAAAACGCGGAGAATATCAACGGCGGTCTGTTCACCTACCCCTGTCTGATGGCGGCGGATATCCTGCTTTACCAGCCGGATGTTGTCCCTGTGGGGGAGGATCAGAAGCAGCACGTGGAGCTGACCCGGAATATCGTGCAGCGGTTCAACGGCATTTATGGCGACGTGTTCAAAATGCCGGAGCCCTACGTGGCCAAGGTGGGGGCCCGGATTATGAATCTGGTTGACCCCAAATCAAAGATGAGCAAGAGCGACGATACGAATACCGGCCGGGTGCTGCTGATGGATGACCCCGCCGTGATTATGAAGCAGTTCAAGCGGGCCATCACCGACAGCGACACCGAACGCTGTGTCCGCTACGATCCGGAGGAGAAGCCCGGCGTGGCCAACCTGATGCAGATTTACGCCGCCACCACCGGTAAGAGCTTCGATGAGATCGAGAAGGAGTTTGACGGCCAGGGCTATGGCAAGTTTAAGCCCGCCGTGGGTGAGGCCGTCGTGGAGATGCTTCGACCGATCCAGGAGGAGGCCAGACGTATCATGGCGGACAAGGCATACCTGGAGGGCGTCTACCGGGCCGGGGCGGAGAAGGCGGAGTACATCGCCAACAAGACCCTGCGCAAGGTGTATAAAAAGGTGGGCTTTTTACCCCGTTGAGCGGGAGAGAGAAAGACGCTGGGTAAAGGAGCGGAATACACTTGAACAATTTAGGAAAAATCCTCGCGTCCCAGGATATCTGGTATGTGCTGCTGGCGCTATTGGTGGCGGCGGTGGTGTCCTGTGCGTCTACGCCGCTGGTGAAGGTGCTGGCGGGCAAATTCGGGGCGGTGGACGTGCCCAAGGATGGCCGCCGGATGCACGACCACCCCATCCCCCGGATGGGAGGGCTGGCCATCTTCTTCGGCTTTATGGTGTCCATGCTGCTGTTTGTGGTGCTGGACAACGACAAGAAGGGGATGCTGTTGGGCGCGGTGATCATTGTGGTGCTGGGCGTTCTGGACGATAAATACGCCCTGCCCGCCAAGCCCAAGTTCCTGGTGCAGATCGCCGCCGCCCTGATCGCCGTGCTGGCCGGCAACCGCATCGAGGTGCTGTCCAACCCCAACATCTTCAGCTCCAACGAGGTGTGGCAGCTGGGCTGGCTGTCCTACCCCATCACTGTGATCTGGATCGTGGCCATCACCAATGCCGTCAACCTCATCGACGGGCTGGACGGGCTGGCCTGCGGCGTGTCCACCATCAGCTCGGCCACCATGCTCATCATCGCCCGGCTGGTCAGTGAGCAGCTTGACGTGGAGGTGATGATGGCGGCGCTGGTGGGAGCCTGCATCGGCTTTCTGCCCTATAACTTCAACCCCGCCAAGATCTTCATGGGGGACACCGGCTCCACCTTTTTGGGCTACATCATGGCCACAGTGTCGGTGAACGGGATGTTCAAGCAGTACGCCTTCATCTCCTTTGTGGTGCCCTTCCTCATGCTGGGCCTGCCTATCTTCGACGTGTGCTTCGCGGTGGTGCGCCGGGTGTCCCACGGGCAGAGCCCCATGCAGCCCGACCGGGGGCACGTCCACCACCGGCTCATTGACATGGGCTTCTCCCAGAAGCAGGCGGTGGGGGTGCTGTATGTGATCTCCGCCATCCTGGGCCTGTCCGCCGTGGTGTTGACCGCCGGCGGCGCGGAAAAGGCCATAATATTCCTGCTGGCCATGGGGGCGGCGACCATCATTGCCTGGCGGGTGTTCTTGGCTGGGCCGAGCCACGAAAAAAACGGGGGACAGCCGCCATCCGGCGACGATGGGGAGCAGACGGACCGAAAGGGAGAGGATAAGGATGGATAAGCTGAAGGTAATGACCATTTTTGGGACGCGTCCCGAGGCCATCAAAATGGCCCCGCTGGTGAAGGAACTGGACCGCCGCCCGGAGTTTGAGAGCTACTGCTGCGTCACCGCCCAGCACCGGCAGATGCTGGATACGGTGCTGGATATTTTCCATATCACCCCCGAGTTTGACCTTGACATCATGGAGGACCGGCAGAGCCTGTCCACCATAACCTGCAAGTGCCTGCTGGGTCTGGAGGATGTGTTCCAGCAGGTGAGGCCCGACCTGGTGCTGGTTCACGGGGACACGTCCACTACCTTTGCGGGGGCGCTGGCAGCGTTCTATCAGCAGATCGCGGTGGGCCATGTAGAGGCGGGCCTGCGAACTGGTGACAAGTATTCTCCCTTTCCAGAGGAAATGAACCGCTGCATGGTGAGCAGGCTGGCGGATCTCCACTTCTGTCCCACGGAGAGCAACCGCCGCAACCTGGCGGCGGAGGGGGTGGCCCGGGGGGTGTTTGTCACCGGCAATACGGTGATCGACGCGCTGGGCACAACCGTCCGGGACGATTTCCAGTTTACCACCGAGGAGCTGAACCGGCTGGACTACAGGGGCAAAAAAGTGGTCGTGGTCACCTGCCACCGCCGGGAGAACTACGGCGAGCCCATGGAGCAGATCATGACTGCCCTGCGGCGGCTGGCCATCGCCTATGAGGATCAGATCGAGCTGGTCTATCCGGTACACCTGTCCCCGGTGGTGCAGGAGGCGGCCCGCAGCCACCTGGACGGCCTGGAAAACGTCCATCTGGTGGAACCGCTCGTCGCCGACGAGATGCACAACCTCATGGCCCGGAGCTATCTGGTGCTCACCGACTCTGGGGGTCTTCAGGAAGAGGCCCCCGCCCTGGGCAAGCCGGTGCTTGTCCTGCGCCGGGAGACGGAGCGGCCCGAGGCGGTGGCGGCGGGGACGGTGCGCATCGCGGGTACCAGCGGGCCGGATATTTTTGCCATGGCCTCCGAGCTCATTGACTCCCCGGCGGCCTATGCGGTGATGGCCCATGCCGTCAACCCCTACGGGGACGGGAAGGCCTGCCGCCGGATCGCGGATGGCATTTTGTACCACTTCGGGCGGACAGACCGCCCGCCGGAGGCGTTTAAAAGCCGCTGATTGATGGGAAACGGGCGGCCCTCCGGCCCAGGCAAAGCCGGAGGCTGTGGCGGAGAGAGGGGGATGGCATGGAAGATCGAAAGCGTACCATACTGGCGGTAGTGATTATCGCGGTGGTGCTGCTCGCTGTGATGTACAGCTTTTCCCTTAACCTGTTTGCCGTGACCCCGGAGCTGGTGCTGCCTGATCCGGACGCATCCGGCAGTGCGGCGCCCAGCGCGGAGCCCAGCGGGGGCCGGGGCGGGCTGGCGGTGGAGGTATCCACCCAGACGGTGCAGAGCCTCATCGCTTCCCTGACCCGATACGAGAGCTACAGCCGCAGCATAACTGTGGAGTATTACTCCGGTGGGCAGCCGGCAGGCGCCGTGTCCGCCCAGGTGTGGGCGGACGACGGCTGGACGCGGTCCGACCTCACCTTGGCGTCGGGCAGGGTGGAGCATACTATTGTAGGGGATGGGCAGCTTTGGCTTTGGTATGACCAGGAGCACACGGTGTATACCGGTCCGGCGGAGAAGATGGCCGCAGACCTGCTCCAGTGCCTGCCCACCTATGAGGACGTGCTGGCGCTGGACAAGGGGCAGATCACCGCCGCGGGCTACGTGGAGCGGGACGGACTGCCCTGCGTCTATGTGGAGACGGCAAGGTCCGGCCGGGGCTATGTGGAGCGGTTCTGGATTTCCGAGAACAGCGGCCTGCTTATGGCGGCGGAGACGGAGAAAGACGGGGAGCTGGTGTATGCCATGTCCTCCCATGAGGTGGTCAGCCCCCTGGACCAGACAGCGGGGATTTTTTCCCTGCCCGACGGTACCCAGCTCCATGTGCCGGGGCGGTAGTTATGTCTCGCCGTCTTTGGGCTTGTCGTCCCCCAGCCCCAGCAGGAGCATCAGGCCCAGGGTGATGACCAGCTCCAGGTTATCCCCGTCCTCCAGGTAGAGGAACAGAATAATCAGCACCAGCAGGATATCCCCGGTGTCGAAGTTTTCCAGGGAAAAGTGCTTCAGGATCCCGTCCAGAAGCTGGCCCAACCCGCCGGTAACCTCTTTAATGAGATCGTTTTTGGATGGGGACGGCCCCATAGGATGGGAGGCGGGGCGGTTCTGCATGGGGCGCTGCTGGCCGGGGCGGTTCGGCCCCTGGCGGCCCTGACCTTGGGAGGGATGACGGCCCGAGGAGGGGGGCGCCTCCGGCTCCAGCAGGACAAAATCACTGTCGTCCAGATATTGGTTATACATGGCCGCCCTCCTCCCTCTGGGCGCGGAACAGATCGAGCCCTGAGCGGATCAGCCGGGACAGCTTGGCAATCTGGATCGCCTTATCCAGCCTGGCATACCGCTGCTCCTTGACAAAGGGGCGCAGGGCAGTAAGCAGGGCCGTCCGCCGGTCGTCGTCTCCGCTGTTAAACTGTCCAAGAAGGCTGGCAGCGGCGGACAGCATTTTGGGGTCCAGGGATCCCAGCCCCCCCAGCAGGTTCCCCAGTCCGCCGTCGGATGGTCCCGGGGGCGGGGGTTCCGGGGCCTGGGCGGTGGGGGCTGGTTCATCGCCGGACGGCTGGGGCTGGGACTCCGAGGCGGCGGATGGCTGTCCACCGCCCAGGTTGAGCGACTGGGCCAGGGACATGATCTGGGCCATGGCCTGGGGGTTTCCGAGAATCCCCTCCAATTTTTCTTCCAGTTCACTCATGCCCTCACCCCCTTTGCGCCGCGTTTGGCGGTATTATTTCAAGCTGTCCCTCATCTTCTGAATCAGCCGGGCCCCTTCCGGGTCCTGCATCAGCTGCCGGATGGCGTCTGTGAGCTGGGCGGTGTCCCCCTTGGCGGCCCGCTCCGCCGCCGACTCCAGGTCGCCGGTGCTGCGGCTGAGCATGGAAAAGATCTTCTGCGTTTCCGGCGCGTCCCGGAGCTTTTCCAGCCTGCCGGTGTCGCCCATGAGCTGGGCGGCCTGCTTGCCCTTCAGTAGTTCGTCAAAATTTGGCATAGGACTCCCTCCAATCATTCCCAGTATATGTGTGGAGGGTGGAATGGTGACCAGTATGAAGATTTTAGTTTTCTCTGATTCCCATGGGCGTCTGGGCCTGATGATTGATGCCGTGGAGCGGGAACGCCCCCAGCGGGTGTTTTTCCTGGGGGACCATTACCGGGACGGCCAGGCCTTGGCTGACGCCTATCCGGACATCCCCATGGATCTGGTGCAGGGAAACTGTGATTTCTGTGAGGGGCCGGAGGAGCTGCTGGTGGAGGTGGGCGGTGTGCGTTTCCTGCTGGCCCACGGCCACCGCTATGGCGCCAAGCGGGGGACGGACCGGCTGGTGGACGCGGGGAGGGCCAAGGGTGCGGCAGTGGTGTGCTTTGGCCACACCCATGAGGCATTGAACTATCCGGAGCGGGGCGTATGGCTGTTTAACCCGGGGACGGCGGGCGGCGTCCACGGCCGTCCGGGCTATGGGGTCATCTATGTGGAGAACGGCGGATTCCGCACCGATTTGAAATGAAAGAATTCCCGGCGCTTATGCGCCGGGAATTCTTGTTACGCGTGGCTGTGCCTGGTCTGGTTCTCCTCCGAACGGAACAGCAGGGTGAGGCACCACAGGGCGGCCAACCCTACCACAGTGTAGATGATGCGGGCCAGCCAAGTGCCGGAGCCGCCGCTGATAAAGGCCACCAGGTCGAAATTGAACAGCCCAATCATGCCCCAGTTCAGTCCGCCGATAATGGACAGCGTCAACGCAATCTTATCTAAGAACATTGCACAAACCTCCTTTACGGTCCCTTGCGCGCCATGCACAGGGAGCATTTTGCCGCAAAAGTAGTTTGCGCCGGAAAAAGGCCGCTATGCTGGAAAAAACCGCTTTTTAAAAGAACTTTTTATTCCGCGGTGACGGTCCGGTTCATGGGGATAATGCATACGTAGCTCTTGCCCCGGCCCAGGGTGAGGGGCGAGCCGTCTTCGCCGTAATAATGCAGCTGCTGGTCGGCGGTCCCCTTCTTCCAGGTGATGGGGACAATCTTTCCGCCGCAAGCGAACCAGCCGGACCCGGAGGACAGGTCCACCTTGATCCGGCCGTAGTCATCCACCACGGTGCAGGTGGTCTGGAGCACCAGCAGATTGGTGACAGTTACCTGGGTATTGTCGTTCCCGTCGATATAGGGCTGGCCGTATTCCTCTACCGCGTAAAGCCCGGTGGCCGCGTCATAACGGAATACGCCGGATTTATAGTTGGAGAAGGGGACGGTGACTGTGGCGGCGCTCTGTCCGCGGCCGGGCGTGCCGTCGTCCGCGAAGCTCATCTCGTAGCGGTAGCCGTCCTTGTGGGCGATATTGTCCTCCTTGGCCAGCATAGCGGCAATGGCCTCGCCGGAGGTGAGCAGGGAGTGCTCGGCGGCATAGTGGTGGCCCGCAATACGGTCCCGGTCCCGCCAGAACATCCCGGCGCCGGCCTGGGCGTAACGGCCGTTGACACCGTCCACGGTGAACAGGCCCAGCCGGCTCTTGGTCTCATAAAACTCAGGGCTGCTGCCCGCGTGGATATATACCGCGTCATGGCCCTGGGCGAGCTCCCAGTAGTACTGGCGGGCGGAGCGGACGGAGCCGATCAGGCCAACCTCGCCGGGGTGCTGGTACAGGGCCAGCATTCGGGTGATGCCGCCCTCGGCCAGCACCTCATAGATGATGTCTGCCTGGCTGTTTCCCTGCTGGGGCAGGGCGGCCTTCAGGTTGTTGAGCATAATGGCCACCGGGCGCTGGCCGGAGAGGTCTTCCTCGCTGGGCAGGCCGGTGAGGGGCTCATAGAAAGCCGGTCCCGGGGTAGGCGTGGGGGCAGGGGCCTGTGTGACAGGCTGGCTTTCCTGCACATCGGGGGAGGCGGACGGATCGCCGCTGGTGTCGCCGCAGGCAGGCAGCAGCAGGAGCAGCAGGGCGGAAAACAGGCAGATGGTGCGCTTCATAACAAAATCCCTCCTCAATCTCAAGGCAGAACCGCTGCGCTTTACACGGCGGTTATTGAGATTATACCAAATTTGTCGAAAGATGTAAATGAGATGTTGTGCGATTTGCAAAATCGGCAGCGCCTTCTCTTATTCCCGTAAAAGAGAAACAGGGTTTAGATGTAAGCCACTTGCCATTTAGGTCAGGGTTTGATATAATAAAAAAACATTTTGAATTGGAGCTAATTTTAGGAAAAGGGGTTGTGACGCTGTATTATGGACGCTTCTGTGCCCATATTCCAGCAGAGGCTGGGTCCGCTGGGGCTTGATGTGCCCCCGGCGGGAGAGACAGGATTTGAGGAACTGGTGGCGGAATACC
>CATLEJ010000126.1 GCA_949916125.1 uncultured Oscillospiraceae bacterium
CCCCATACGTTCCGCTGACGCCCAGGGAGATCGCCGATGAGGTCTACCTGTGCTGGAAGGCGGGGGCCTCGGTGGTCCACCTTCACGTCCGGGAGGATGACGGCGCCGCCAGCATGAACTACGATAAATTCAAGGAGGCCGTCCAGCGCATCCGGGACAGGTGCGACATCGTCATCAACATGACCACCGCCGGCGGCTTCGGCGTGTCCGACGAGGACCGCATCCGCCCCCTGGACCTGCTGCCCGAAATGGCCACCATGGACGCGGGGTCCATGAACGTCTCCGGCGACTTCGTGTTCCACAACAGCATCGCCTTCCTGGAAAAGCTGGGGCGGCGGACGCAGGAGCTGGGCATCAAGCCGGAAATCGAGGTGATGGACACCGGCATGGTGTACACCGCCCTGCGGCTGATCAAAGAGGGCTACATCGCCGACCCGCCCCATTTCCAGTTTGTGCTGGGCATGAACAACGGCATGGCCGCCACCATTGAAAACCTTGTGTACATGAAGGGGCTGCTGCCCCCCAACGCCACCTGGTCGGCCTTCGGCATCGGCCGGTCCCACCTGCCCATCCTCACCACCTCCATCGCCCTGGGCGGCCATGTGCGGGTGGGCATGGAGGACAACATCTACATGGCCGCCGGGCAGCGGGCCACCTCCAACACCCAGTTCGTGGAGCGGGCCCGCACCTTCATCGAGATGAACAACAAATCGGTGGCCACCCCGGACGAGGTCCGGCAGATGTTCCGCCTGCGGGGGCGCTGAGCATGGAGCTGACCGCCTGGCACGTGGGGCTCAGCGTAGCCGACCTGTCCATATCGGCGCCGTGGTACGAGGCCGTCCTCGGCTTCCGCGAGGTGCGCCGCAGCCGGGCCGAGCCGCTGAAGGCCCAGATCTGCTTCCTGGACCGGGACGGCTTCGAGCTGGAGCTGTTCCAGTACGACCGGCCCAAACCCCTCCCGCCGGAGCGCCGCCACCCCGACACCGACCTCCAGACCATCGGCACCAAGCACCTGGCCTTCCGGGTGGACGACCTGGCCGCCTTCCTGCACAGGCTGCGCCGCCTGGGCGTGGAGCCCGCGCACCAGACCGCCATGGCCGGCAAGCAGGTCTGCTTCATCCGCGACCCTGACGGGATCCTGATCGAATTGATTCAACCCGCCCACGCACCATAGCAGCTTACGGCCTGTCCGGCTGAACGCCGGACAGGCCGTTTTTGCCCGCCGCCGGGCCGGTATGCGCCCCAGGCGGCACAGGTTATGGAAATTTTTTGTATGAGTTGTAAAGAAAATTGTTGTATTTTGCTTTACATATGATATAATAGAGCTGTACCGAGGGGAGGCGATGTGCATGGCGCAGGTGATGGTCAATTTCCGCATCGATGAGGACGTGAAAAAAAGCATGGAGCAGGCTTGCAAGGAGATGGGGCTGAACATGACCACCGCCTTTACCATTTTTGCCACCAAGGTTGGCCGGGAAAAACGGATCCCGTTTGAGGTCACCGCCGCCCCGCAGCCCGGCCGGCGGCCCCGCCCCCAGGAGGGTGGACAGGGGGAGGGCGCGTCCGCCCCCGCCCGGAGGCAGGAGCGGCTGGAGGCCCTGTGCGGGGAAATCCGGCGGTCGCTGACCGCCATCCACACCGCCATCCCCGCCTCCATCACGGGGCTGGCCATGGAGCGCATCCGGCTGCTGTGCGGCGACGAGCTGAAGGACAAGGCGGCGCAGGCCGCCAGGGCCGTCCGGGCCCTGTCCCCCGGCGGCGGGCCGCAGGAGGGGCGGGACCTGCGCATCCTGGACGAATACCTGGACGGCCTGTCGTCCATCGCGGAGCAGCTCCGGGAGACGGAGCGCACCCTGATCCCCGCCATGCGCACCTGGTCCGGCGGGGACGCCGGCTGCTTTGAGCCCTACCGGCAGGGGCTGGCCGGCATCTCCCGGCGGTTTGACGCCCTTGGGCCCGTGATGAACCGGTTTTTGTGCTCCACCGCCCCCAGCGGCGGCGCGCAGGAGGTCCGGGCCCGCATCCGGCAGGCCGCGGCGGGGGTGGAAACGCCCTACGTCCTGACGGCGCTGGACAATTTGGAGGCATTAATCCTCCGGCATTACGACGCCCTGCGGGACCAGACAAAAACCCGTCTGGGGGCCGATTACCTCCAGACGCTGGAGCTCACCCTGCGGGAGCTGGCCCAGGCGGAGCGGGACGGCGCCGACGCCGGCGCGAGGGCCGCGCTCTGCCTGCGGGCGGTCAACGTGGTGCAGCAGGTGGTCTCCCGCGGCGGGCAGGACCGGCAGGAGTGGGACAGCCGGAGCCTGGAGGCGGAGGTGACCGCGCTGGAGCGCCTCGCCGCCCTGCGGGGGGACGCCGGGGACGGGCTTCGCCCGGAGTAGGAAAATTCCAAGCCTCTGTTCTGGCTTGTCATATATAGGAACGTCTTAACACGGTATATTTGAAAGGAGGAGTCCCCATGCCAGAAACCCTTAAGATTGTAATCCCCATTGCGATCGCGGTCATCGCCGTCCTTGTCGTCATCCTGCTGGGCTATGTCAAAGCGCCCCCCGACCAGGCGTACATCATCTCCGGCCTGAAGAAGGAGAGCAAGGTGCTCATCGGCCGAGCCGGCATCCGTGTGCCCATCTTTGAGCGGCTGGATAAGCTGTACCTGGGCCAGATGACGGTGGATATCAAGACGGAGCAGTCCGTCCCCACCAGCGACTTTATCAACGTCAACGTGGACGCCGTGGCCAAGGTGCGCATCTCCCCCCTGCCCGAGGGCATCAAGCTGGCGGCCAAGAACTTCCTGAACAAGAAGCCCGACGAGATCACCCGGGATTTACAGGACTCCCTCCAGGGCAATATGCGTGAGATCATCGGCACCCTGTCCCTCAAGGAGATCAACACCGACCGGGACTCCTTCTCCGACCAGGTGATGCAGAAGGCCAGCAAGGACATGGACAAGCTGGGCATTGAGATCCTGTCCTGCAACATCCAGAATGTCACCGACGAGAACGGGCTCATCAAGGACCTGGGCGCGGACAACACCAGCCTCATCAAGAAAAACGCCGCCATCGCCAAGGCCCAGGCCGACCGGGACATCGCCATCGCCCAGGCGGAGGCGGAGCGGGAGTCCAACGAGGCCCGGGTGCAGGCGGACACCCAGATCGCCCAGAAGCAGACCGAGCTGGAGATACGCCGGGCGGAGCTGAAGATCCTGGCGGACGGCAAGAAGGCGGAGGCGGACGCCGCCTACGAGATCCAGAGCCAGGAACAGCGCAAGAGCATCGAGACGGCCACCGTCAACGCCGAGATCGCCAAGACCCAGCGGGAGGCCGAGCTGCGGCAGGCGGAGGTAGAGGTGCAGAAGCAGAAGCTGGAAGCCGACATCCGGGCCAAGGCGGACGCGGAGCGCTACCGCCAGCAGCAGGAGGCGGAGGCCGACCTGTTCAAGCGGCAGAAGGACGCGGAGGCCGCCCGCTACGAGCAGGAGCAGAAGGCTGAGGCGGAGAGGAAGATCGCCGAGGCCCAAAAATTCGCCAAGGAGCAGGAGGCCGAAGGCATCGCCGCCGTGGGTAAGGCGGAGGCCGAGGCCATCCGGGCCAAGGCGCTGGCCGAGGCCGAGGGCATCGACAAGAAGGCGGAGGCCATGAAGAAGTACGGCGAGGCCGCCGTCATCGAGATGGTGATGCAGGCCCTGCCCGAGATCGCCAAGTACGTGGCCCAGCCCCTGTCCAAGGTGGACAAAATCACCATGTATGGCGAGGGCAACAGCGCCAAGCTGCTGGAGGACATCATCAACGGCACCACCCAGGTCACCGAGGGCATCACCCAGGGCATGGGCATCGACGTGAAGGCCCTGGTGGCCGGGATGCTGGGCGGCAGGCTGGCCGGTGGGACGGACCAGGCCATCATTATCCAGAACCCCGCGGGCCAGGCCGGGCAGGCCCCGGCGGCTCCCGGCGGCCAGGAACCCGGAGCGGAAGAGCCCCTCAACTGAACGCTGTGAACCGTCCCCCGCCCCGGCGGGGGACGGTTTGTCGCTGTGCGCCCAGGGCGGCCCGGGCCCCGGTTTTTTGGTCCCGTTCAGGAAAGGATTGCTTTTTCCCAAAAAGCTGATATACTGTAATCCGTTAGGGTCTGCGCCGCATAGAATGGGGCGGCAATTCCAACAGACCGCTGTTTTCATAGGAGGTTATCCATCTTGCCCGACGACCCGTTATTACCGAAGCTGATCATCCTGGTGATCCTGATCCTGGTCAACGCCTTTTTCGCGGCGGCGGAAATCGCCGTCATCTCCCTGTCCGAGGCCAAGCTGAAAAAGCAGGCCGAGGAGGGGGACAAACAGGCGGCAAAGCTGCTCTCCCTCACCCAGGCCCCCGACCACTTCCTGTCCGCCATCCAGATCGCCATCACCCTGGCCGGGTTCCTGTCCTCCGCCTTCGCCGCCGACAGCTTTTCCGACCCGCTGGTGGCCTGGCTGGTGGACGACCTGGGCGTCACCTCCCTCTCCCCCGCCGCGCTGAACAACCTGATGGTGGTGCTCATCACCATTGTGCTGTCCTACTTCAGCCTGGTGCTGGGCGAGCTGGTCCCCAAGCGCATCGCCATGAAGAAAACCGAGGGGGTGGCCCGGTTCACCGTGGGGGTGGTGTCCGCGGTGGCGGCGGTGTTCCGGCCGGTGATCTGGCTGCTGTCCAAATCCACCAACGGCGTGCTGCGCCTGCTGGGCATCGACCCCAAGGCGGACAACCAGGACGTGAGCGAGGACGAGATCCGCATGATGGTGGACCTGGGCGAGGAACGGGGGGCCATTGAGGCGTCGGAAAAGGAGCTCATTGAGAACATCTTCGAGTTCAACAACACCACCGCCGAGGATGTGATGATCCACCGCACCGACATGGTGATGGTGTGGGTGGAGGATACCGACGAGGACGTGCTCAACGCCATTCTCGGCTCCGGCCGTTCCCGGTTCCCCGTGTACCGGGAGGACGCGGACGATATTGTGGGCATCCTCAACACCCGGGATTTCCTGCTCAACGCCCAGGAGGACGCGCCCAAGCCCCTGCCCGACCTGCTGCGGCCCGCCTACTTCGTGCCGGAATCGGTGCGCACCGACGTGCTGTTCCGGGATATGCAGAGCAAAAAGGTACATATGGCCATTGTGGTGGACGAGTACGGCGGCACCTCGGGCCTGGTCACCATGGAGGATCTGCTGGAGGAGATCGTGGGCAATATCTACGACGAGTTCGACTCCCCGGAGGAGAAGGAGATCGAGCCGGTGGAACCGGGGGTCTGGAAGGCGTCCGGCTCCTGCCCGCTGGAGGAGGTGGCCCAGGCCCTGGGGGTGGAGTTCCCCGAGGACGAGGAGTCGGACACCCTGGGCGGGCTGGTGTTCGCCCAGCTCTCCGTGATCCCCGAGGACGGCGCCCAGCTGGAGGTGGACGCCCACGGGCTGCACATCCAGGTGCTGAATTTCACCGACCGGCGGGTGGAGTGGGCCCTGGTGTCCAAAGCGGAGCCCGCCCCGGACGGGGACGCTCAGGAACCATAGACAAAGCGGACCCGGAGCTGACTCCGGGTCCGCTTTTTTTCCTGCCGCCTTGCGGCCCCCCAAAAAATATGGTAGAATGTAAGCACCATACTGAAAGGCAGAGAAGGTGCAGTTTTTGAACATTTTTGACATCATGGGCCCCGTCATGGTGGGCCCGTTCCCCGGCAGCCATGCCGCCGGGGGCCCCATTTGATTTTACATCCTCGGGCGGAATGAATCCGCCCTGCGGCAAGTTTTTTGCTGCGCAAAAAAGCTTGGACGCCGCTGACGCGGCGGCGCTTCGCGCTGGAGGACGGCCCCAAATTGTCCTCCATTCTGGAAAGGTTGTGCTGATTTGAACATTTTTGACATTATGGGCCCCGTCATGGTGGGCCCGTCCTCGTCCCACACCGCCGGGGCCGCCCGGATCGGCTTCGTGGCCCGGAAGCTGCTGGGCTTCCAGCCCGCCAGGGCGGACATCGCCCTCCACGGCTCTTTTGCCGCCACGGGGGCGGGCCACGGCACCGATAAAGCCATTGTGGCCGGCCTGCTGGGCATGAGGCCCGACGACCCCAATATCCCCCTCAGCTTCCAGCGGGCCAGGGAGGCCGGCCTGTCGGTGAATATCCATACCATAGACCTCCGGGACGCCCACCCCAACACCGCCGTGCTGACCCTGGTGGGGGAGCGGGGCCGGACGCTGGTGGTATCCGCCTCATCCCTGGGCGGCGGGCGCATCCGCATCAACTCCATCGACGGTATGGAGGCCGCCTTTTCCGGCGACCTGCCCACCCTCATCATCCGCAATCTGGACAAGCCGGGCATCGTGTCCGAGGTGAGCTCCTGCCTGGCCCGACGGGGGGCCAACATCGCCACCATGCAGCTCTACCGGGACCGCCGGGGCGGGCTGTCCGTCATGGTCATCGAGTGCGACCAGCCCCTCTCCCCGGAGACGCTGGAGGCCATCCAGCTGCTGGGCGGCGTGGTGCGCTGCATTTACCTGAATCTGGAGGAGGGCTGAGCGATGTTTGAATCTGTGAAGGCGATGCTTGCCGCCGCCAAGGACAAGCCCCTGTGGCAGGCGGTTTTGGAGGACGACTGCCAGGACCGGGACGTCCCCGCCGAGGACAGCCTGGGCAAAATGGACGAGCTGTGGCGTACCATGAAGCAGTCCGTGCTGGACTACGACCCCACCCGGCGCTCCCCCTGCGGCCTGTCCGGGGGACAGGGGGCGCGGATTGCCGCCCTGCCCGACCCCATCTGCGGCCCCTTCCTCCAGGAGGTCATCGGCGTGGCGCTGAAGCTGGGCGAGCACAACGCCTGCATGGGCCGCATCGTGGCCGCCCCCACCGCCGGGGCCTGCGGGGTGATGCCCGCGGTGCTCATCCCCCTCCAGCGCAGGGACCGGCTCTCCGACGAGGCCATGGTGGAGTGCCTGTACGTGGCCGCCGGCTTCGGGCAGGTGATTGCCTCCCGGGCCTCCATCTCCGGGGCGGAGGGCGGCTGCCAGGCGGAGATCGGCTCGGCCTCCGGCATGGCGGCGGCGGCGCTGGTCCACGCCCGGGGCGGGTCTGGCACACAGATGGCCGCCGCCTGCGCCATGGCCCTGCAAAACGTGCTGGGGCTGGTGTGCGACCCGGTGGCGGGGCTGGTGGAGGTGCCCTGCGTAAAGCGCAACGTCATGGGCGCGGTAAACGCCATGGCCTGTGCCGATATGGCGCTGGCGGGGCTGGACGGCGCCATCCCCTGCGACGAGGTGATCGACGCCATGGGCGCGGTGGGCCGTGCGCTGCCCTCCGCCCTGCGGGAGACCGGCGAGGGCGGGCTGGCCGCCACCCCCACCGGCAGGCGGATCGCGGGAAAAGGCTGAAAACGGACAGAAACGGACAGGCCCCTGCCTTTTGGCAGGGGCCTTAGACTGTCGATCAAGTGCAGGACGCCGCACCATCGGGAAGGAAAATAGTGTGAAAGAAACCCAGGAGGGGTGTCTTTCACGTTCAATCAACGACTTTTTGGAACGTTCTTTGTTCCAAAAAGTCGCACTCAGCGTGGCGAAAAGACTTTTTCGACACGCTGAGGCCTGTTTTTGCATCACAGCAGGGGCGCGAACAGCCGCAGCAGGTCCCGCATCAGCCGGTGGGGCAGGGAGATGGACCGGCAGTCCTCCAGGGTCACCATCAGGCTTTTGGTCTGGGTGTCCAGGAAGTCGTCCCGGATGGCCTCCACCGACGGGGTGCCGTACAGCAGCACGCCGTTTTCAAAGTGGAGGAACATACTGCGGTAGTCCAGGTTCACGGTGCCCACGGTGGCAAATATGTCGTCCACCACGAAGTTTTTGGCGTGGATAAAGCCCGGCTCGTACTCAAAGATCTGCACCCCGGCCTCCAGCAGCTCCTCGTAGTAGGAGCGGGTCATCTCGAACACCGTCTTTTTGTCCGGGATGTGGGGGGTGATGATCCGCACGTCCACCCCCGACTTGGCGGCGGTGGTGAGGGCCATGGTCAGCGAGTAGTCGATCACCAGGTAGGGGGTAGTGATATAGACGTACCGCCTGGCCCGATGGATGAGCTGGAGGTACACCGACTGGCCCACCGGCTCCCGGTCCCAGGGGCAGTCGTGGTAGGGCTGGACATAGCCCTCCACGCCCCCCCGGGCG
>CATLEJ010000127.1 GCA_949916125.1 uncultured Oscillospiraceae bacterium
AGGGCGATCTGCACCGGCTCGGTCTGGTTGGGGTAGTTGGTGAGCTGATAGGTGTACCGCTTGACCCGCTTGCCCTGGTACTGACTGAGGTCGAAGCCCTGGTCCTGCTGGAGCTTTAAATAGCCCGCGTAGCTTTCGTCAAATTGCTCCGGGATCAGCAGTTCCTCGGTGGCGATGGGCTGGGGGGACACCTGCCAGCCCAGGCCGCTGAGGTAGGCCAGCCGGTCGTCGTTGGTGCGGATGTTTTTCACCTCCGCCGAGACGGGCATGGTCTGCCTGCCGGAGGTGAAGATGAGGGCGGCGGCCACCACCGCGCAGCAGCACAGGAGGGTGATTCCCCCGGCCAGCAGCCTTTTCTTTGGTACGCGTGCGGTGACGATAATCATGCTATCAATCCTTCCCATGGTTTCTCAAGAAAGGATATGTACGGCCCCCCGCCGATATGATACAATATCAATCACAACAGCCCCCAAAGGGGGCGCGGAACGGAGGCAGGGAGGATGGAACGGCTGGACAAGCGGCTGGCAAATACGAGGAAGTGGAGCCGGAAGGAGGCCCGGGAGCTGATCCGGGCGGGCCGGGTGCGGGTGGACGGCGGGGTGTGCCGGACGCCGGAACAAAAGGTGGAGGAAACCGCCCCCGTTGCGGTGGACGGTGTGCCCATCGCCGGGGGCGGGCCGGTGTACCTGATGCTGAACAAGCCGGCGGGGGTGGTGTCGTCCACCGATGAGCCGGGGGAGCGCACGGTGATGGATCTGCTGGACGAGGGGTATCGAAACCTGGGCCTGTTCCCCGCGGGGCGGCTGGACAAGGACACGGAGGGCCTGCTGCTGATCACCAACGACGGGCCGCTGGCCCACCGGCTGCTGTCCCCCAGGCGCCACGTGGACAAGGTGTATTACGTGGAGGTGGACGGCGTGCTGGACGGGGCGGATGTGGAGGCGGTCCGGGCCGGGATCACGCTGGCCGACGGTACGGTATGCCAGCCGGGGGAGCTGGAGCCGCTGCCCGGGGGGCGGGCGGCCCACATCACCCTGCGGGAGGGGAAGTACCACCAGGCCAAGCGGATGCTGGCGGCCCGGGGCAAGCCGGTGACCTATTTGAAGCGGGTGCAGTTTGGCCCGCTGGTTTTGGACGGGGATTTGCCAAAAGGTGGGTGTAGAGCACTAACAGAGGGGGAGCTGGAGGCTCTTTTCCGTCAATGAGACGAATTTTTTGGCAGATTCCACAAATATTTTTTGAAAAACTATTGAAATCGGCAATGAAACCCGATATAATGGATCCTGTTGGAACATGACTTTAGAAAGTGCGGCAGACACAGGGCCGCATCGCACAGTTCCCGTGGGAAAAACGGAACCTGTGCGACGCCGCCCTGCCGCAGCCGCAGAGAAAGGGGAAAAGCACAATGTTCAGCCGGATCTTCCAAAGCGTCGTTCTTCAGATGAAAGACTGCTGTGACCGCGCCGTAGGGGTGATTGACGAACAGGGGACGGTGGTGGCCTGCAATGAGCTGAGCTGCATCGGGGAGAAATGGGGCAATGCCGCCGCGCTGCTGGCGGCGGAACAGGACACAGTGGTGGTGAGCAATGGCTTCACCTTCAAATCCCTGCCCGGCTGGAACGGCCAGGCCGACTACTCCGCCTTTGCCCGTGGGGAGGACGAGCGGGCCGCCCTGGTGTGCTCCATGGCCGTCATCGCCCTGAACGGGGCCAAAACCTACTACGAGGAGAAAAACGACAAGGCCACCTTTGTGAAGAATATCCTGTGCGACAACATTCTGCTGGGGGATATTTACGTCCGGGCCAAGGAGCTGCACTTCCTGTCCGAGGCGCCCCGGGCGGTGATCCTGGTGCGCCAGCTGGGCGCCCCCGATGTGTCCGCCGTAGACGTGATCTCCAGCCTGTACCCCGACAAGCAGGCGGATTTTGTGCTGTCCATCAGCGAGACGGACGTGGCCCTGGTCAAGCACCTGGGGGAGAACGCCGACATCCGCGAGGTGCAGAAGGTCGCCCAGAACGTGCAGGAGGCCCTCACCCGGGAGCTGGGCATCAAGACCGTGGTGGGCGTGGGCACCATCGTGGGCCACATCCGGGATCTGGCCCGCACCTACAAGGAGGCCCAGGTGGCCATCGACGTGGGCAAGGTGTTTGAGACGGAGCGGTCCATCATCAGCTATGAGAACCTGGGCATCGGCCGGCTGATCTACCAGCTCCCCACCACCCTGTGCGAGATGTTCCTGCGGGAGGTGTTCAAAAAGAACCCCATCGACGCGCTGGACCAGGAGACCCTGTTTACCATCAACAAGTTCTTTGAGAACAACCTGAACGTGTCCGAGACAGCCCGGAAGCTGTTCGTCCACCGCAATACCCTGGTGTACCGGCTGGAGAAGATCAAGAAGCTCACCGGCCTGGACCTGCGGGAGTTCGACGACGCCATCACCTTCAAGGTGGCGCTGATGGTCAAGAAGTACCTGGTGAGCCGGGGGATCGAGTCCTGACGCAGGGCCCCTGACGCAGACAAGGGAAAGCCGCCCCGACCGGGCGGCTTTCTTTCGCGAATGGACGGCGCGGGGAGATTGTAAACTTTCTTGGCGAATGCTGGGAAAGCGCCCCGCCCGGTTGACAGCGCCCCAAATAGTCGATATAATAGCAAAAGATTACAAAGCAGTTACAGACAGACCAGGCTGGGAGGGCCGGGCGGTTTTTTGCCGCCGGGGCGGCCCTGCGGCCCGCTGTTTTGCGCTGCCGCATTTGGCGGTATTTCGGCTTTGCTGAATATACAATGGGGGAGACCGTCCGTGATACGTTTGATTGATGTACATAAAGAATACGACAACGGCACCAAGGCGCTGAAGGGGATTGACCTGCGCATTGAGGACGGCGAGTTTGTCTTTCTGGTGGGCCCCTCCGGGTCGGGCAAATCCACCATCGTCAAGCTGCTCACCGCGGAGGCCGTCGCCTCCCAGGGCCGGGTGATTGTCAACGGGTATAATCTGAACAATATCCGCCGCTGGCAGATCCCCTATATGCGCCGCACCCTTGGGGTCATCTTCCAGGATTTCCGTCTGATCGACAAAAAAACGGTGCAGGGCAACCTGGAGTTTGCCATGCGCACCATCGGCGCGGGCGGCCGGGAGATGCGCAAGCGCATCCCCTACGTGCTGGACCTGGTGGGGCTGGACGGCAAGGCGGACGCCTTCCCCAACGAGATGAGCGGCGGCGAGCAGCAGCGGGTGGCCATTGCCAGGGCGCTGGTGAACAACCCCCGCATGATTATTGCCGACGAGCCCACCGGGAACCTGGACCCCAAGCGCTCCCTGGAGATCATGACGCTGTTGGAGCGGATCAATTCCATGGGCACCACCATGCTGGTGGTCACCCATGAGAAGGACCTGGTCAACCGCTTCTCCAAGCGGGTGGTGGCCATCAAGGACGGGGAACTGGTGCGGGACGGTCAGGGAGGCTACTACAGGGTATGAAACGGATTAACATAGGGTATTTCATCAAGGAAGGGTTCCTGAGCGTGTTCTCCCACGGGCTGATGTCCTTCGCGGCGGTGTGCATGATTGTGGCCTGCTTGGTGATCATGGGCTCGTTTTCTCTGCTGGCCAAAAACGTGGATGTGAACCTGAAGCAGCTGGAGGACGACAACGAGTTCCTGGTCTATATCGACGAGAACTACACCGACGTCCAGATCGCCCAGCTCCAGAAGCAGGTGGAGGCTGTGGACAACGTGGCCTCCGTGAAGTTCTCTACCCGGGAAGAGGCCAAGGCCAATCTGGTGGAGAAATACGGGAACAACGGCCTGTACGCCACCATGCCCGACGAGGTGCTGCGGGACCGCTTCTCCGTCCACGTGGTGGACCTGGAGCGGTTCACCGAGACGGTGGACGCGGTGTGCGCCCTGCCCGGGGTGGCCGGCCACCGGGCGGAGGGCGAGCTGGCCGAGGGCTTTGTGGCGGTGCGCAACGCGGTGACCGCCCTGGCCTGGGTGCTCATCGCCATCCTGGCGGCGGTGTCCCTGTTCATCATCGCCAACACCATCCGCCTGGCCACCTTCACCCGGCGGGAGGAGATCGCCATCATGAAGATGTGCGGCGCCACCGACGGCTTTGTCCGGGGGCCCTTCATTGTGGAGGGGCTGATCCTGGGGCTGATGGGGGCGCTGGTGGCCTTCCTGCTCCAGTGGGTGGTGTACGGCGCGGTGTGCCGGGCCATTATCACCAGCGGCGCGCTGGCCCTGTTCGAGCTGCTGGAGTTCAGCGACATCTGGAACTGGGTGCTGGGCGTGTTTGTGGCGGCGGGGGCGGCCATCGGCGCGCTGGGCTCCGGCTTTGCCATCCGCCGGTTCCTACAGGTGTAAAGTGGGTATTCTCACCCGCCGAAGGCGGGGGAGAATGAAAGTTGAAATCCAGCCGGGAGGCGCGATATGAATAAAAAAACACAGCGGATCATAGTCATTATTCTTGCGGCGGCGCTGCTGCTGACGGTGCTGGTGCCGGCGCTGAGCATACTGGGCCACGCCGCGGTGACCAAAGACGACATCCAGAACATCAAGGACGAGCTGGCCGAGATCAAGGACCAGAAAAAGGACGCGGACGAAAGGCTGGCCGCCATCCGCGACGACCTGTCCAAGGCCAGGGAGCAGATGGATCTCATCGAGGGGCAGGTGACCCTCACCGAGTCCCAGATCAGCGCCAGCCAGATGCTGCTGGACCAGTATGACGCGGACATTGCCGCCAAGGAGGAGGAAATCCGGGTCCTGGAGGTGCAGGAGCAGGAGCAGCTGGAAGAGTTCTACCGCCAGGTGCGCTGGATGGAGGAGACGGGCAGCGTGTCCTACCTGTCCATCCTGTTCCAGGCGTCGTCCTTCTCCGAGCTGTTGGACTACGCCTCCATTCTGACCGACATCATGGAGTACTCCAACCGGATCATTGAGCGGCTGGAGAACACCCAGCGGGAGATTGGGGAGGCCCGGGACGCGGTGCAGGTCACCCGCGACGAGCAGGCCGACGCCCAGGCCGAGCTGGAGGCCCAGAAGAAGGAGCTGGACGAGAAACGGGCGGAGCAGGATAAGCTGCTGAAGCAGATCGCCGCGTCGGAGAGCGAGGCGGCGGAAGAGGCCAAGAAGCTGGCGGACAGCGAGGCCCAGATCAACAAGGAACTGAAGGACGCGGAGCGCAAGTACGCCGCCCAGCTGGCTGAGCTGGAGCGCAAGCGGCAGGAGCAGGCCGCCCAGGGCGGAAACTCCAATGTCAATATGACCAGCGGCAACTGGTACTGGCCGCTGCCGGGGCGGTACTACCTCTCGTCCCTGTTCGGGGGACGGATCGACCCCATCAGCGGGCGGCCCGCCAGCCACACCGGTACCGATATCCCCGCGCCCCGGGGCACTCCGATCTACGCGGCGCAGGACGGCGTGGTGACCACGGTAAACCGGAACCAGTATGCCTCGTCCTATGGGTTCTACTGCATCGTGAGCCATGGCGGCGGCTACGCCACCCTGTACGCCCACCAGTGCCAGGTGCCCATTGTCTCCGAAGGGCAGACCGTGTCCAAGGGGCAGGTCATCGGCTATGTGGGCACCACAGGCCGTTCCACCGGGAACCACCTGCATTTTGAGCTGCGGGTGAACGGCGTGCGGGGGGATATTGTCCGGCTCTATCCGGGGATGACCTTTACCGCCACCAACGCCGCCGGCCAGCGGTATACCATCAACGGGGGCTGAGCCGCGCGCAATGCTACAAAGACAGCCCAGGGGCGCGGGGAAAACCCGCGCCCCTGCGTTTTATTTCCCGGGCGGTTGATTCCAGTATATAATATTTAAAAGAAAAATTCCAAAACGTTTTATAAAGGAGGCCGTACCATGAGGGAACAGGGGACGCAGGCGGCGGAGAAACCGAAACGGAAGTGGTGGCAGCCCACCGGCCCGGCCAAAATCGCCATCGCGGTGATCCTAACCCTGCTGTTGTCCACAGGGCTGTGGTGCCTGGCGCTGGGCGGCAGCGGCGTGGCCATGGTGCAGACCTACCTGCTGGCCCGGTTCGCCTTCGTGGAGGCGGACGCGGATCTGGACGGCGCCACGGACAAGGCCCTGTCCGCCTTTGTGAAGGGACTGGGGGACACGTGGTCGTACTACCTCTCCGCCGAGGACTACCAGGCCACCGTGGAGCGCCGGGCCAACAACTACGTGGGGATCGGTGTGACGGTGGACAGCATCTCCCGGGAGGAGGGCCTGCTGGTGCAGTCCGTCACCGAAGACGGTCCCGCGGACAAGGCGGGGGTGCTGGCGGGGGACGTGATCACCGCCGTGGACGGCCAGTCCATCGCCGGGGACGCCCGGCAGGGGGCCGCGGGCCTCATCACCGGGGAGGCGGGCGCCAGGGTCACGCTCACCCTCTTAGGGGAGGACGGGGCCAGCCGGGACGTGACCTGTACCCGGGCCACCCTGTACACCCCCTCCGCCCGGGGGAGGATGCTGGAGGGAAAGATCGGGTATGTCCAGCTCAGCAATTTCTACTCCGGCGCGGCGGACAGCTTCCGGCAGGAGGTGGACGCCTTGGTGGAACAGGGGGCGGAGAGCCTGCTCATCGACGTGCGCAATGACCCAGGCGGCTATGTGGCGGAGCTCCAAAAGATTTTGGACTACCTGCTGCCGGAGGGGCCGGTGTTTACCCACAAGCCCCGGTGGTGGTTCCGGTCCGTGTACCAGTCGGACGCGGAATGCGTGGATCTGCCCATGGCGGTGCTGGTGAACCGGCACAGCTATTCGGCGGCGGAGCTGCTGGCGGCCCAGCTCCGGGAGAGCGCGGGGGCGCCCATTGTGGGGGAGGTGACCACCGGCAAGGGGTACTCCCAGGTGACCTTCCCGCTGGCCAACGGCGGCGGGGCGGGGCTGTCCACCGCCGCCTACTGCACGGGCAGCGGCCACTCCCTCATCGGGGAGGGGATCACCCCCGACGTGGAGCTCTCCCTGCCCGAGGGCGCGGCTATGGGCGGGGAGGACGACGCCCAGCTCCAGGCGGCCGTGGGGCTGCTGACGGATGGGGAGCAGTAATGGAGGATGCCCCGGCCTGCGGCCGGGGCATCTGTGGCAGGTAATCCCCTGGGCGGCACTTGACATTTCGGTAGGCTTTGGGGTATGATAGGACAACCTGACGCAAAAAGGGAGACCAACAGAGAAAGGGAGTTTTTTATGGATCGGGAGCGTTTCCAATCCCGGCTGGGCTTTCTGCTGGTGAGCGCCGGATGCGCCATCGGCATCGGCAACGTGTGGAAATTCCCCTACGTCACCGGGCAGAACGGCGGCGGGGTGTTCGTGCTGTTCTACCTGCTGTTCCTGGTGGTGATGGGGGTGCCGGTGCTCACCATGGAGCTGGCGGTGGGCCGGGCCAGCCGCAAAAGCGCCGTGGCGGGCTACCGGGCCCTGGAGCCCGCCGGAAGCCGCTGGCACCTCCATGGCTGGTTTTGCGTGGCGGGCTGCTGCCTGCTGATGATGTACTACACCACGGTCTCCGGCTGGATGCTGGGCTACTTCTTCAAGTTCGCCGCCGGCGTGTTTGACGGGCTGGAGGGCGCCGCGGTGGACGGCGTGTTCGACGCCATGCGCTCCAGCCCCGGCGAGATGACCGCCTGGATGGCCGTCACGGTGCTGGCGGGCTTTTTGGTGTGCAGCTTCAAGCTCCAGAGCGGGCTGGAGCGGATCACCAAGTGGATGATGCTGGGCCTGCTGGCCCTCATCGCGGTGCTGGCCATCCACTCCCTCACCCTGCCCGGGGGGCTGGATGGGGTCAAATTCTACCTCCTGCCCGACCTGGGCCGGGCCGTGGACGCCGGGATGGGCAACGTGGTCACCGCCGCCATGAACCAGGCCTTCTTCACCCTCAGCCTGGGCATCGCCGCCATGGAGGTGTTCGGCAGCTACATGAAGCGGGACCACACCCTCACCAGCGAGGCGGTGCGCATCTGCTCGCTGGACACCTTTGTGGCGCTGATGGCGGGTCTGATCATCTTCCCCGCCTGCTTCTCCTTCGGGGTGGAGCCGGACGCGGGGCCGTCCCTCATCTTCTACACCCTGCCCAAGGTGTTCCTGGGCATGGCCGGGGGGCGGCTGTGGGGGGCGCTGTTCTTCCTGTTCATGA
>CATLEJ010000128.1 GCA_949916125.1 uncultured Oscillospiraceae bacterium
AGGGCCGCGTCCAGCTCACCAGCGACGTGTTCTCCAACCTCACCGGCGCCGTGGCCACCAGCTGCTATGGGGTGAAGGGCATGGCCTTCCGCTCCAAGACCGACGGGCTGGTGCACCTGCTGCGGCGGGAGTCCATGTCCAAGGGCGTGAAGATCACCTATAACGACGACCAGTCCATCTCCATCGACCTGCACATCATCGTGGACAACGGCGTCAACCTGGTGGCGGTGGGCCGTTCCATCCAGAGCGAGGTGAAATATAACGTCCACCGTCTCACCGGCGTGGAGGTGCGCAGCGTCAACGTCTGCGTGGATTCCATGGTGATCGGCTGAACCGCCAGAAAGAGAGGATGACCCGATTATGATCGATATCATTGACGGCGCGCTGTTCCAGCGCATGGTGATTCACGCCTCCGCCTCCATCAACGCCCAGAAGCAGGCCATCAACGAGCTGAACGTGTTCCCTGTCCCCGACGGGGACACCGGCACCAATATGTCCCTCACCATCGGCACCGCCGCCGCCGAGGCCAAAAAGAAGCCCGCCCAGTCCATCGGGCAGGCCGCCGCCACCAACGCCTCCGCCCTGCTGCGGGGGGCCCGGGGGAACTCCGGCGTGATTTTGTCCCTGCTGTTCCGGGGGATGTCCAAGGGCCTCAAGGAGCGGGACACCGCCGACGGCGCGGTGTTTGCCGCCGCCCTGGGGGAGGGCGTGTCCGCCGCCTACAAGGCGGTGATGAAGCCCGCCGAGGGTACCATCCTCACGGTGTCCCGGCTGGCCAGCGTGAAGGCGGCGGAGACCGCCCACAGCCAGAACAGCGTGGAGGCGGTGCTGGAGGCCGCCATCGCGGAGGGGCAGATCGCCCTGGCGGACACGGTGAACCAGAACCCGGTGCTGAAAAAGGCCGGGGTGGTGGACGCGGGAGGCAAGGGTTTCCTCATCATCCTCCAGGGGATGCTGGACGAACTGCGGGGGGTGGCCGTGCCGGAGGGGACGGACGATTCCCTGCCGGTGAAGGAGTCCGCCGACTTCGCCGCCCTGTCCGACGAGGACATCACCTTCACCTTCGACACGGTGTTTATTGTCCGCAAGACGGCGGGCAAATCCATCGAGCCCTTCCGGGCCTATCTGAACAGCATTGGCGACAGCCTGGTGATCGGGGAGGACGACGAGGCGTTTAAAGTCCACGTCCACACCGACACCCCCGGCGCGGCGCTGAGCGAGGCCCAGAAGTACGGCACCCTGGAGCTGGCCAAGATCGAAAATATGCGCACCCAGGCCGAGGAGCTGGCCGCAGGCAAAAAAGCCCAGAGCACCGACGATCTGGAGCAGGTCGAGGCCGAGCTGGAAGCCCAGGAGGACGGGGCGCCCGCCATCGCCCCCGCCGAGAAGAAGTTCGGCGTGGTGGCGGTCAGCGCCGGGGAGGGCATGGCCTCCGTGTTCCAGGACCTGGGGGTGGACGGCGTGATCTCCGGCGGCCAGACCATGAACCCCTCCACGGAGGATATCTGCCGGGAGATCGCCCGCACCCCCGCCGAGGTGGTGTTCGTCCTGCCCAACAACAAGAATATTATCATGGCCGCCGAGCAGTGCGTGGGCCTCATCGAGGGCAAGGAGATTGTGGTAGTGCCCACCCGCACCGTGCCCCAGGGCATCGCCGCCATGCTGGCCATGGATCCCGAGGGGGAGACGGACTCCAACGCCGCCGCCATGGACGAGGCCCGGAAGAATGTGCGTACCTCCGAGATCACCTACGCCGCCCGCGATTCCGACTTCGACGGCTTCGAGATCCACGAGGGGGACTACATGGCCCTGGCGGACGGGCAGCTCTTTGGCACCGACCAGGCCATTACCGCCCTGCTGGAGCGGCTGGCCCAGGCGGACAGCCAGCAGAGCGCGGAGTTCATCAACATCTTCTACGGCGAGGACGTGTCCGAGGAGCAGGCCAACGAGGCCCTGTCCATCTTCCGGGCGCAGTGCCCCAACGCCGAGATCACCCTGCTGGCCGGGGGCCAGCCGGTATACTACTATATGATTTCTGCGGAATAAAGGCTGTGAAAAAGCGCCCGGTTTCGAGTGAAACCGGGCGCTTTTATGATGTTGTGCTGACGCACCGCTCAATTCTCGGCCTCAAGGTCGTAGCCGGGACCGAACTGGAGGTCGTCCGTCACGGTGACGGTCTGGAGCTCCGGCTCGGGGGCGGGGCCTTTTATCATGGTGGATCGGCCGTTCAGGCAGCCGCCGTCCTCCACCACCAGGGAGGCGGTGGCCACGTCGCCGATCAGCGTGCCGGACTGCTCCAGGCGCATATGCTCCCGGGCGGTGACGTTTCCCTCCACCTTGCCGGCCACCCGGACCACGTCGGCGGAGATAGGGCCCCGCACCAGCCCGGAGTCGGCCACGATGACCGCGCCAACCATGCTGAACTCGCCCTCTACCACGCCTTCCACCTGGACCACGCCCTCACCCTTGATGGTGCCGTTGATGGTGACGCCCTGGGTGATGAGCGTGCTGGCCACCTTCTGGGGAGGGGGCAGGCTCTCCTGGGGTTTCTCACCCTCTATGGCAATGGGGGACTGGCTGTCCATTCTCTGTGTGCTGCTGAAAAAGCCCATTTGGAATCCTCACCTTTCCTTTTAGCGCAGCATGGCCTCCCCGGCGGCCCGGGGCCTGGGGTGCTGCCTTTGGATGGTCACCATTTTACCATAGCGGGATAAGGATTTCAAGTGCCTGCCCGGGAAAGCATTCCACAAAAAAATACCGGTTTGGGCCGTATTTCCTACCGTTCCACAATTTTCCAGCGGAAAAGCCAGATGGCCGCCGCCATGATGGCCGCCGCCCATAAGCACACCCACAGCAGGTGTCCCGGCAGGGCGGCCCAGTCCCCGGCCAGGGCGGCCTTTGCCCCGTCCGCCCCGTGGGCGAAGGGGAGCAGGTAGGCTATCTTCTGGAACGCCCCGCCCACCAGGGAGAGATCGAACCAGATGCCCGCCAGCCAGGCGGTGGCGTTGGTCAGAATCGCCCCACACATACCGCCCACCTGCTTGTCGTTAAACAGGGTGCCGCACAGCAGGCCCAGGGCGATGAACAGCAGGGCCGAGGGGATCAGGGACAGCACCACCGCCGGCAGGTTCCAGCTCAGGGGCAGGCCCAGGGCCACCGCCGCCGCCAGACAGATGACGCTCTGCCCCACCGCCATGGGCAGCAGGGGCAGCAGGTAGCCCAGCAGGAAATCCGCCGCCGTCATGGGCGACGCCGCCAACCGGGACAGGAAGGCGGTGGAGCGATCCCGGGCCAGCAGCAGGCCAGAGAACAGCGCCAGGAAGGTCAGCCCAAACAGGGCGATGCCCGGGGCCAGGGTCTCCAGCTCGAAAATGTGCACCGGGACATTGCGCTGGATCACATTCATCAGCACCAGCAGCACCAGCGGGAAGCCCAGCCCGAAGAACAGCGTCAGCGGGTCCCGGAACAGCTCCTTCAAATTGCGCTTGGCAAAGGCCAGCATCCTCATGACGCCGCCCCCTCTCCCGCCAGGGCCACAAAGGCGTCCTCGAAATTTTCACGGCCCGCCAGGGCCTTCAGCTCATCCGCCGTCCCCACGGCCCGGAGCTTCCC
The DNA here is from genome assembly GCA_949916125.1 of uncultured Oscillospiraceae bacterium. Classification (GTDB taxonomy): domain Bacteria; phylum Bacillota; class Clostridia; order Oscillospirales; family Oscillospiraceae; genus Enterenecus. The sequence continues at coordinate 3,613 of CATLEJ010000128.1, forward strand.
CGCCGCCATAATGCCGATGCGGTCGGCCAGGGCCTCCGCTTCCTCCAAATAGTGGGTGGTGAGGACGATGGCGGTATGGCCCTTCAGCCCCCGGATCACGCCCCACAGCTCCCGCCGGGCCAGCACGTCCAGGCCCAGGGTGGGCTCGTCCAGGAACAGCACCTCGGGCCGGGACACCAGGGCCATGGCGATGGACAGCCGACGCTGCCAGCCCCCGGACAGGGTTTTGGCCCGCCGCTTAACCCATTGCCCCAGCCCCAGCTGGGCGGTCACCTCGTCCACCCGGCTTTTGGGGCGACCGTATATGCCCGCCATCAGCTCCAGGTTTTCCCCCACCGTCAGGCCAGGGGCCACCGCCGTCTCCTGGGGAGAGACGGCCAGGATCTCCTTGGCGGCGTGGCTGTCGGTGCGGACGCTGTGGCCCATGAGCAGCCCGTCCCCCTCCGTGGGGACAGTGAGGCAGCACAGCATTTTGATGGTGGTGGATTTGCCCGCCCCGTTCACGCCCAGCAGGGCAAACAGCTCCCCCGACCGCACCGTGAGCTCCAGCTGGTCCACCACCCGCCGGCCCGCGTACTCCTTGGTGAGCCCCATGATCTGGATGGCGTTCATTTCAACCCCTCCTGTTCTTTTTTGGCCTGCTGGGCCTGGCGCACCGACTCGTGCATAAAGTCGATCATGCCGTCGAAGCCCACGATGGCGATGCCCCGTTTTTTGTCCGCCATGAGCATCAGGCTGTCCCCCGGCTCGATCTCAAAAAGGTCCCGCACCTCCTTGGGGATGACGATCTGGCCCTTGTCCCCCACCCGCACGGTGGAGAGGAACTGGTCCCGCGGCAGCTTCAGCTTCATGCACATTCCTCCTATTAGTATTACTTTTCCCACTTAGTATAACTCGGGAAACCTCGTTTGTCAAGCGTCTAATTTTCCCTGCCCCCGCAAATACCCGGCCCCCCGCCCGAAGGGCGGGGGGCGCACTTGGTTTCCCGGCGGCATAATTCCGCCCTGCCCCCGCATACAATGCAGGGAGGTGAGCGCGATGCGAAAGAAAAGGACGAGCCGCCCCATCCTGCGGGGCCTGAGGGTGGGGGCGGCGGTGTTTCTGGCGGGGCTTGGGGCGTGGCTGGTGTGGCTGGTGGGCGACCCCGCCGCCGCGGTGCGGGACCTGGCAAGGCTGGCGGACAGCGCCCAGGTGGCCACCGCCCTGCTGGCGGCGGAGCTGGGGACGCCCGCCCGGGACGACGGGCTGTCCGGCTGGGGCAGGCTGGTGCTGGCCCAGTCCTCCCTGCTGGGGGGAGTCCTGCCCCCGGACCAGTCCCAGCCCCCCGCCTCCGACCCGCCCCCGGCGGACAGCGGCGGCACGGAGGTGATGGACCCGGACGACGGGGAGGACGAACCCAACCTGCCCCCCACCACCACCGCCCCGGAGGGCATCATCGCCAAAACCATGGTGGCGGGGACCTCCGCCAAATATGTCACGTCGGGGAACGTGTCCATCTACAACCACACCAGCTATGAGCTGGACGTGGACGGCCTGCTGGCCGCCGCCCCCGCCCTGTCCGCTGAGGGGGAGGGGCCCAAGGTGCTGATCTACCACTCCCACGCCACCGAGGCGTACACCATGGACGGCACGGACGTGTATGAGGAGAGCGACAGCTACCGCACCCTGAACACAGAGCAGAACATGGTGCGGATCGGGGAGGAGATGGCGGCGGTGTTCGAGGCGGCGGGCATCGGCGTGCTCCACGACACCACCCTGTACGATTACCCCAGCTATAACGACGCCTATATGCGTTCGCTGGAGGGGGTGGCGGCGGAGCTGAAGGAGCACCCTTCCATTGTGCTGGTGCTGGACGTCCACCGGGACGCCCTGGTGGCCAGCGACGGCACCATTTACAAGGTGGTGGCCGGGTCGGTGGACAACTGCGCCCAGGTGATGATGGTGATGGGCAGCGACGGCAACGGCTACCTCCACCCCAACTGGAAGGTGAACCTGTCCCTGGCGGTGAACGTGCAGAACGCCCTGGCGGAAAAGTGGGCCACCCTGGCCCGGCCCATCGTGCTGCGCACGTCCCGGTTCAACCAGCAGCTCTCCACGGGCTCCATGCTGGTGGAGGTGGGCACCCACGGCAATACCCTCCAGGAGGCCATCACCGCTGCCCGGCTGTACGCCCGCACCGTGGCGGAGCTGATGACCCGGCCCGGTACATAGCGCGAAAAGGCCCCGCCCGTCGGCACCGGCGGGATGGGCGGCAAAAAGCACAGACGGCCCCCGGCGTCAGCTGGGCGCCGCCTGTGCTTTTGCTGCGGATGTCCCCATTTACCGGGCCATGCTCCCCTTGCCGCACCCTGCGCGTTCCCATTTTGATGGGCTGAAATGTCTTGACGCCCAATGATTCGGATGGTATGCTGTTAGGGGGGAACCGTGACTTCAACAGTGCGCCAAGCAATGGGGCAAACACACTTCCTTTTTGGTAATTCGGCCTGGATGGGCCTTAGAACCTGTATTTACAACCTCAATCCACCGCCTGGCCGGGTCTTTTCCCGCCATGCCGCGTTAAATTTTCTTGCAATAAACCCAATTATTCCTGCGAAAATTTGCCTTGCCTGACGGGAAAATCCCTCGGCCATCCGGCGGTTTCGGCTGTGAATACAGGTTCTTACAAATCTTTCAAGGAGTGATGACGATGAAAAAGCGGTTTTTATCAGTGGTCCTATGTCTGTGCTTAGTGGTTGGTGTGCTGCCGACCACGGCGCTGGCGTATAACACAGGGGATGACTATCCATCAGAGTACAAAAACGCAGCTGCGGATTCTGTCGTAGATCAATGGAATTTTTATAACAGGGAATGCACATCATTTGTTGCGTGGTGTCTAAACAGCAGAAATGGGGTCAACTTCACAAACTGGTATGGAGGAATCCGATGGGGCCACGCCAAGGATTGGGGTGGAGCAGCCAGAAGTCTTGGCATTACTGTTGATATGAACCCGGCCATCGGTGCAGTCGCATGGTGGAATACAGGGAGTTACGGTCATGTTGCCTGGATTAAAGCTGTGAGCGGCAATAACGTAACTATCGAGGAATACAATAGCTGGCCTAATTTGTATGCGTACAATACCCGGACGATTTCCAAGTCTGATGTCAGCGGCTACATTCACGTAAAAGACATCGGCGGAGGGGCCCCTTCCCAGCCCAGCGTGACCTTTTCCCCGTGGAGCAAAAGCGGGTATACGTATACCTACGAAACGGACGCCTCCATCGGGCAGCTCATCCAAGTTTCCAACGGGAACTGCACCGAGACGGGAATGTATCTCTATGACGCGGGCGGAAAGCAGCTGGCAAAGGGGAAAAATGATTCCTACTCCGCAAATGTCCCCCAGGTCTACTTCAAAATCAATGAAGAATGCGGGTATACGCTGACGCCGGGGACAACCTATCAATACAAATTCTACGCGGTTGTGAATGGCCAGACCTATTGGAGCGGCATGGGCTCGTTCAAGACAAACGGCACTGCCCCCCAGCCCATCCCCGAACCGACCCCCGAGCCCACCACTCCGCCCGCCAACGTCACAACGGAGGCGGAGGTAAACGACACCATTCAGAGCGCGAATCAGATCGCGGTCAACACCCAGATCACGGGGTCGCTCTCCAAATCGTCGGATGTGGACTGGTACAAATTTGAGGTGCCCCAGGACGGACATATCTCCATTACCTTTGCCCATGATGCTGTGAACGGGGCAGGAGATTACTGGAAAACCACATTGTACACAAGTGGACACAAGGAGCTGGGCTCTTGGTCGTGGAAAGGGAAAACCATATCATCAGAAACAGGGAGCATAATCGGTGTTCCTGCAGGTACCTACTACCTTTGCGTGGAAGACAGCTGGTTTTCTGACGTGGTCTACCACTTTTCCGTAAATTATGCTCCATCTGATTTATGGGAAAAAGAATTCAATGAGACAAGCGGCACCGCGAACCAAATCTCCATGGATACGGAGATATCTGGGAGCCTCAGAAGTAGCTCTGATGTGGACTGGTACGCTTTTCAAGTGCCGAAAAATGGGTGCATCTCCATTACCTTTGCCCATGATGCTGTGAATGGGGCAGGAAATTACTGGAAAACCACATTGTACACCAGCGACCTTAAGGAACTGGGTACCTGGTCGTGGGAAGGAAAAACCATATCACCAGAAACCGGGAGCATAATCGGCGTTCCTGTGGGTACCTATTACCTTTGCGTGGAAGACAGCTGGTTTTCTGACGTGACCTACCGCTTTTCCGTAAATTATACTCCATCTGATTTGTGGGAAAAAGAGTTCAATGAAACAAGCGGCACCGCGAACCAGATCTCCATGGATACGGAGATATCTGGGAGCCTCAGAAACAGCTCTGATGTGGACTGGTACGCTTTTCAGGTGCCGAAAAATGGGTGCATCTCCATTACCTTTGCCCACGATGCTGTGAACGGGGCAGGAGATTACTGGAAAAC
>CATLEJ010000129.1 GCA_949916125.1 uncultured Oscillospiraceae bacterium
CAGCACACCGTTCTCCGCCCGAAACCGCGCGCAGTACACCTGGCTGCGCCTGGCGTCCATGGCGGCGCAGATCTCCCCGCCCATATGGGCGCACTGCCATGCCATGGACTCCAGCGTGGAACAGGGGGCGCAGGGCTTGTTCCCCGGCCACGCCAGCCCCTTGGCCGCGGCCACGCCGATGCGCACCCCGGTGAACGAACCCGGCCCCGCCGCCACCGCCACCACATCCATTTCGTCCAGCGTCAGCCCCGCGTTTTTCAGCAGGTCCGCCACCATCGGCATCAGGGTGGCGGAGTGGGTCAGCCCGCTGTTTTGAAAAGACTGGGCCAACAGCCTGTCGTCCTTGGTGACCGCCACCGACGCGGTGACCGCCGAGCTCTCCAGCGCGATGATCTTCACAGATCCACCCCCTCAATGGTGATGATCCGGTCGTCGTCCCCGTCCCCCCGGACGATGGATATCCGGACCGCGTCGTCCTCAATGGCCTCGTCTACGTTCTCGCTCCACTCCACGGCGCAGATCCCGCCGCGGGCCAAGTAGTCCTCCCAGCCGATGTGGAACAGCTCGTCGGCGCTGCCCAGCCGGTACATATCAAAGTGGAACAGGGGCAGCCGCCCCCCCTCATACTCGTTGACAATGGTGAAGGTGGGGCTGGTCACCCGCTCCTCCACGCCAAGGGCTCCGGCCATCCCGGACACAAAGGCGGTTTTCCCCGCCCCCAGATCGCCGGTAAAGGCCACCACGGCCCCTCCCTCGAGGACATCCGCCAGCCGCGCGCCCAGGGCCTCCGTCTCTTCCCGGCTGTGGGTCACAAATTTCATGGCAGCTCACTCCTACCAGTAAAAAATGAAGAATCCTAAAACTCTTGCAAAACAGTATAGCATATCCTGACGGAATGTGCTATACTATTTTGCAGTTTTCGTTTGGGAAAGGAGGCGGGGTCTTGCAGCCGGTACGGACACTCAGGGAATTTTTCAAAAAAGGGGACGTCCTCCTGCTGGCGCTTTGCATCCTTGCCAGCCTGATGGGGCTGGCGCTCATCTACTCCGCCACCCGGTATGACCTGGACCTCGCCAGCTCCGCAAAGAAACAGGCCATGTTTTTGTGCATGGGCATTGTGGCTTACGTGTGGGTCACCTTTATTGATATCGAGTACCTGATGGAGAAGTGGTGGTGGGTGTTCCTGCTGCTGGGGCTGTTTGTCATCGCCCTCATCCAGCCCTTTGGCCGGATGGCCGGCGGCAACAAGAGCTGGGTGTTCCTCCCCGTCATCGGGAAGTATTTCGGCTTCCAGCCGGGGGAGATCGCCAAGCTGTCCTTCATCGTGGTGCTGGCCTGGATGATCAACAAGGAGCGGCCGAGGGGCCTGGGGCGCTTCTCCGCCCTGGTGAAATATGTGATCCTCACCGGGGTGTTCGCCGGGTCGCTGGCGGTGCTGTCCGGCGACTGGGGTATGGTGATCGTCTACCTGTTTATCTTCGTGGTGATGGCCTGGGTGGCCGGGGTGAGCAAGTGGTGGTTCATCGGGGTGGGCCTTCCCATGGTGGGGGCGGTGGTGTTTTTGTGGCACTTCATCCTGCCCCGGATCGACAAGCTCTGGAACGACTACCGCATCATGCGCTTTCGGGTGGTGGTGGAGCACTGGAAGGGCAATAATCTGGACCCCCAGGGCCAGGGCTGGCAGCAGAACCAGTCCCTGACCGCCATCGGCTCGGGCGGGCTCACCGGGATGGGATGGCTCAAAGGGGTGAAGACCCAATCCTATCGGGAGGACGCCCTGAACGCCCGGCACACCGACAACATCTTCGCCGTGTGCGGGGAGGAGTTCGGGCTCATCGGCTGCTGCGTGGTGCTGCTGGTGCTGCTGGCCATCATCCTGCGGTGCGTGTGGGTGTCCCGCCGGGCCAAGAGCCATATGTCCGCCTATATCGCCATGGGCATCGCCGGGATGCTGATGATCCAGACCATCATCAACGTGTCCATGACGTTGTATATCGGGCCGGTGATCGGCTTGACCCTGCCCTTCTTCAGCTATGGCGGTTCCTCCACCCTGACCCTGTTTATCGCCATGGGCCTGGTGTCCGGCATCAAAATGCGGCCCCTGCCCAGCTGGCTCAAGGATCGGAGCCAATTATAAACCTCCGCGCCCTTCCCGTTTCAAAGAAACGGGAAGGGCGTTTCCTTTCGACAGAAAGGGAACCCAGCCAAAGCCCAGCGAAGCGGGTTTGGCTGGGAAAGGAGGCGCAGCGGAATGGGTGAGCGTTCGCCGACGAAGGCGGAAGCGAAGGATATGCAGCTTGCGACGACGCGGCCCGCATATTTTTGCTTTGTTTCGTGAAAGCTATCCTTACATCTTTTAAAAAGGAGGCTTTCCCCGTGAAATCCCGCATCATAATTCTTTCCCTGTGCCTGGCCGGGGCGCTGGCCATGCCGGCCATGGCCCTGACCAGCACCACCGCCGAGGTGGAAAACGCCGCCCCCATCGCGGAAAACCTTACCCTGAAAACCTACAAGGGCGTGGCCATTGCCAGCCGCTTCGCCGCCGTGGACCCGGAGGGCGACCTGGTTACCTTCCAAGTGGTGGACAGCCCCGCCAGGGGCCAGGTCACCCTGGACGAAAATGACCCCGCCGCCTTCTGGTACACCCCCTACGAGGGCAAAAAGGGCAAGGACAGCTTCACCTATGTAGCCATCGACGACAAGGGCAACCAGTCTGAACCCGCCACAGTCAAGGTCACGATCGAAAAGCAGAAGACCACGGTGAGCTATTCCGATCTGGACGGCAGCCCCGCCCAGTACTCCGCCCTGCGCCTGGCGGAGGCCGGGGTGTACACCGGCCGCAAGGTCGGGGATCTTTACTGCTTTGACCCGGACGCCTCGTTCACCCGCGAGGAATTTCTCACCATGGCGATGACAGCGGCGGGCGCCGCGCCGCTGGAGAACGTATCCCTCACCGGTTTTTACGACGACAGCGGCATCTCCGCCTGGGCAAAGGGCTATGTGTCCGCCGCCCTGATCCAGGGCGCGGTGCAGGGCAGCTATAACGAGGCGGGCCAGGTGGTATTCAACGCTGGGGACTCCGTCACCTGCGCCCAGGCCGCCGTGATCATCGACCGGCTGCTGGCCATGGGCGATGTGCCGTCCTCCGCCGCCTTCTCCGCTGAGACCGCCCCCGCCTGGGCCTACCAGTCCGTGGTAAACATGGAGGCGGTGTCCGTGCTGCCCAGCAGCGCCAACCTGTCCCATCCCCTCACCCGCGCCGAGGCGGCGGAGATGCTGTCCGCCATGCTGGATGTGCTGGAATCCCGGAACACCAGCAAGTGGTTCTGGTGAGAAACGCGGAGCCGTCGTGAGCAGCGGGCCAAGTCCGGAGCGGAAATCCGATGGGGCCGCAGCGCCGCAAAAAGCCCCCGATGGCAAGGCTTGATAAAGAAATTAGGGGCAAGGCAGACCGCAGTGGTTTGCCTTGCCCCTTTTGCCAGGCGCCCTATGGCCACGAAAGGCGGGCATGAGTGGAAACCCCGGCGCTCTGCCGCACATTTCCCATTCCGCTTCCCCTGATAATGCCTTTTTGCCTCGCGGCCTGTCTGAAGCCCTCCCAGACAGGCCCGCCTTTTGGCAGGCCGGGCTATGCCTCCGCCGTCTGGACGCAGGCAGGCTCCTTTCGGAGCGGTATCATAAGATTGATGGAAAACCATCCATCCCGGTTGTGAATGGTGACGGTCCCGCCGTATTTTTCCGCCGCATGGCGGACCGACTTGAGCCCATAGCCGTGATACAGGCTGTCCCCCTTGGTGGATACGGGGAGACCGTCCCGGAATTCCAGCGTCTCCGGGCAGTAGTTCTCACACCGAATGACTAAAAAATCCTTTTTGGCATATACTGCCAGGTGGATCAGCCGCTTTTCCTTTTCCTCGATGCGCAGCTCATACTCAATGGCATTATCCAGCACATTGCCGAAAATGGTGCAGATATCCATCACATCCATAAATTCCAGCAGCGCCCCGTCCGCCACACACGTCAGCTCTATCTTGTGGCGGGCACAGTACAGGCTTTTCCCGGTCAGCACCGTGTCCAGCACAGAATTGCCCGTCTTGTTCTGGGCCTCGTAATCCCGGATTTCCTCCTCCATCCCATCCAGATACGCGGACCGGCGGTCTGCGTCCGGCTCCGCCCGGAGGACGGCGATCTGGTGCTTCAGGTCGTGGTATTTGTGGTTGATGGCTTCAATGCTCTCCCGGGACTGCCGGTATTGGACGTATTGGTTCTGCAAAATGTTCTGAATGGCGTCCAGCTCCCGCTGCATATACAGCTCACCCCGCTGGACGTGGTAGGCGTACAGCATGGCCACTCCCGCCAGATCCACCAGTGTGCGGACGTTATAGATATCCGCCAGCCCCGAGCCGAGACAGGGGCCGTTGCTGTAAACAAAGCTGAGGTTGCTCATGGTGAAGCAGGCCGCGCCGATCAGGATGGGGCTCCACAACTCCTTCAGGTGGAAGTTCATGGCGGCGCGGGAATCCCCCCGCCGGCTCTCCAGCCGGTACATGGCAAAAAACACGGCGCCGAACACCACCGCCAGCAGGGCAAGCGCCAAGGCCTCCCTGCGCCCCCTACTCTCCTGCCAGCCCAGCGTATACAGGCTGTAGGAATACAGCTGCCACTCCAGCGAGGCGGCAAACTCCGCCAGCAGGAAAGCCCGCACAGTGTAATAGCCCACCGTGGCAAGCGGCATATCGCAGCACACCGCGATGAGCAGCGTCATCAGCCCCACCGCCGCCGCCATGCAGGGCAGCCACAGCCAGATGGACAGCCCGTCTGTCAGCGCCAAAAACACACACTGTACCACCAGCCCCGCCCCCAGGACCTGCCACAGCCTCAGTCCGCCGAACCGCCTGGGACAGTTGGCGATCATCACCAGGCAGGCGCACCACTCGGCCAGCCCGGTATACAGCCGGGGGATATCGGAGAGGTAGACCGCATTCACGCCTGAACACCCCCCACGCAGTCGGCCAGCGCCTCCAGAAACGGCCCCCGGCGGCCCCGGCTGATCAGCAGCTTATCCCCCTTGACCATGGCGCAGCCGTCCTGGATACCGTCCACGTGCTCCAGGTTCACCAGATAGCCCTTATTGCAGCGGACAAACCCCCTGCCCTCCAGCGCCTCTTCCAGCTGCTGGAGGGTGGCGGTAGAGGCGTGTATCCCCGTGCGGGTGTGGAGCATCAACTGGCGGCCCAGCCGCTCGGCGTAATAGATGCCGTCCACCTCCAGCTTTACGGCGCCCCCCTTCACCGCCACAGTGATATAATCCGTCCCCTTCCGGCGCACATATTGCAGCGCCCGCTTCAGCCGCTGGGAAAAGGAGAAATAGCTCACCGGCTTGAGGATATAGTCCAGGGCATTTACCGCGTAGCCCTGGATGGCGTACTGGGCCAGGTTGGTGACAAAGACGATCACCACCTCCGGGTCCAGCTCCCGCACGTAGCCCGCCGCCGTCATACCGTCCATAAACGGCATTTCCACGTCCATCAAGATCAGGTCATAGTCCGGCTTGTACCGCTCCACCAGGTCCTCCCCGTTGTCAAAATGGGTGATTTGAAAGGCCCGGCCCGTCTCCTGGCTAAAGCTCCCGATGTATTGCTCCATCTGCGCAAAGCACTGGGGGTCGTCCTCCGCGATGGCAATGCGGATCATGGCGTTCAACTCCTCCTGTTTGGATTCCAGATCATGTCATATGCTCCAGTCCATACGTCACATCCACAGCATTTTGGGGGCGGTGCTCCAGTCTGCCCATCTCTGATGTTGAGATAAATTCTTATTTTGGGTATTTTTATTATATTCTATTGGGGATTGCCTGTCAATTCCCTTGCCTGTCTTTCCCCGTCTCGGCCGGCCCTATTTCGCTGTGCCGGCCTCCACAACCGGCCGAAGGGGCGTCCCCCCACGGGAACGCCCCCTCTTCTCACATCTTCAGCGAACGGTCCAGGTGCTCCACCACGTCGCCCACGGCCTTGATGGCCTTGCCCGCCGCCTTCTGGGCGGAGTGCTTTTTCTTTCTGGGCATCATCATCATGCCCAGGGCGGCGGCCCCTACCGCCATGGTGGCTCCGGCGATGGGCAGCACCGACTTTTTGTCCATTTTCATTGGAATCCCTCCTTTGCGCCTTTAGCTTGCCCGTTTTTCGGCGAAAGAGCGGGATTGTTTCCTGGAAATTATTTCAAAACCAGCGACACGGGGCAGTGGTCGCTGCCCTGGATATCGGGGTGTATGGCGGCTTCCGCCACCCGCTCCCCCAGGCGGTCGGACACGATGAAGTAATCGATCCGCCACCCCGCGTTCTTTTCCCGGGCGTGGAAGCGGTAGCTCCACCAGGAATAGGCCCCCTCTTGATCGGGGTATAACAGCCGGAAGGTGTCGGTGAATCCGGAGGAAAGCAGCCGGGTCATGGCGCCCCGCTCCTGGTCGGAGAAGCCTGCGTTGCCCCGGTTGGTTTTGGGGTTTTTCAGGTCGATCTCCTCATGGGCCACATTCAAGTCGCCGCAGTAGATCACCGGCTTGGCCCTGTCCAGCCCCTTGAGATAGTCCAGCAGATCGTCCTCCCACTCCATGCGGTAGCCGATGCGGGCCAGCTCGTTCTGGGCGTTAGGGGTGTAGCAGTCCACCAGGAAGAAGTCCGGGTACTCCAGGGTGATGAGCCGCCCCTCGTGGTCGTGCCTGTCCAGATCCATGCCGTAAAAGACGGACAGGGGCTCCTGTCGGGCGAATATGGCGGTGCCGGAGTAGCCCTTTTTGTCCGCTGAGTTCCAGAACTCGTGGTAGCCGGGCAGCTCCACCGCCGCCTGGCCCCGCTCCATTTTGGTCTCCTGGAGGCAGATAAAGTCGGCGTCCAGCGCCAGCACCGACTCGGAAAAGCCCTTTTTCAGGCAGGCCCGCAGGCCGTTCACGTTCCACGAAACAAATTTCATATGGCTTCCAGCCCCTTTCTGTTGTCACGCAGTTCCCGGACAAACACGACGGCGGAGAACGCCAGCGCCGCCAGCATAGCCGCCGTCTCCAGCGGCATAACGTAGAATTTTCCACCCATGGTAAGGGTAAAATTGAATTTCAGCCGCAGATAGAGGATATAGCTGGCCAGGGATGAGGCCTCCACAAGAATTGCGGCGGGCAGACGGCGCCAGTTGGCGCAGGCCCAGCACAGGGTGAACACGTCCGCCAGGAAAAAGTACCGCTCATGCATATAGGGCAGCAGGAAGGGCACCCCGATGCACAGCACCACCGCCATGGCCATGGCCAGCCGGTTGTCCAGCCTGCCCCGGAGCAGGAAACCAGCCGCCAGCAGGGCCAGCACCAGCGCCCCGGCGGCGGCCACGCCCAGCAGGGCGAAGTATCCCGGATCCTCGGCGCCGTAGGGCAGGAGCTGGTACACGGAGGGGGCATTGAGCACCAGGCGGCTGCTGTACTCCCCCATCTGGTTAAAATAGATGCCGATGATGTCCGCCAGAGGCTTGCCCAGCAGGAGGGCGGGGACGATGGAGACAAGATAGGTGAGGGGGAACACCCACAGCTCCCGGAATTTCACCCGGCCCGCCAGCCACAGCACCCCCCACAGGGGCAGCACGAAGACGGCCTGGAGCTTGAAGCAGAAGGCCAAGGCCATCAACGCCACCGAGGTCTTGTTCCTTCCGTCCAGCACACAGGCGGCGGCGTGGACGCACAGCGCGCCGTAGATCCCGTCGCACTGGCCCCAGAACGCCCCGTTTAGCACCACCGTGGGCAACAGCAGGGCCGCGGCAAAGGCGATGAGCGGCGTGCTGCTCCCCTGGCGTTCCCCGGTGAGGGAACGCACCAGCCGGTAGCAGCCCCAGGCCAGGATCACGTCGAACACCAGGGAGAACAGCTTGATGAGGTACAGGTCGGGTACGGACAGGTAGGAGATGAAAGCCATGAAGTAGAGGTAGGGTACGTTGTAGTCCCCCACCGAATGGGCCACGGCCCTGAAGCCCCCGTTTT
>CATLEJ010000130.1 GCA_949916125.1 uncultured Oscillospiraceae bacterium
GGCGGCATCGCCCGCGGCGTCGCAAGCTCCATATCCCTCGCTTCCGCCTGACGGCGAAAGCTCACTCATTCCGCTTGCTCCGCCTTTCCCCATCGAACCCGCTTCGCTGGGCTTCGATGGGGGCCCCGGGAGCTGGGCGACAACCCAGCCGTGCGCTGTGTTCCTTACTTCAGGTTGAAGAAGGCGCTCTTGCCCAGGTACTGCGCCGCGTCGCCCAGCTCCTCCTCAATGCGCAGCAGCTGGTTGTACTTGGCCACGCGGTCGGTGCGGCTGGGGGCGCCGGTCTTGATCTGGCCGGCGTTCACGCCCACCACGATGTCGGCGATGGTGGCGTCCTCGGTCTCGCCGGAGCGGTGGGACACCACGGCGGTGTAGCCGTGCCGGTTGGCCAGCTGGATGGCGTCCAGGGTCTCGGTGAGGGTGCCGATCTGGTTGACCTTGATGAGGATGGAGTTGGCGATGCCGTTGTCCAGGCCCATCTGGAGGCGCTCGGTGTTGGTGACGAACAGGTCGTCGCCCACCAGCTGCACCTTGCCGCCCAGGGCCTTGGTGAGCATCTGCCAGCCCTCGATGTCGTCCTCGCCCATGCAGTCCTCCATGGAGATGATGGGGTAGTTGTCGGCGAACTTCTTCCACATATTGACCATCTGGGCCTTAGTCATGGACTTCTTGGCCTTGGGCAGGTCGTAGCAGCCGGTCTCGGCGTTGTACCAGTCGGACACGGCGGCGTCGATGGCGATCATGAAGTCCTCGCCGGGCTTGTAGCCGGACTTCTCGATGGCGGCCACGATGCACTTGAAGGCGTCCTCGTCCTTCTTCAGGTTGGGGGCGTAGCCGCCCTCGTCGCCCACGCCGGCGGCGGGGGTGCCGTTGTCCTTCAGCACGCTCTTGAGGTTGTGGAACACCTCGGCGCACATCTGGAGGGCCTTCTTCCAGCAGCAGGCGCCCACAGGCATGATCATGAACTCCTGGATGTCCACGTTGTTGGTGGCGTGGGCGCCGCCGTTGAGGATGTTCATCATGGGCACGGGCAGGGTCTTGCCGTTCACGCCGCCCACGTAGTTGTACAGGGGCATCCCCAGGCTCTCGGCGGCGGCCTTGGCCACGGCCAGGGAGCAGCCCAGGATGGCGTTGGCGCCCAGGCGGCCCTTGTTGGGGGTGCCGTCCAGCTCGATCATGGCCTTGTCGATGGACACCTGATCCAGGGCGTTCATGCCGATAAGGCATTCAGCCAGCTCGGTGTTCACGTTGGCGACGGCCTTCTCCACGCCCTTGCCCAGGTAGCGGCTCTTGTCGCCGTCCCGCAGCTCGCAGGCCTCGTGCACACCGGTGGAGGCGCCGGAGGGAACCGCGGCGCGGCCCATGGTGCCGTCCTCCAGGACGACCTCCACCTCGACGGTGGGGTTGCCCCGGGAGTCCAGGATCTCGCGGCCGAGTACGTCAACGATCTCAAGCATCTGTTTCATGGGAATCAAGCTCCTTTCAAAATGTCAAAGGTATAGGTATAAGAGGCATACGCCTCAGAGACCAAGTGGTTGTTTTACTTCACGATCAGGGTCTGGCCGGTCATCGCGTCGGCACAAGCTTCGGCCGTTCGCTTCTGGGCAAGCCCAAAAGCTCACTGCCTCCGCTGCGCCTCCTTTCCAAACCGAACCCGCTTCGCTGGGCTTCGGTTTGGGTTCTGTTATTATTTTACAATCAGCGTTTGCCCCGTCATCTCAGCGGGCTGCTTCAGCCCCATCAGATCCAGCATGGTGGGGGCCAGGTCGGCCAGCCGGCCGTCCCGCAGCGTCACGTCCGCGCCCACCACGCAGCAGGGCACCAGGTTGGTGGTGTGGGCGGTAAAGGGGGAGCCGTCCTCCTCCACCATATGCTCGGCGTTGCCGTGATCGGCGGTGATGATGGACACGCCGCCCATCTTGGCGGTGGCCTCCACCACCTGGCCCACGCCGGTATCCACCGCCTCGGCGGCCTTCACCGCGGCCTCGTACACCCCGGTATGGCCCACCATGTCGCAGTTGGCGAAGTTGAGGATCACCACGTCGTACTCGCCGCTCTCAATGCGCTTGACGGCCTCGGCGGCGACCTCCGGCTCACTCATGTGGGGCTGGAGGTCGTAGGTGGCCACCTTGGGGGAGGGGATGAGGCACCGGTCCTCCCCGGGGAACACCGTCTCCACGCCGCCGTTGAAGAAAAAGGTGACATGGGCGTACTTCTCCGTCTCGGCGATGCGCAGCTGGGTCATGCCCTGCTGGGCGATATACTCGCCGAAGATGTTGTCCAGGCTCTCCTTGGGGAAGGCGATCACCACGTTGGGCATGGACGCGTCATAGGACGTGGTGCACACGTAGTTCACGTGGAAGAAGCCCTTTTTCCGCTCAAAGCCGGTGAAGTCGGGGTCCACGAAGGCGCGGGTGATCTCCCGGGCCCGGTCGGGCCGGAAGTTCATGAAGATGATGGAGTCCCCTTCCCCGATCTCGGCGTGCTCGGCGGTGATCACCGGGATCACGAACTCGTCGGTCACCCCCGCGTCGTAGCTGGCCTGCATGGCCCCCACCGGGTCGCCGATGAAGCGGTGCTCGCTCTCGCCGTACACCATGGCCTTGTAGGAGCGCTCCACCCGGTCCCAGTTGGTGTCCCGGTCCATGGCGTAGTACCGGCCGGAGATGGTGGCGATCTGCGCCCCATACTGGTCGCAGGTCTCCTTCATCTGGGCCACAAAGTCCTTGCCGGAGGTGGGGGGCACGTCCCGCCCGTCCATGAAGCAGTGGATGAAGATTTTCTCACAGCCCAGGTCGTGGGCCATCTTCACCGCCGCCTGGATGTGGGTGATGTGGCTGTGGACGCCGCCGTTGGACATCAGGCCGTAGATGTGGACGGCCGTCCCGGCGTCCTTCGCCGCCAGCATGGCGTCCTTGTAGGCGGGATTCTCAAAGAAGTCCCCGTCCTGGATGGCCTTGGTGATCTTGGGCAGGTCCTGGAACACCACCCGGCCCGCGCCGATGTTGGTGTGGCCCACCTCGCTGTTGCCCATCTGCCCGTCGGGCAGGCCCACGTCCAGGCCGGAGGCGGACAGCTTGCAGCAGGGGTTCTCGGCGAACAGCTTATCCAGATTGGGGGTGCGGGCGGCGGCGATGGCGTTGTCCCCCGCCTTGGTGGAGGGGGACAGGCCAAAGCCGTCCATGATAATGAGTGTGGTAGGTGTTTTCAAGGAAATCACTCCTGATTCGCGGCATTAATGATCGCCATGAAGTCGTCCGGCTTCAGGGACGCGCCGCCGATGAGGCCGCCGTCGATGTCGGGCTGGGCCAGCAGCTCATGGGCGTTCTTGGCGTTCATGGAACCGCCGTACTGGATGGTGACGGCCCGGGCCACACGGGCGCCGTACTGCTTGCGGATGATGGCGCGGATGTGGGTACACACCTCGCCGGCCTGCTCCGCCGTGGCGGTCTTGCCGGTGCCGATGGCCCAGATGGGCTCGTAGGCCACCACCACGCGGCGCACCTGGCTCTCGTTCAGCCCCGCCAGGGCCACCTTCACCTGGTAGGAGATCAGCTCGCTGGTGACGCCCAGCTCCCGCTGCTCCAGGCTCTCGCCCACGCACACGATGGGCCGCAGGCCCGCCTCCAGGGCGGCGTGGACCTTCTTGTTGACGGTGAAGTCGGTCTCGTTATAGTACTGCCGGCGCTCGGAGTGGCCGATGATGACGTACTTGGCGCCCACGTCCTTGAGCATCTCCACGGTGACCTCGCCGGTGTAGGCGCCGCTGGCCTCGTAGTGGCAGGTCTCGCCGCCGATGGACACCCGGGTATCCTTGAACAGGCGCACGGCGCCGGGGATGTTCACCCCGGGAACACACAGCACCACGTCGCACCACTTGTGGCGGCCCAGCTGGGGCTTGAGGGCCTCGGCGAAGGCCTTGGTCTCGGTGAGGGTCTTGTTCATCTTCCAGTTGCCGGCGATGATGGTCTTACGGTACTTCAGATTCATGATTGGGCTCCTTCCAATAAAGTAAAATGGATGGGTGTTCTCTTAGAATCTCTAAATCCTCTCTTGATTGCCGGGTCTTGTGGAATTACGCGTCCAGTAAGCAGGCGACGCCGGGCAGCTCCTTGCCCTCCATGAACTCCAGGGAGGCGCCGCCGCCAGTGGAGATGTGGGTCATCTTGTCGGCATAGCCCAGCTGCTGCACGGCCGCCGCGCTGTCGCCGCCGCCGATGATGGTGATGGCGGAGGTCTTGGACAGGGCCTCGGCCACCGCCTTGGTGCCCGCGGCGAACTTCTCAAACTCGAACACGCCCATGGGGCCGTTCCAGATGACGGTGCCCGCGTCGGCCACGGCGTCGCAGTACAGCTTCACGGTCTCGGGGCCGATGTCCAGGCCCTGCCAGCCGTCGGGGATCTCGCCGGACTTGACCACCTTGGAATCGGCGTCGGCGGCGAACTTGTCGGCGATGACGGTGTCCACGGGCAGCAGCAGCTTCACGCCCTTGTCCGCGGCCTTCTTCACCATGTCCCGGGCGTAGTCCTCCCAGTCGGCCTCCAGCAGGGAGTCGCCCACCTTGCCGCCCTGGGCGGCGGAGAAGGTGTAGGCCATGCCGCCGCCGATGATGATGGTGTCGGCGATCTCCAGCAGGTTGTTGATGACGCCGATCTTGGAGCTCACCTTGGATCCGCCCAGGATGGCCACCAGGGGGCGCTTGGGGTTGGCCAGGGCGCCGCCGATGAAGTCCAGCTCCTTCTGGATCAGGAAGCCGGACACGGCGGGCAGGTAGTTGGCCACCACGGCGGTGGAGGCGTGGGCGCGGTGCACCGCGCCGAAGGCGTCGGACACGTACACGCCGTCCGCCCCGGCCAGATCGGCCATCTTCTTGGCCAGCTCCGGGTCGCCCTTGGTCTCGCCCTTCTCAAACCGGGTGTTCTGGAGCAGCATGATCTCGCCGGGCTTCAGGGCCGCGGCCTTGGCCTGGGCGTCGGGGCCCACCACGTCGTCGGCCAGGATCACGTCCTTACCCAGCAGCTCGCTCAGCCGCTTGGCCACCGGCTCCATGCGCAGCTCGGCCAGGGATTTCTTCCACTTCTCCTCGGTGATGGACGCCTCGTCCTTGCCCTTCTCCAGCTGCTTCTTCTTGTAGCTGTCGAAGGTGGCCACCGGCTTGCCCATGTGGGAGCAGGCGATGACCGCCGCGCCCTGCTCCAGCAGGTACTGGATGGTGGGCAGGGCGGCGCGGATGCGCTTGTCATCGGTGATGACGCCGCTGCCGTCCTTGGCCATGGGCACGTTGAAGTCGCAGCGGAGGAGAACCTTCTTCCCCTTCACGTCAACGTCCTTGACCGTCTTCTTGTTGTAGTTCATGCTGTTCAAACTCCTTTCATTTCTTACAACTTGAAGTGAATTGAGGTTTTAACTGATTGGGATGCCCATTTCCCCCGCCCCGCTTAGATTGGGGAAGCCCTGCTGCTTCAGCGCCTCGTAGGCCAGGACGGCCACCGAGTTGGACAGGTTCAGGCTGCGGGCGTCGGGGCGCATGGGGATGCGGACGCAGCGGTCCGCGTGGGCTTCCCGGAACCATTGGGGCAGGCCGGCGGTCTCCTTGCCGAAGAACAGCCAGCAGCCGTCCCGAAATTGGGCCCGGGCGTAGTCTTGGGGGGCCTTGGTGGTGGCCAGCCACAGGTCGTCCACCCGGTTTTGGGCGAACAGCGCGTCCAGATTGGGGTAGACGGTCAGATCCACCATGGGCCAGTAATCCAGCCCCGCCCGGCGCACCGCCTTCTCGCTGATGTCAAAGCCCAGGGGCTCCACCAGATGGAGGCGCGAGCGGGTGGCGGCGCAGGTGCGGGCGATATTGCCGCAATTCTGCGGGATTTCCGGTTCAACCAACACGATATTGACCATAACATCTCCCCTTAACCACGGACATTATATTCGCTTGCGCCGCAAATTACAAGAGAAAATGTGGCGAAACTGTCAAAAATTTAACCTTTTTTGCTGTCACTTTGCCGAACAGGCCTTAAATTCCCCCAAAATTTCAGCCTTGAGGGCCTTTGACAGGAAAAAAGAAAAAATTTTTCCGTCCCATGCAACCCCTCCGGCCCTTCCGGGGTATTGCTTTACGGAGCGGCTTTCACCGCCGCCCGCGGTTTTAGGGGGAAATGGTTGCCAATCCTCCCGGCGTGTGTTACAATGCTCAGGGACATACCGCCGGCGCGGGGCCGCATCCAGGGTGGCGCATAAAAGCCCCCGGTGCGGCGCACACTCAAAGCGGTGGGCACTGTCTGGACTGCCGAACGCTCCGCCTGGGCAAGACCAACAAGGAGTGAATCGTAAGCCATGAAAAAGTTTCTCGCCGTCACCATGACCTGCGCTCTGCTGCTGGCCGGCCTGCTCCGGCGGAGGGGGGACGCAGAAGCAGGCGGACCTGGCCGCCTTCGCCAAAGCCCTCCAGGAAAAGTATGAGTTTGCCGCCTACCTGGGGGAAATGGACCCGGAAAACGAGTACGACAAGGACACCTACGACCGCACCTTCCCCGGTCTGCTGGAGCTGAAGCTGGAACAGCGGGTCAACCTGGTCGGCATGATTACCCTGAACAACGGGGAGATCGGGCTGGCCCAGGCCAAGAGCCCGGAAGACGCCGCCAAGGTGAAGGAGATCTTCCAGAAGCGGGTCGACTACATGGTGGGCGACGGGGAAACCCCCGGCGGGGCCTTCTACCCCGGCCCCACCCAGCTTTGGGCGGACAGTTCCCGCATCGTGGACCATGGGAATTACGTGATGCTGGTGTGCGCCACCGAGTGCGACCAGATCGTGGACGAATTCAACGCCCTGTTTGCATAACCTCAATTATAACACAAAGGAGAGCGTCAATACCATGAAACGAATCATTGCCCTGTGCGCCGCCGCCGTGCTGTGCCTGTCCCTGCTGTCCGCCTGCGGCGGCAAGCCCAACCAGGAGAAAAAGGTGGACCTGGCCGCCTTCGCCCAGACCGTGGCGGGAGGCCACGAATTCGGCATGGGGGTGGAGCGGGCGGACCCCGCCGACGAGTTCGGCGCCATCATGCTGGACAACGCCTTCCCCGGCCTGAAGGAGATGGACCTGGAGCAGATGGAGGTCTATCTGTGCATGACCTCCTTCAACACCGGCGAGTTTGCCCTGGTCCAGGCCAAGAGCGCCGAGGACGCCGCCAAGGTGAAGGAGCTGTTCGAGGCCCGCATTGCCACCATGACCGAGGAGGGCATGAACTACCCGGATACCGTCGAGGCGTGGGTCAAGCACGCCAGGATGGCCGACCACGGCACCTATGTGATGCTGGTGTGCCACGACGACGCGGACGCCATCGTCAGCGAGTTTGAGGCGCTGTTCAAATAAGAAGCGCGGAGCCGTCGTGAGCAGCACGGATGGAGCGTAGCGAGGACAAAAGCCCAGGGCCCACAAAGTGGGGCCTGGTTTTGTCCGAGACGGAGCGAAGCCGTGCGTCGCGAACAGGCGCAGCGTGACAAATAAGAAGCGCGGAGAAGCGGACAGCGAACGAGCTTGGAGCGCAGCGAGCTTTACAAACCAAGAATCGCGCGGCGATTCTGTTTGTGAAGCGAGACGCAGCGAAAGCGAGGTAGCGTTCTGGCCGCTTCGCAGCGTGACAACAAAAAAGCGCATAACCACATAAAAAAATAGGAGTGTGTAACATAATGAAACGTCTGATCCCCTGGACCCTGGCCATGGCTATGGGCCTGTCCCTGCTGTCCGGCTGCGGAAACCCCGCCGCCGACACCACCCTGATCCCCTCCGACCCCGCCGGCGAGGTGACCTCCGCCCCGCCCGCCGACGACACCCAGAAGCCCTCCCTGGCCCTCCCCACCCAGGAGCCTATGGCCGAGCCCACCCAGGAACCCACCGCTGAGCCCACTGCCGAGCCCACCCAGGCCCCGGCCACCAGCGCCCCGGAGGCGAAGCC
>CATLEJ010000131.1 GCA_949916125.1 uncultured Oscillospiraceae bacterium
GCCCTGCTGGCGGGGGTGCCCTCGGTGGTGTACGGGCTGGTGGGCATGACGGTGCTGGTGCCCGCCGTCCAGCGGGCCTTCGGCCTGCCCTCCGGGGCCACCCTGCTGTCCGCGGTACTGGTGCTGTCGGTGATGATCCTGCCCTCCATCGTAGGGGTGGCGGAGACCGCCCTGCGGGCCGTCCCCCTGGAATACGAGGCCGCGTCCCTGGCCCTGGGGGCCACCCCCACCGAGACGCTGTTCCGGGTGACCCTGCCCGCCGCCCGCTCGGGGGTGGCCGCCGCCGTGGTGCTGGGGGTGGGCCGTGCCCTGGGGGAGGCCATGGCCATCATCATGGTGTCGGGCAACGTGGCCAACCTGCCCGCCGGGCCCTTCACCCCGGTGCGCTTCCTCACCACCGCCATTGCCTCCGAGATGAGCTACGCCCCGGTGGGCTCCCTGTGGCGGCAGGCGCTGTTCTCCATCGGGCTGGTGCTGTTCCTGTTCATCATGCTGGTCAACGCGGGGCTGCGCCTGCTGGCACGGCCCCGCCGGGGGCGCTGAGCATGGGCGGGCGGCGAGTCCGGGACGGGCTGCTGCGGGGGGCGCTGTGGGCCAGCGGCGTCCTCACCTGCGCCCTGCTGGCGTTTCTCATCGGCTTTGTGCTGTGGCGGGGGCTGGGCCATGTGAGCTGGGGGCTGCTCACCGGCCAGCGCAGCTATCTCAACCACACGGACGGGATTTTCCCCAACATCCTGAACACCCTGTATATGATCCTGTTCACCCTGGCCGCAGCCCTCCCGGTGGGGGTGGGGGCGGCGGTGTACCTCACCGAGTACGCCCCCGCCGGGCCTTGGACCTCCGCCATCGAATTCGCCGCCGAGACGCTGGCGGGCATCCCGTCCATCCTGTACGGGCTGGTGGGGATGCTGTTCTTCGTGCGGCTGCTGCGGCTGGGCACGGGGGTGGTGTCCGGGGGGCTGACGCTGGCGGTGATGATCCTCCCCGTGGTGCTGCGCACCACCCAGGAGGCGCTGAAGGCGGTGCCCCGCTCCTACCGGGAGGGGGCGATGGGCCTTGGGGCGGGCCGGTGGCGCACGGTGTACACCGTGGTCCTCCCCGGCGCGGCCCAGGGCATCGTCACCGGCTGCATCCTGTCGGTGGGCCGGATTGTGGGGGAGTCGGCGGCGCTGCTGTTCACCGCCGGCACGGCGGCGCGGGCGGCGGGCCTTCTCCGGGCCCTCCACACCCCCTCCGCCACCCTCAGCGTGTCCCTGTACGTGTACGCCAACGAGTACGGCGACCTGGACACCGCCATGGCCATCGCGGCGGTGCTGCTGCTCATCACGCTGGCCATCAACCTGCTGGCCGCCCGGACAGGCCGGAGGCTGGACCGACAAAAAGGGGGAGAGTGAACCATGGACGCGGTGCTCAGCACCCACAGGCTGAGCCTGTGGTACGGAACCAACCAGGCGCTGAAGGGCGTGAGCCTGGACGTGCCCGCCCACCGGGTGACCGCCCTCATCGGCCCGTCGGGCTGCGGCAAATCCACCTTCCTCAAAACGCTGAACCGGATGCACGAGCTGGTGCCCGGCGTGCGGGTGGAGGGGGAGGTCCTCTACCGGGGGCGGAGCATTTTCGACCCCGCCCTGGACGTGACCGCCCTGCGGCGGCAGGTGGGCATGGTGTTCCAGAAGGCCAACCCCTTCCCCATGTCCGTCTACGACAACATCGCCTACGGCCCCCGCACCCACGGCATCCGGAGGCGGGGGGAGCTGGACGCCATTGTGGAGCGCTCCCTGCGGGCGGCGGCCATCTGGGACGAGGTAAAGGACCGCCTGCGCAAATCCGCCCTGTCCCTGTCCGGCGGGCAGCAGCAGCGGGTGTGCATCGCCCGGGCGCTGGCCGTGGAGCCGGACGTGCTGCTCATGGACGAGGCCACCTCAGCGCTGGACCCCATCTCCACCTCCCGGATCGAGGAGCTCATCACCGAGCTCAAGCGGTCCTACACCATCGTCATCGTCACCCACAATATGCAGCAGGCGGCGCGGGTGTCCGACCGGTGCGCCTTCTTCCTTCAGGGGGAGCTGGTGGAGGCCGGGGACACCGGCCGGCTGTTCTCCATGCCCGGGGACCGGCGCACCGAGGACTATATCACCGGGCGGTTCGGGTGACCCGCCGCGGGGCGCGCCCCCGCCGGCCCTCACCGGGCGTGCCCGCGGGAAGATTTTGAACAGGAGGCAGCTGCAAAGCGAAAAACCTTCGACGCCGAGCTGGCCGAGCTGAGCCGGGAGCTGACCCGCATGGCGGAAGCGGCCCAGGACGCCATCGACCTGGTCACCGCCTCCCTGTCCGACGGGGCGGGGGAGGGCGCCCGCGCCGCCGCGGGCGTCACCGCGGCCATGGACCAGATGGAGCGGGACATTGAAAACCGCTGCATCTCCCTGCTCATGCGGCAGCAGCCCGTGGCCCGGGACCTGCGCACCGTGTCCACGGCGCTGAAGCTGGTCACCGACCTGCAGCGCATCGGCGATCAGGCGGCCAACATCGCCGAGATCTCCCAGCTCATGGCGGGGGACGGCGGGCAGCGGGAGCGGGTGCCCGCCCAGATCCCCGACATGAGCCGCCAGGCGGGGCTGATGGTGCGCCAGGCCATCGCCGCCTACGCCAACCGGGACGAGACCGCGGCCCGGGCGGTGATCGGCCTGGACGACGGGGTGGACGAGCTGTTCGTCCAGCTCAAGCGGGAGCTGACGGGGCGGATCGCCCGGTCGGAGGACCACTCCGGGCGGGCGGTGGACCTCATCATCATCGGCAAGTACCTGGAGCGGGTGGCGGACCACGCGGTGAATATCGCCCGGTGGGCGGTATTCTGCGTCACCGGGCGGCTCCAATAGGGACGGGCCTTAATGTTTTAAAACGGGAGGGGCTCGCCGCCCCTCCCGTTCCGTTCTATTTCCGCGTACAGCCGCTATGGTCCGGCACAAACACCTGGAAGCCCAGGGACAGGGATGTGACAAGCCCCATTTATGGCTGCTTGCCGATATAGGCCAGAATGCCGCCGTCCACATAGAGGATGTGGCCGTTGACGAAGTCGGAGGCGGCAGAGGCCAGGAACACCGCCGGGCCGCCCAGGTCGGAGGCCTCCCCCCAGCGGTTGGCGGGGGTCTTGGCCAGGATAAACTGGTCGAAGGGGTGCTTGGATCCATCGGGCTGGATCTCCCGCAGGGGCGCGGTCTGGGGCGTGGCGATATAGCCCGGGCCGATGCCGTTACACTGGATGTTGTACTGGCCGTACTCGCTGGCGATGTTGCGGGTGAGCATCTTCAGCCCGCCCTTGGCGGCGGCGTAGGCGCTGACCGTCTCCCGGCCCAGCTCGCTCATCATGGAGCAGATGTTGATGATCTTGCCGCCGCCCTTCTTGATCATGGAGGGGATGACGGCCTTGCTGACGATGAAGGGGGCGTTCAGGTCCACGTCGATGACCTGCCGGAAGTCCTTGGCGGACATCTCCACCATGGGGATGCGCTTGATGATGCCAGCGTTGTTCACCAAAATGTCGATGACGCCCACGTCCTGCTCCACCTTGGACACCAGCTCGTTGACGGCGTCCTCGTTGGTGACGTCGCACACGTAGCCGTGGGCCTTGATGCCCTTCTCGGCGTAGGCGGCCAGACCCTTGTCCACCAGCTCCTGCTTGATGTCGTTGAACACGATGGTGGCCCCGGCCTCTGCCATGGCGGTGGCAATGGCGAAGCCGATGCCGTAGGACGCGCCGGTGACCAGCGCCACCTTCCCGGTCAGGTCAAATTGGTTTTTCATGGTTGTGCCTCCTTATTTCAGCTCGGTGGTGGGGATGGTGTCCATATCATCAAAGGCCTGGTTTTCCCCGCCCATGGCCCAGATGAAGGTGTAGTTGGCGGTGCCGCAGCCGCTGTGGATGGACCAGGAGGGGGAGATCACCGCGTCGAAATTGTGCATGACGATGTGCCGGGTCTCGTCGCCCTGGCCCATCATGTGGAACACCACATTGTCCTCCGGGATGTTGAAATAGGTGTAGATCTCCATGCGCCGCTCGTGGGTGTGGGCGGGCATGGTGTTCCACACGCTGCCGGGCTCCAGCTGGGTCAGCCCCATGGACAGCTGGCAGGTGGGCAGCACGTCGGGGTGGATGAACTGGTTGATGACACGCTGGTTGGCGGTCTCCGCCGCGCCGCAGGGCCGCTTGTTGGCGTTCTCCATGGTGAGCAGGGTGGTCTGGTACGCCTTGTGGGCGGGGGCGGACACCAGGTAGAACCGGGCGGGGTTGTCCGGGCCGGCGCTGGCAAACGTTACCTCCTTCGCCCCCATGGCGATATACAGGCAGTCCTCAAAGCCCAGGTCATACTTTGTCCCGTCCACCGTGATGGAGCCGGGGCCGCCCAGGTTGAACACACCCGCCTCCCGGCGCTCCAGGAAGAAGGCCGTACCGAAATTGTGCCACACGTCGATGCCCTTGTCAATGGGCAGAACCTGGCGGACGGGCATGATCCCCAGCACCACCATGCGGTCCACATGGGAGTAGACGGCCTGCACCGTGTCGGGCAGGTAGAGGTCCCGGATCAGGAACTCGTCGCGGAGCTCCTGGGTGGTGTAGCGCTTCACGTCGCTGGGGCTGGTTGAATAGCGGATATCCATGGTTGTTGCGCTCCTTTACATATATTATTACTTCCGAACCAAAAAGTCGGAAGTAATATGTGCCATGTTTTGCGGTTGCCGCCGCAGGCGGCGAGCAAAACGGCTTAAATCAAAGGTTATTATTTCCGAATTTTTAATTCGGAAATAATATGGAAATCCCGGCCGGCGGCCGGGTGGGGCGGGTCAGAAGTCTGTCGTCCCCCGGCGGATGAGGTAGCCTTTGGCGTATACCTTCCCGCCCTGCCGCCTGCCGCTGAGGTGGAGCTTGAGGAAATGAATCACAATCTGACACAGGCGCGGCTCCCGGCTGTCAATGGTGGACAGCTCCGGGTCGCAGCACACGGACAGCTCTGAATTGTTGCAGCCGATCACGCACAGGTCCCGGGGGACGGACAGGCCCCTCCGCTTGGCGTATTTCAGCGCCCCGGCGGCCAGCGCGTCGTTGGCGGCGAAAATGCCGTCCACATCCAGGCCGGCCAGTTTCAGCAGATGGTCCCGGGTCTGGTAGATCTGGTTGGACAGGTCCACGCTCACGTCCGCCTGGAGCTCCAGCCCCGCCTCGGCCAGGGCGGCCTGGCAGCCCTGGCGCTTCAGGTTGGTGCTCACCGTGTCCATATCCGCCAGGAACAGGATTTTCCGCCGCCCGGAGGCGATCATCTCCTTCACGGCGGAGCGGGCGGCGTCAAAGTCGTCGCACACGGCGCAGTAGATGTTCTTCCCCCGGACGTAGCCGTTGACCATGAACACAGGGGTCTGGGCCGCGGCCTCCCGGATGTAGTTCACCCGAGGGCTGTCCGGGTCGTCGTCGGCGTAGATGGAGCCGATGAGGATCAGCGCGTCCACCCGGCAGCGCAGCAGGGCGCTCACCGCGGTCTGGCAGTCCTCGTAGCCGTAGCCGCTGCAATACAGCAGGCAGTCGTACCCGTAATCCCGCAGCCCCCCCTCCAGGCAGGCCACCGCCTTGGCCATGTAGTCGTCCGCCGCGTCGGGGCAGATCAGGCCGATGGTTTTCATCGCGTTCATCCCCAGCCCCCGGGAAAAGCCGCTGGGAACATAGCCATGGGCCTCCATGACGCTGCGCACCCGCTGCTTGGTTTTTTCCGCCACGTTGGGGCTGTCGTTGAGGACACGGGACACGGTGGCGATGGAGACGCCCGCCAGCTCGGCGATATCGTAAATATTCACGGCAGTGCCTCCATCGCTTTTGTAAATTTACATACAGCTTTAATAATAAACTGGTGCGTTCTCCGTTGCAAGACGTTTTTTCCTACAAGTTCGCCGTTTGAAATTTGTGCAGGATGACAAAAAGAAAAATTTGCGTCTTCGAATGGTTTCAAGGCCGTTGACTTTTTAAAAAAAGTGCCTTATGATGGATTCCGTTGTAAGTTCTTACATTATTAAAGGGGTGGGCCGCCGGAGCGGGGTGTAAGTTGTTTCATTCCCAGGCGCGCGGCCCCGCCCATTCGGGAACAGGAGGGCAACGTGTTTTCATGAAAACCTTTCTCAGAATCCATCCCGGCGACTCGGTGGCAGTGGCGCTGGCTCCGCTGGCCGCAGGGACGGCGTTCCAGGTGGACGGACAGGCGGTGACGCTGCGGGAGGACATCCCCCAGGGCCACAAATTTGCCCTGGCGGACATCCCGGCGGGCAGCGCCGTCCTCAAGTACGGCGCGCCCATCGGCACGGCCCAGGCGGACATCCCCGCGGGGGGCTGGGTCCACACCCACAACCTGAAAACCGGGCTTGGGGAGGTGCTGGACTACGCCTATGAGCCGGACAACGTCCCCCTGGTGCCCACCGACGACGTGCTGTTCCAGGGCTACCGCCGGAAGGATGGCCGGGCGGCGGTGCGCAACGAGGTGTGGATCATCCCCACCGTGGGCTGCGTCAACGACGTGGCCCGGGCCATCGAGCGGTTGTCCCAGCCGTTCAAAACGGGCACCGTGGACGGCATCTACGCCTTTCCCCACCCCTATGGCTGCTCCCAGATGGGGGACGACCAGGAGAACACCCGGAAGATCCTGGCGGGCCTCATCAACCACCCCAACGCCGGCGGCGTGCTGGTGCTGGGGCTGGGGTGCGAAAACAGCAATATCGACGTGCTCAAGCCCTACCTGGGCCAGTGGGACGAGAACCGGGTGAAGTTCCTGGTGTGCCAGGAGTCGGACGACGAGATCGCCGACGGCGTGGCGCTGGTGGAGGAACTGGCCCGGTACGCGGGCTCCTTCCGCCGGGAGCCCATCGGCTGCGGCGAGCTGGTGGTGGGCATGAAGTGCGGCGGCTCCGACGGGCTGTCCGGCATCACCGCCAACCCCACCGTGGGGGCCTTCTCCGACCTGCTCATCTCCAAGGGGGGGACCACCGTCCTCACCGAGGTGCCCGAGATGTTCGGCGCGGAGACCCTGCTGATGAACCGCTGCGAGAACGAGCGGATCTTCGCCGACACGGTGAAGCTGGTCAACGGCTTTAAGGACTACTTCACCCGCCACGGCCAGACCATCTATGAAAACCCCTCCCCCGGCAACAAGAAGGGGGGCATCTCCACCCTGGAGGACAAGTCCCTGGGCTGCACCCAGAAGTCGGGCAGCGCCCCGGTGTCCGGCGTGCTCTCCTACGGCGAACAGGTGCAGCGCAGGGGGCTGAACCTGCTCAGCGCGCCGGGCAACGACCTGGTGGCGTCCACCGCCCTGGCGGCGGCGGGGGCCCATATCGTGCTGTTCACCACCGGGCGGGGCACCCCCTTCGCCTCCCCGGTGCCCACGGTGAAGATCGCCAGCAACTTCGCCCTGGCGGAGAAGAAGGCCAACTGGATCGACTTCAACTGCGGCACGCTGGTGGAGGACGGCACAGTGGGGGAGCTGGGGAAAACGCTGTTTGATTATGTGATGGAGGTGGCCTCCGGGAAGCCCGTTAAGGCGGAGCAGGCCGGCTTCCACGACATGGCCATCTTCAAGCAGGGCGTGACCTTATGACAATAGTCTCCGCCCCCTGCGGGGGCGGAGACCCAGCGTGTCGAAAAAGTCTTTTCGCCACGCTGAGTGCGACTTTTTGGAACAAAGAACGTTCCAAAAAGTCGTTGATTGAACGTGAAAGACACCCCTCCTGGGTTTCTTTCACACTATCTTCCTTCCCGATGGCACAACG
>CATLEJ010000132.1 GCA_949916125.1 uncultured Oscillospiraceae bacterium
CAGGATGTCGTGGTTGCCCCACTGGATGTCCACGCTGTGATAGTCCATGAGGGTGTCCATAATCACGTCCGCGCCGGGGCCCCGGTCGAAGATGTCCCCCACCAGGTGGAGGTGGTCCACCGCCAGGCGCTTGATGAGCTCGCACAGCTGGATCAGGAAATTGGACGCCCGGTCCAGGTCGATGATGGTGTTGATGATGTTCTCATAGTAGCCCCGCTTGTCCGCCTCATTCTGCTCGAAATGGGTGTGGATCAGCTCGTCGATGATGTAGGCGTAATCCTTGGGCATGGCCTTGCGCACCTTGGAGCGGGTGTACTTGGCGCTTACCAGGCAGCACAGGTCGATGAGCCGGTGGAAGGTGATGCGGTACCACTCCCGCATATCCTCCGTCTCCCGCTCGATTTCCTCCAGCTTTTCCTCAGGGTAATAGATGAGGGTGGCCAGCTGGTCCCGGTCGGCCCTGGGGACGGTGGTGCCCAGCAGGTCGTCGATTTTCTCCCGCACCACGCCGGAGGCGGAATTGATGATGTGCTGGAACGCCTCGTACTCCCCGTGGACGTCGGAGATGAAGTGCTCGGTGGCCTTGGGCAGGTTCTGGATGGCCCGGAGGTTGATGATCTCGGTGCTGGCGGCCTGGACAGTGGGGTACTGTCTGGCCAGCAGCTTCAGGTATTCCAGCTTTTCCCTGGTAAATTCGGCGGTACGTTTCATGGGTATTCCTCCTTATATTTCCCGGCGCCCTTCCAGGGCGCGCATTAAGGTGGCGTCGTCGGCAAATTCCAGGTGGCTGCCCACCGGGATGCCGTAGGCCAGCCGGGTGGTCTTCACCCCGAAGGGTTTTAGCAGCCGGGACAGGTACATGGCGGTGGTCTCCCCCTCGGTGTCCGGGTTGGTGGCCATGATCACCTCGTCCACCCCGCCCGCCGCCACCCGCTCCACCAACTGCTGGATGCGCAAATCGTCCGGCCCCACGTGGTTCATGGGGGAGATCACCCCGTGGAGCACGTGGTACACCCCGCCGTACTCCCGGGAGCGCTCCATGGCCACCACGTCCTTGGGGTCGGCCACCACGCACACAGTGGCGTGATCCCGCTTGGAGGAGGCGCAGATGGCGCACTTGCCATCCCCGTCGGTGAGGTTCTGACACACCGGGCAGCAGCCGATGGAGGTCTTGGCGTCCAGCAGGGCGGCGGCGAAGGCCTTGGCCGTCTCCTCCGGCTGGTCCAGAATGTAGAAGGCCAGCCGCTGGGCGCTCTTGCGGCCCACGCCGGGGAGCTTGGCGAACTGTTCCACTAAATTTTCCAGGGCGGCGGGGAAATAGTCCATGGTGATTTGCCTCCATAGGTATGTGTAGGGGCGGATATTATCCGCCCGCTTTTTGAGAATCTGCCGTTCCGGGCGGGCGCATGATATGCGCCCCTACAGGGAGCGGCGCAGGGCTTGAATGGCCTTTGCCGGATCCTCCGCCCCGTACACCGCCGAGCCCGCCACCAGCACCGTGGCCCCGGCCTCAATGACCCGCTCCGCCGTGCCGGGGGCGACGCCGCCGTCCACCTCCAGCTCGCAGGCCGGGTTGTACCGGTCGATGAGGGAGCGCACCTCCCGGATGGTGTCCAGCTGGGACTCCATGAACTTCTGCCCGCCGAAGCCCGGCTCCACCGTCATCACCAGCACCATGTCCAGCCGCTCAAGATAAGGTAAAACCGACCGGGCCGACGTGATGGGCCGCAGGGCCACCGCCTTCTTCACCCCGTTGGCCTCCATGGCCCGCAGGGCGTCGGCGATGCGGGTGGGGTGGTCGGCCTCCAGGTGGACGGACAAGAGATCCGCCCCCGCCTTGCAGAACTGGTCGATGTACCGCACGGGTTTGTCAATCATCAGGTGGATGTCCAAAAACATCTCCGTGTGCTTCCGAATGGACGACACCACCGGCACGCCGACGGTGAGGTTGGGGACAAAGGCCCCGTCCATCACGTCCACGTGGAGCCAGTCCGCGGCGGACACCCGCCTGATGTCCCGCTCCAAATTGCAAAAATCCGCCGAGAGGATGGAAGGGGCGATTTTGACCATGATTTTCTCCCTCTTTTTCTGAGATTTGCCCGGGCACGGGGCCTGTCCCCGGTCTCCCGGCCTGGGGCAGCCCCGCCGGCGCCGCATAGGATAGAACACGCGGAGGTCGCCGCCGGGTTGGCTGGGCGGTTCCCCCATGCCCCCGCTCGCGCCCAGCCTGACCCTGGCCGGCGCGCCGCACCTGAATACCCCCCGCCGCCGCAATCGTGGCGGCGGGGGGAGTGTGATTTTTTCGATTTTCTGTCCGGGGGCGGGGTCAAAGGGCATATACGGCGGCCTGCGGGTCAGCCCGTGATGGTGCCGCTGGGGGGGACCTCCCGCACCTCATAGCCTGCCTGCCGCAGGGCGTCCATAATCTCCGCTTTGTGGGACAGGCCGAAGGCCTCCATGGTCACCTTCAGCTCCACCCCGGCCTGCCGGTTGATGTTGACGAACTGGTTGTGGTCCAGCTTGATGATGTTGCCGTTGAGCTTCGCCACCAGCTCCGCGATGCGCAGCAGCTCGCCGGGCCGGTCGGGGAGCTGCACCGAGAAGGTGAAAATCCGCCCCCGGTTGATGAGGCCGTGCTGCACCAGGGAGGAGATGGTGATCACGTCCATATTGCCGCCGGACAACACGGGCACCACGTTCCGGTCGCCGGGCTCCAGGTGGCTCAGGGCGGCGATGGTCAGCAGGCCGGCGTTTTCCACCACCATTTTGTGCTTCTCCATCACGTCCAGGAAGGCGTCCACCAGCTCGTCGTCGTCGATGGTGAGGATCTCGTCCACATTCTGCTGGATGTAGGGGAACACCTGGCTGCCGGGGGTTTTCACCGCCACGCCGTCGGCGATGGTGGTCACCTTGTCCAGCGTCACCACATGGCCCGCCTCAATACTGGCTTTCATGGACGCCGCCCCGGAGGGCTCCACACCGATGACCTTCACCGACGGGTTGAGCAGCTTGGCCAGGGTGGACACCCCAGCCGCCAGCCCGCCGCCGCCAATGGGGACGAGGATCACGTCCACATCGGGGAGGTCCTTGAAAATCTCGTAGGCGATGGTGCCCTGGCCGGTGGACACGGTGAGGTCGTCGAAGGGGTGGACGTAGGTCAAGCCCTCATCCTCGCTCAATTTGGCGGCCAGCGCCGCCGCGTCGTCGAAGGTCTCCCCGTGGAGTACCACCTTCGCCCCGTAGTCCTTGGTATTGTTCACCTTCACCAGGGGGGTGGTGGTGGGCATAACGATGGTGGCCTGCACCCCGGCCGCCTGGGCGGCGTAGGCCACCCCCTGGGCGTGGTTGCCGGCGGAGGCGGTGACCAGCCCCCGCGCCTTTTCTTCCTCGGTGAGAGTGGAGCATTTGAAGTAGGCGCCTCGGATCTTGTACGCCCCCGTTACCTGCATATTCTCCGGCTTGATGTAGACCTGGTTGCCGGTGGCCCTGGTGAAAAAGGGGCTGTATATCAGGTCGGTGCGGTGGAGCACACCGTCCAGTGTTTTCCGGGCTTCCTTGAAATCGTTGAGCGTCATCATGGCAAACGAACTCCCTTGTATGTTGAAATCATAACACTTTATTTTACATGAAGAAAAACATAAAGTCAACTGCCGGGATTCAAGAGGGGAGGCCCAAGGGAACAGCAGGCGGGACGGCAGGCCCCTTGTCCGGGGCCGGACCGGGAGAGAGGCCCCCAGTCAAGTCCTGTGCGGGGATTGGAAAACAGAGACCCGCGCCCACCGGAGAGGATGGGCGCGGGCCATGGGGGCGTTTCCGCTGATGATCAGGGGCGCTCAGGGCTTCCCCAGCAGGGCGAACATATTTTTCTTGTAGGCCTCCACGCCGGGCTGGTTGAAGGGGTTGACCCCCAGCACATGGCCGCTGATGCCGCAGGACAGCTCAAAGAAGTACAGCAGCTCGCCCAGGGCCCGCACGTCCATCTTGTCCAGCCGCAGGACGATGGAGGGGGCGCCGCCGTCCCTGTGGGCGGCCAGGGTGCCCTGGAAGGCCATCTCCCGGACGAAGCTCAGGGGTTTGCCGGCCAGATAGTTCAGGTTGTCGCCGTTGTCGTCGCTGTAGGGGATGGCGATGTCGCAGCCGGTGTCGTCCACATAGATCACCGTCTCGAACAGGTGGCGCTCGCCGTCCTGGATATACTGGCCCAGGGAGTGCAGGTCGGTGGTGAACTGGGCGGAGGCGGGGAAGATGCCCTTGCCGTCCTTGCCCTCGGACTCGCCGAACAGCTGCTTGAGCCACTCGCCCACAAAGGCGTAGGAAGGCTCATAGGTGCAAAACAGCTCAATTTTCTTGCCCTGGCGGTACAGCAGGTTTCGGGCGGCCACATACTGCCACACGGGGTTGGACATATCCCGCCTGTCAAAGGCCGTCATGGCGTCGTGGGCCCCGGCCATCAGCTCAGAGATGTCGGTGCCGGACACGGCGATGGGCAGCAGGCCCACGGCGGTGAGGACGGAGAACCGCCCGCCCACCTCGTCGGGTATGACAAAGCTCTCCCAGCCGTTGGCGTCGGCCAGGCTCTTCAGCGCGCCCCGGGCCTTGTCGGTGGTGGCGTAAATGCGCTCGTCGGCCTTGTCGCCGTACTGCTTCACCAGCAGCTCCCGGAACACCCGGAAGGCCACGGCGGGCTCGGTAGTGCCGCCGGACTTGGAGATCACGTTGATGGACCAGCTCCGGTCGTCGATGCGGCGGATCACGTTGTCCAGCTCGTTGGGACTGAGGGAGCAGCCCACAAAGCAGATCTCGGGGCCGTTGGAGGGAAACACCTCCAGGGCGGCCCGGGCGCCCAGGTAGGAGCCGCCGATGCCCACCACCACCAGCACCTGGGAGTCCTCCCGGATCTTGGCGGCAGCCTTCTGGATGCGGGCGAATTCGTCTTTGCTATAGTCCTCGGGCAGGCGCACCCAGCCGGTGAAGTCGGAGCCGGGGGCGGCGGGGTCGTACAGCTTGGCGTGGGCGGCCTCCACCTCGGGGGCCATGGCGTCGATCTGAGCCTGGGAGACAACGCCTTCCAGATTGGAAAAATCAAGCTTTAGCATAGCTAAACCTCCTGTTTTGATACAAGAATGTACAGATATCCGACATTTTATGCAGACTGTGTGAAAAACAGGGCCGCGCCGCCGAAAATCCCCGCGTTGTTCCCCAGCTGGGCCAGGGCAAAGCGCACGTTGCCACAGGGCGGGAACACGTTTTTCTTAAAGGCGGCCTCCACCGGGTCCAGCAGGGCCCGGCCCGCGGCGGACACGCCGCCGCCCAGCAGCACCATCTCCGGGTTGACCACGCAGCCCAGGATGGCCGCGGCGGTGCCCAGAGCGGCGCCCGCCTCATCCACCACCCGCCGGGCATTCTCGTCCCCGGCCGCGGCGGCGTCATACACGTCCTTGGCCGTGACCTCCGCCATCTCCTTGAAGGGGGAGAACTCCCGGGCGGCCCGGATGATGCCGGTGGCGGAGGCGGTGACCTCCAGACAGCCGTATTTGCCGCAGGAGCAGGGCCAGTCGGGGCGGAAGGACATGGGCAGATGGCCCACCTCGCCGCCGCCGCCGGAGGCGCCGGACACGATGCGGCCATCGCAGATCACGCCGCCGCCGATGCCGGTGCCCACGGTGAACATCACCAGGTTGCGGCAACCCTTGCCGCCCCCTTGCCACAGCTCGCCCAGGGTGGCCAGGTTGGCGTCGTTTTCCACTTTTACGGGCATCCCCATGCGGCGGCTCAGCTCCTGGGCCACGTCGGTGTCGCCCCAGCCCAGGTTGACACAGCCCCGGACCAGGGACTGGTTCAGCACCGGGCCGGGCACGCCCACCCCCGCGCCGATACACATGGCGTCGGGGAAGCTGTCCAGCACCTGGCGCATATTGGCGGCGATGTCGTCAAAGGCGGCGGACAGCTCCCGCTGGGTGGGGAATTCCCGCTTTTCCAGCAGATCCCCCTCCTGGCTGACCAGCCCCAGCTTGATGGTGGTGCCGCCGATGTCGATGCCGAAACAAACCTGTCTCATGCGCAAAACCTCCCGTCGGCCCCGGCCTGCCCGACTGCGGGCCGGGGCAAATTTTTAACCTGTATTCAGGGCCTCAAAGAAACTTATTTCATGTGCCAGATGTTTTCCGCGTATTCCTCCACCGCGCGGTCGGCGGAGAAGAAGCCGGCCTTGGCGATGTTGACCAGGGACATCTTGGTAAACCGGGCCTTGTCGCCGTAGATGGCGGAGACCTCCCGCTGGGCGCGGACATAGTCGTGGAAATCGGCCAGGTTCATATAGGGGTCGGCGGGACCCTTGTGGTTGGTGGTGAGGGAGCGCACGATATCGTCAAAGTGCATCCCGCTGATGCCGCCCATGAGCATATCCATGACGGCCTTCAGCTCCGGGTCATTGCGCACGTAGTCCAGGGGGTTATAGCCCCGCTGCCACAGCTCGTTGACCTCCTCGGTTTTCAGGCCGAACAGGATGATGTTGTCGTCCCCCACCTGCTCGTGGATTTCCACATTGGCGCCGTCCAGGGTGCCCAGGGTCACCGCGCCGTTGATCATCAGCTTCATGTTGCCGGTGCCGCTGGCCTCCTTGCCGGCGATGGAGATCTGCTCGGAGATCTCGGCGGCGGGGATGATGATTTCGGCCAGGGACACGTTGTAGTCCTCCATGAAGACCACCTTCAGCTTATCCCGCGTGTCCGGGTCGTGGTTGACCATATTGGACACGGCCACAATGAGCTGGATGATCTGCTTGGCCATGATATAGCCGGCGGACGCCTTGGCGGCGAACACAAAGGTGCGGGGCTGGAAGGGCGCGCCGGGGTTGTGCTTGATCTCCAGGTACATATGGAGGATCTGGAGGACGTTGAGCAGCTGGCGCTTGTACTCGTGAAGCCGCTTGATCTGCACGTCAAACAGGGAGGCGGGTTCCACATAGATGCCGTTGCGCTTCAAAATCAGGTCGGCCAGCCGCTGTTTGTTGGCCAGCTTGATCTCCTGGAGCTTTTGCAGCACCTGGGCGTCATCCTTGTATTTCAGAAGCTTCTCCAGCTGGGTGCTGTCCTTGGTGAAGCCGTCCCCGATGAGCTCCTTGAGCAGCGCGGTGAGCTGGGGGTTGGACTGGCACAGCCAGCGGCGGTAGGCGATGCCGTTGGTGACGTTGCAGAAGTGGTCGGGCTCCATCTGGTAATAGTCCCGGAAAATGGAGTTGGTGAGGATTTCCGAGTGGAGCTTGGACACGCCGTTGACCTTGTGGCAGCAGGACAGGCACAGGTTGGCCATGCGGATCTCATTCTTGCTGATGACGGCCATATACTCGATCTTGCCCATGTCGTTGCCATAGAAGCCGTGGAGGTCGATGCGCAGCCGGCGGTCGATCTCCTGGACGATCTGGTACACCCGGGGCAGGAGCTGCTGGAACAGATCCACGTTCCAGCGCTCCAGCGCCTCGCTCATGACGG
Organism: uncultured Oscillospiraceae bacterium; assembly: GCA_949916125.1. Classification (GTDB taxonomy): domain Bacteria; phylum Bacillota; class Clostridia; order Oscillospirales; family Oscillospiraceae; genus Enterenecus. Next base: position 7,491 of record CATLEJ010000132.1, read on the forward strand.
TGTGGTTGGTATAGGACAGGGTGCGGCAGGTGATGTCCCACGCCTTGTCCCAGGGATAGCCGTACTCGTCCACCAGCAGGCGCATCAGCTCGGGCACGCACAGGGCGGGGTGGGTGTCGTTGATGTGGATGGACACCTTGTCGGGCAGGTTGTCCAGACTCTGGTTGTTCCGCAGATGCTTCTTCAGGATGGTCTGCACCGAGGCGGACACCAGCAGGTACTGCTGGCGCAGGCGCAGCTTCTTGCCCTCGGTGTGGTCGTCGGCGGGGTAGAGGACCTTGG
>CATLEJ010000133.1 GCA_949916125.1 uncultured Oscillospiraceae bacterium
GACTGACCGGAAAAAACCGCCCCGCCCGGGAATCCCCCGGGCGGGGCGGAAATACGTCAGCCCTCGTCCTCAATGAGGCCGTAGCCGCCGTCGTTGCGCTTATACACCACGGCGAAGGCGCCGCCGTCCTCGTCCTTGAACGCATAGAAGCTGTGCCCCAGCAGGTCCATCTGCAAAATGGCCTCGTCCACCGTCATGGGCTTGATGGGGAACTTCTTGGTGCGCACCACCTGGTACTCCCCTTCCTCCACGTCGGGCACAAAGGAGGTCTCTTCCTCCGCCTCCGGCTGGACAAACGCCCCCTGGCGCAGCCGCTTCTCCAGGCGGGTCTTGTGCTTGCGCAGCTGCCGCTCCATAGAGGTAACCGCCGCGTCCACCGACGCGAACATATCCGATGTGCTCTCCGCCACCCGCAGGATGGTGCCGCCGGAACGGATGGTCAGCTCCACCTTGTTCCGGTCCTTTTCCACGGAAAAGACCAGGTTGGCCTCCGACTCATTCTTGAAGTAGCGGTCCAGCTTCCCCACCTTTTTCTCGGCGTAGTTGTGGAGGGACTTGGGCAGGTTGACCTTCTTGTCTGTAAATGTGAACTTCATGTGCTCAGCTCCTTCCGCCCGTAAAGGGCGCAGCATTGGGGGAGCCTCTCCCCCTGTATGAGGGTATTATACCATAGCTTCTCCCCATATGCCATATCTTTTTGGCGCTTTTCACAAAAAGTTTTCAGTCGGTCACCGGCTGCCCGTCAATGAGCACGTGGACGGCCCTGCTGCGCCAGTGGAAGGGGTGGCCGTCCATGACCACCACGTCCGCGTCCTTCCCCGGTGAGAGGGAGCCCAGCCGGTCCCCCGCCCCCGCGGCGCAGGCGGCGTTGATGGTGATGGCCGCCAGGGCTTCCTCCTCGTCCATCCCAGCCCGCGCCGCCATGGCCGCGCAGAAGGGCAGCAGGCTGACGGGCGTCTCCGGGTGGTCGGTGCAAATGGCCACCTGTACCCCGGCCCTGGCCAGGATCGCCGTGTTCTCCATGGTGAGGCAGCCCAGCTCCGGCTTGCACCGGTCCATCAGGAAGGGCCCGGTGATCACCGGCACCCCCTCCCTGGCCAGGAAGTCGGCGATCAGGTGGCCCTCGGTGCCGTGGACAATGACACAATCCAGCCCGAATTCCTTGGACAGGCGCACGGCGGTCACGATGTCGTCCGCCCGGTGGGCGTGGAAATGGGCGGCCAGCCGCCCCGTCACCACCGGGCGCAGGGCGTCCAGCCGCGCGTCGAACCCCGGCTCCTCCACGGTGTCGTCCGTCTGGGCCCGGACCCACTTCAGCTCATAGTCCAGCGCCCTGGCCAGCTGCTCCCGGATGATCGCGGCGGTAGCCATACGGGTGGCGGGGCCCTGGCTCTTGTGGACGCCCTTGGGGTTTTCGCCCAGGGCAAACTTCATGGAGGCGGGGGCGCGCACCACCATCTGGTCGATCACCCGCCCGGCGGTTTTCAGCAGCACCGACTGCCCCGCGATGGGGTTGGCGGAGCCAGGGCCGGTGAGCACGCAGGTCACCCCCGCCCGCCGGGCCTCCCCGAAATACTGGTTCAGTGGGTTCACCCCGTCCAGCGCCCGGAGCTGCGGAGTGCAGGCGTCGGGGCTCTCGTTCAGGTCGTCCTCCTGGGTGGCGGAGCCGTACAGCCCCACATGGCAGTGGGCGTCGATGAGGCCGGGGAGGATATGCCCCCCCCGGGCGTCGATCATGCCGGACAGGTCCGCGTCCTGGGGCAGCTCGGACATGGGGCCCACCTGGGCAATTTTTCCGCCCTGCGTCTGCACAAAGCCGTTGGCGATGGTGCCCACATCCATGGTATGGACGACGCCGTTGACAATCAGCATTGAAATACCTCCCCCTCCACGGTTCGACGGCTTTTTTGCCGCGGACGTGGTACACTATTCCTGCGGCACAGGCCGCGGCATGGGGCTGACCCCATGCGGTCATTCCATTCTCCCGCGCAAATAGACCCTTGGGCTCTTTTCCGCAATGGAAAAGAGCCATTTTTTTGAAAAAAAGAGGGGCGCATAACGCCCCCCTTTCCTCTCTTACTTCCTTCCGCCCCTGCGGTTGCCCCGCTTTTCATTCATGTGAAGCTCAGACAGCTTGCTGTCAGAGCTGGCCATAAACTGCTTGAGCTGATCCTCGAAGCTGGCCGGCCCCCGGGGCTGGACGGGCTCCGGCGTAAAGCCACGGCCCGGACCGTTGGGACGGCGGGCCGGACGGTGTTCCCCCTCGGGACGGGCGTGGGGATTGGGTCCTCCGGGCCGCGGCCCGGCGCGCCGCTCCGGACGGGGCGGTGGAGGCGCCGCCTGCTTGATGGACAGGTTGATGCGGTTGTTCGCGTCCACGCCGATGACCTTCACCTTGACCTCCTGTCCCTCCGTCAGGTGGTCGTGAACATCGTTGACATAGGAATACGCGATCTCAGAAATGTGTACCAGGCCGGAACGGTTCCCCGGCAGCGCCACAAAAGCGCCGAAATTGGTGATGCCGGTCACCTTTCCATCTAAGACAGAGCCAACTTCAATCCCCATAAATCTCTTTTTTCCCTCTCAGTATGTATGGATTTTTTGCCCACAGGCTGTCGCGCTGCTCCGCTCGCCTTCGCGCTTCTGCCTACTGGGACGAGTCCACAAACTCGATCTCATCCGGCTCCAGCAGATCCAGCTTACTTCTGGCGATGTCCGCCAAGTATTCCGGGTCGCCGCTGTGGGCGATCTCGTCCGCCAGCTCGGCGTTTGCCTCCCGCTGCTCTTCCACCTGCCGGGCCAGCTCGTCCCGGTCGCTTTGGGCCGCGTTCAGGCTTGCCTGGGTGGACAGCAGCGCCGCGGCCAGCGCCGCCAGCAGCACCAGTACCAGCAGTTTTGTGGCGATGCCCGCGCGTTTGACCTTCATCTGTTGCCACCCCCTCTCCCCCGCATCTGGCAAAACGGTGTATCATATTTATTTTATACCATTCCAGCCAATTTTGAAAGAGTTTTTTTTGGTTTTTTAAAACTTTTTTTCCGGCCCGCCCCGCGGCCCTCGCCGGATAGGTCAAAAACCGCCATACGGAACGCACCAGTTCCGCCGCCCACAGCAGCGCGGGCAGCACCAGGCGGCTCAGCGTGGCGAAATACAGTCCTCCGCCCAGCAGGAAGGCCAGCATATGGTAAATGCGCACCTCTCCGCTGTCCCGCAGCAGGGCAAAGGCAAACAGCACCGCCACCGCCCCCAGCCAGAACAGCAGGTCAAGCAGGAAGGCCAGGGCGGGCAGGCGGATGCTCCGGCGCAGGGTCCGCATCCCGTCGTAGACAAGGCCCAGCAGCCCGCCCAGCAGCAGCCCCTGCCCGAATACGGCCGCCTGGGCCGCCACATCCACATACATCTCAGCGCAGCAATCGGGAGAAGAAGCCGCCCCGGCTCCCGCCGGCATCGTCCTCATAGGTCACAGCGTCGATATCGCCGTCCACCTTCAGGTCGCCGCCGTCCAGGGACAGCTTCTCAATGTGCAGATTTTCCCCCGTCACCACCATAGCCCCCTTGGAGGTGGACAGCACAATGGTATTTTCGTCAAAGCGCTCCACATCCTCCACACCGGACACGGTGAGGCTTTTCCGCTCCTCGATCACCACATGGTGGGGGGCAGACAGGCCGCTTGTGGACAGGCCGCCTTCATATGCCATGGAACCATCTCCCTTTACCCTTGATGGTTCCATTCTATTGGGTTTGTCCCAGGATTATGACTGCGGATCCTCCGGGGGCTTCTCCGGCGCCGGGGCGGGCGTCCGGGAGCGCAGGTCCCGTTTCAGCAGGGTGTATACCACCGCCGCCAAGGGAACGCTGACCACCATCCCCACCAGGCCCAGCAGCGAACCGCCCACCGTCACCGCCGCCAGCACCCAGATCCCCGGCAGGCCCATAGAGGTGCCCACCACCCGGGGGTAGATAAGATTGCCCTCAAACTGCTGGAGGGCAACCAGAAACACCAGGAACCACACCGCCTGCCAGGGGTCGATCATCACCAGCAGCAGCACCGCCAGCACCGCCCCCAAATAGGCCCCCGCGATGGGGATCAGGGCAAACACACCCACCGCCACCGAGATCAGGGGCGCGTAGTCAAACCGGAAGATACACATCCCGATGAAGCACAGGCTGCCCAGGATGCAGGCCTCCACCATCTGGCCGTTGACGTACTTAGAGAAGGTATCCGCCGTCAGCCGGGTGACGGACAGCACCGTGTCCGCCGCCCGCTTCGGCAGGTAGGCCTGCACCAGGCGGCGGCACTGCCCGGTGAGCCGGGGCGCGCCGGACAGCATATACAGGGAAAACACCAGGGAGATCACCCCGGTGACCACCGCGGAGATCAGCACACTGGTCATGCCGATGAGGTGGGGCAGGGTGTTGGTCAGCGCGTCCAGCGCCCCGGTGAGCAGATTCTTCAGCGAGTCGCTGATCCCCGCCGACAGGTCCAGGTTGGCCAGCTGCTCCAGCTCCAGCTTGGCCACCACCCAGTCGATCAGCGTCTGGAAATTCCCGGCGTAGATATTCAGGTTTCCGATGAACGTCTCGATGCTGCTGGTGACCTCCGGCACCACCAGGGACACCAGCGCCGTAATCAGCACCGCCACGATGAGGTACGCCGTAGCCGCCGCCAGCGGCCGGGCCGCCCCCCGCGCCCTCCCCGGCAGGAGCTTTTCATATTGCCGCGCGAAGAAATTGCAGGGCCGGTTGAGGATGAAGGCGATGACCCCGCCGATGATCAGCGGCCGGAAGGCGGCGATCACCCCGCCCAGCCAGCCCGTCACCGCGTCCAGCTTGACGATCACCGCCACCAGCACCACCGCGTAGGTGATGAGCAGGATCAGGCTGCGAAACAGTTTTTTGTCCATGGCGCGCTCCCCCGTCTCAGTCAGGTTTGGCGGCTCCCCGGGCCTGCCGGTACGCCAGCCAGTCCGGCAACCGCCGCCGGAACCCCGGGGACAGGCCGTCGGGAAGCCCGTCCGGGGGGAAGAACCGCAGCTCATCCACCTCGTCCTCCTGGCGGTTCAGCGTGCCGCCCCAGTCCCGGCACACGTAGAAGAACTCTACATTATATACCTCGTCGCCATTGGGGTAAAACGCGTGCTCCAGCCGCCCGGAGAACACGCCCACCAACTCCAGCTTGTTTGCGGCAAGCCCGGTCTCTTCCAGCAGCTCCCGGCGGGCGGTCTCCTCCGCCGACTCCCCCGGCTCCATGGAGCCCGCCGAGGAAAAGCACCACAGGCCGTTATCCGTCCTGCGCTGGAGCAGAATACGCCCCCGCCCGTCCTCCACGATCACGCTGGAGCCCACCTGGATCAGGGGGCGGTGGCCCACATAGGCCCGCAAATCCATGATATAGCCCATCGCGTCCTCCCGCGGCCCCAAATTTTTCCTCCCACGGCCGCGCTTTCCCCCAGTGTACCACCGGGGAGCGCTCCCGTCAAATTAAGAATTTCAGAAGGACGGGCGCACGTCGTCGCCCCGGGCCCGCTCCAGGTCGATCCGCTTTTTCCGATCCGACGCGCAGGCCAGCATGGCCCGCAGGCCCTCCCGATCCCCCGCCTCCATGGCCTCCCGATACTGCCGCAGCCTGTCCTCCAGCGCCCGCACCACCCCAGTCAGCGCCGGGGCGTTGAGGGAGAACAGCTGTACCCACATGGCCGGATCCAGCGCCGCCACCCGGGTGCAGTCCCGGAAGGAGCCGCCCTCGAAGCCCTTGCAGGCGAACAGCTCGTCGTTGTCGCACACCGACAGGGCGATGACGTGCATGAGCTGGCTGGTGTAGGCGATCATGGTATCGTGGCGCTCCGGGGTGGTCTCGATCACGTCCCCGAAGCGGCAGTGCTCCGCCATGCGCCCCAGGAGGGCCAGGTGCTCCGCCGTGGCCCGGGGGCCGGGGGTGACGATGAAGTGGGTGTTGCGGAACAGCCCCGCCTCCGCGTTGCCGATGCCGGACACCTCCTTGCCCGCCATGGGGTGGCAGCCGATGAAATCCACCCCCTCGGGCAGGCACTCCGCCGCCGCCATCACGGCGGTTTTCACGCCGCACACGTCCGTCACCAGCGCCCCGGGCTTGAACCGCTCCCGGTGATCCTCCAGGAAGCCGGTGATCCCCGCCGGATCCTGGCACAGCACCACCACGTCCGCCCCGGGCAGCTCCGGTTCGGGGTCGGGGACGACCCGATCCCCCGCCCCCTTGGCCGCCGCCTCCTTCCGGACGGCGGGGGACACGTCCGTCCCCACAATCTCAAAGTCCTCAAAGCCCCGCAGGGCCATGGCCAGGGAGCCGCCGATGAGGCCCAGGCCCACCACCAAGATTTTCTTCATGGAAATACCCTCCTGTTTACGCCCCTATGCGCCTGCCCTCACACTTCCCGGTTGTCATGCTCGGGCTGGGCGCATGGCCGGGTCGCTTTCGCTCCGTCTCGGGCAAAACCCGCACCGCCGTGCGGTGCTGGGCTTTTCCCCTCGCTCCGTTCCAAGCTCCCCTATGCGCCTGCCCTCACACTTCCCGGCCCACACAGGCGGCCAGCGGGCGCAGCTTGTCCATTATCTCGCCGAACTGCTCCGGCGTCACCGACTGGGCCCCGTCGCACAGGGCGCAGGACGGGTTGTTGTGCACCTCGATGATCAGCCCGTCCGCCCCGGCGGCCACCGCCGCCATGGCCATGCGCTCCACCATCCACGCCTTGCCGCAGGCGTGGGAGGGGTCCACCACCACCGGAAGGTGGCTCTGCCGCTTCACCGCCAGCACCGCCGACAGGTCCAGGGTGTTGCGGGTGTAGGTCTCGAAGGTGCGGATGCCCCGCTCGCACAGGATCACGTTGGGGTTGCCCCCCGCCATGATGTACTCCGCGCTCATCAGCCACTCCTCAATGGTGGAGGACAGGCCCCGCTTGAGCAGGATGGGCTTGTGGGTCCTGCCCACCTTCTTCAGCAGGTCGAAGTTCTGCATATTCCGGGCCCCGATCTGGATCACGTCCACCGCCTCCTCAAACAGCGGGAGCTGGTCGGCGCTCATCAGCTCGGACACGATGGGCAGGCCGGTGGCCTTGCGGGCCTCGTCCAGCAGGAGGACGCCCTCCACCCCCTTGCCCTGGAAGGCGTAGGGGGAGGTGCGGGGCTTGTACGCGCCCCCCCGGAGGGCCGCCGCCCCGGACGCCTGAACGGACCGGGCCACCTCTAAAATCTGCGCCTCGCCCTCCACCGAGCAGGGCCCGGCGATGACCGCCAGCTTCTCCCCGCCGATGGACACGCCGCCGCCGATGTCGATCACCGAGTCGTCCGGGTGGTACTTGCGGTTGGCCTTCTTGTAGGGCTCGCTCACCCGCATCACCCGCTCCACCCCGGGGAGCTGGGCCAGTATCTCCTGGTTCAGCCCGCCCGCGTCCCCCTCCGCGCCCAGGATGGTGGTCTCGCTGCCCTTGGACACCATGACGCGGACGCCCCCCGCCTCCATAGCGCCGATGGCCTGGTCCAGCTGCTCCGGCGTGAAGCCGTGCTTCATAATCACTACCATAATGGATTCTCCCCTTTGAACTTTGTCGTTTTTCTGCGGACAAACAAAAAACAGCGGCCCTCCCGGGCCGCCGCGCAGTTTCCCGTGCCGCACCGCCGCTCAAGGGCATGACAAAACGCCGCTATCGCAATAG
>CATLEJ010000134.1 GCA_949916125.1 uncultured Oscillospiraceae bacterium
GGCACGGGGGTCTCTACCGTAGCCAGATAGTTGCGCAGGCTCTCCGCAAGGATGTCCTGGGCCGCGTCCACAAAGTCCATATCCCGGAGCACCATCGCCCCGTTTGTCACCCGGACCACGATGCCGGACTGGGTCCTCACCCGGGAGCCGCGGATGGAGCCTAATTAACCGCACAGCCAGTCGATGGGCAGGAACACCATGGAGTTGCGCACCATGGCCCGCACCGGCATCGGGTTGTCCTGCAAATCCTTGGCAGTATTGCTCTGGGTGTCGAAGATCACCCCGATCTGGCTGTTGGACACCAGCACCGTCCGCCTGGTTGTGCTGTATGTGGCGTTCACCCCCAGGTTGATGCCGCTGTCCCGTCTGGACAGCATGGTATAGGGCACGTACAGCACCCCGCCCATGACGGTGGGCATATTCTCCACCGTGGTGGGCAGCACCCGCTCGTTCACCGCCATGAGGTACACCGTGCCCGCCGCGCCGGAGGCCGGGACGGCGATTGCGCCCAGCGCCAGCGCCGCGCACAGCACCGCCGCCAGCAGTCCCTTTTTCCAGCCCTTCATGCCCTTCCCCCTTGTCATCCGTCAAGCGGCCAGCGGTTCCCCGCCGGGTCAAGCCCCGACAGCCACCGCCGCACCATGTCCAGGGCGTGGTTGGCCGCCAGGTTCCGGGTGCGGTCCCGCCGGGCGGCCAGGCTGACCAGGTTCAGCTCCTTCACCCAGCAGCCGTCCGGCGCCGCCAGCGCCGTAAACACCAGCCCCACCGGGTTGCCGCGCTCGTCCGGGTCGGGCCCCGCCACCCCGGTGACGGACACCGCCAGGTCGCAGCCCAGCACCCTCCTGGCCCCCTGGGCCATCTGCTCCGCCACCTGGGCGCACACCGCGCCCTTCTCGTCCAGCAGGGCCTGGGACACCCCCAGCACCCCCGCCTTCACCTCGCAGTGGTAGCTCACCACGCCGCCCTTGAACACCGAAGCCGCGCCGGGCACATCGGTGATGAGCTTTGCCACCAGCCCCCCGGTGCAGCTCTCCGCCGTGCCCAGAGTGAGGCCCCGCTCCCGGGCCGCGTCCAGCACCACCTGCGGCAGCCCCGACACGTCCGCGCCATACACCAGGTCGCCCAGCAGGGCGCGCACCTCCGCCTCCACCGGGGCGATGAGGGCGTCCGCCGCCGCTTCGGTGTCCGCCTTGGCCGTGATGCGCAGCTCCACCTCCCCCTCCTTGGCGTAGGGGGCCAGGGTGGGGTTGGTCAGCGCGTTCATCCGATCCCGGAGCAAGGCCTCCACCGCCGACTCCCCCGCGCCGAACACCCGCAGGGTGCGGGAGCGGATCACCCCCTCCCCCAGCCGCGCCAGCCAGGGCAGGGCCCGCTCCCGGAACATGGGCAGGCACTCGCTGGGCGGGCCGGGGAGCATCACCACATAAGTCCCATCCGCCTCAAAGGCACAGCCCGGGGCGGTGCCCCAGGCATTGTCCAGCACCTCGCAGCCCTCGGGCAGCCACGCCTGCTGGAGGTTGTTGTCCGTCATCTCCCGGCCCGTCCGGGCGAAAAAGCATCGGATGCCCTTCTCGCATTCGGGATGGAACACCATTTTCCTGCCAAAGGCCTCCGCCAGCGTCTGCTTGGTCAGGTCGTCGCAGGTGGGGCCCAGCCCTCCGGTGGTCACCAGCACGTCCGCCCGGCTCCGGGCCAGCTCCACCGCCGCCCGCAGGCGCCGGGGGTTGTCCCCCACCACCGAATGGTACAGCACGTTCAGCCCCAGCCCCGACAGCTCACGGCTCAGCGCCTGGGCGTCCGAGTTGACGATGCTGCCCAGCAGCAGCTCCGTCCCCACCGACAGGATTTCCACAGTATGGCTCATGGCCTCCGGCCTCCTTGTGATCGTTTGCCCCTATTCTATACCCCCCGGCGGGAGCCTGTCAAGGGAAAGGCCGCGGGGGGTTCGCCGGGGTCCGCAGCCGCCCTGCCTGTGTGCAGTTCCCTTTCGCGCAGCCCCGGATCAACCCCCGCAGGCCCCCCGCGTCATGGCCAGGAACTCATCAAACAGCAGGCCGCCGTCCACCGTATCCGGCCCCGTCATGCGCTCCGGGTGGAATTGGACGCTGATCAGGGGCAGCGTATCGTGCTCCATCGCCTCCACCACCCCGCCCTCCGACCAGGCGGCGGCGGACAGCCCCCGGCCCAGCCGGCCCAGAGCCTGGTGGTGCCGGCTGTTCACCGGGAACACCGGGCCGTACAGCCGGTGGAGCAGCGTCCCCTCCAACCCCCGGACGGGGTGAACCCGGTCGCCCCCCTCCCGGCTGTGGAAGGGGGCCAGGCCGGCGGGCAGGTCCTGGACCAGGTCGCCCCCCAGCCATACGTTGACCACCTGATGCCCACGGCAGATGGCCAGCACCGGCTTCCCCGCCCCGCAAAAGGCGTCCAGCAGGGCCAGCTCCGCCCGGTCCCGGGCCGGGTCAATCCCCCGTGAGCCGCGGTTCTCCTGCCCGAACAGGGCGGGGTCCATATCGTCCCCCCCGGCCAGCAGCAGGCCGTCAAAGGACAGGTCCGGTTCGGGGAGGTAGCGGGCCTCCGCCCGCCCCCCGGCGGCCTCAACGGCCGCAATATAACGGGCGGCGTCCCCCCCGCCGGTGGATATGAGGATGTTCGGCTTCATGATACACGCCCCTTCCTTCTGAGATACGAGCCAAACCTGGCAATCACCACGTTGACGGACAGCCCCTGCGCCAGCAGGGCGGCGGCGTACAGCACCGCCCCAAGCCCCGCGCAGGCCAGGGCCGACCAGCCCTCGGCGCACCCCGCGTCCAGCATCACCCGGAACATCAGGTTACACCACAGGCCCATAAACAGCGCCGCCAGCACCGGGCGGACAAACCAGCGGAAGGGCTTGGGCCGCAGCGCCGCCGCCCGGAGGACGGAGACCAGGTTCAGCCCCGCCCCCACCAGCCCGGAGGCCACCAACCCCGCCGCAAACCCCGCCAGCCCCCACCGTGGGACGGCGAAAAAAGTGAACACAAGCTGGGCGGCGTCGCTGAGGATGGCGTTGCGGGCGGCCCGCCCCTGGAGCCCCAGGCCGTTCAGCGCCCCGGACAGCACCGACTGGTAGCACCCCAGCAGCGTCCCCACCGCCAGCGGCAGGATCAGCTCCCCCACCCGCCCGTCTCGGAACATGGCCCGGCCCACCGTGGGCCCCACCACCGCCAGCAGGGCCATGGCCGGGGCCATCAGCAGGGAGGTGGACGACAGCACTCGGTCCAGGAAGCCCCCCGCCGCCCGCCGGTCCCCCTGGGCGGTGCGCCGGGACAGGTCGGGCACCATCACCAGGCACAGCGCCCCGATAAACCCCGTGGGCAGGGCCAGCATGGGCAGGGTCATGCCGCAGATGACGCCGAACTCCGACATGGCCTCGGACAGCGCCATGCCGCCCTCCACCAGCTTGGCGGGGATGAGCACCGAGTTGGCGCAGCCCAGCACCGTCCCCAGCAGGGACGTACACCCCACCGGCAGGGCGATGGCAAACAGCCTGCGGCGGCTCACCCCGTCCCGGGCGGGGCCGGGCGGGAAGCGCCGCCAGTGCCGCCGGAACAGCAGCGTCAGCGCGCAGGCGGAGAACACCTCGCAGAAAACCATGCCCAGCACGATAATGCCCACCGTCTCCTCCGCCGAGCGGGGCAGCAGGGCGCACAGCAGCCCCAGCACCGCCCCCGCCCGGATGAGCTGCTCCGCCGTCTCCACGGCGGCGGGGGGCCGCACCCGGCCGATGCCGTAGAAACAGTGCTTGTGGAGGTTCTCCACCCCGGTGAGCAGCACGCAGGGCACCAGCAGCACCACCCCCAGACGGGTGCGGGCGTCGCCTAAGAGGTAGACGGAGATGGGGTCGGACAGGGCGGCCACCGCAATCCCCAGGGGGACGGCCAGCAGGAAGAAGCCGCCTAAGGCCCGGCGCAGGACGGCCTTCACCGTGCCGTCGTCCTCCAGGGCGTGGTAGCGGGCGGACAGGGTGGACACCGCCACCGTCAGCCCCACGGCGGTCACCGACATCAGCATGGAATAGGCGGGCATGACCAGCTGGTACAGCCCCATGGTCTCCGCGCCGATCAGGCGGGAGAGCATCATCCGGTAAAGGAACCCCACCACCTGGGAAAACAAGCCGGTGGCGGTGAGCAGCAGGGTCCCGGCCAACAGGGTAGACAAGGGCACGCCCTCCCTCAAAACAAGATAGATTCCTATCTATCCTATGAGGGAGGGCCTGTCTGACATACCGGACGGCTGCCCGTCCGTCAGCCGGGTCAGCGCCCCGGTGGAGCAGTCCAGGTAGTACTGTGCCGTATCGGTGGCCACCAGCCACACCGGGGCCAGCCGGGTCCCGCCGGACAGGGATTGGGACGCGGCGCGGTAGCCTGGCTCCATGGACAAAATGGCGGAGCACACGTCGCCGGAGGCGGAAATTTCCTCGTAAAAGCGCATCAGCGCCGTGGGCAGGGTCATGCACTCCCCCGCCTCCGCCGTTCCGGCCTGGGCGGTGAGCAGCGTGCCCTGGACGGTGCGGAAAAATTCAGCTTCGTAAGCGAACTCCACCTCGCAGGAGAACACCGGGGCCCCGTTCCACATCTGGCGGAACCGAATCCGGGTCCACTCCCCGTCCCTGGTGACGCCGGTCTGCTCCGCCTCAATCCCCATTTTTTTCAGCAGCCGGGCGGCGTGGCGCTCCAGGTCTCCGGCGATGAGCTGGTGGGGGCCGCGGCGCATTGCCGCAGACAACTCGCCCCCCGGCCGGACGGTGAGCTCGCAGCCATCGAACTGGTAGCGGTACAGCCCGCCCCCCTGGTTTTCCGCCTGGATCCCCCCCGGACGGACCTCCCCCGGACCCAGCAGGGCCTTTGCCAGCTGGAGCTCCCGCTCCAGATCCCGCTCCACCGTCAGGGGGGCCAGCGTTCCGGCGGGGGCCAGCCTGTCCGCCTCCACCCGGATGCCCCGCCCCTCCAGCACCTTCAGGGTGCGCTCCAGCGCCGTCCGCTCGTACTGGACGGATTCGGAATACCGCGCCCCCACCAGCACCAGCAGGAAGCCGTTGACCAGCAGCAGGATCAGGATAATGATGTTTTTCAGCCCGCGCCACTCCATGGCTTAAACCGCCTCCCAGCCGGGGGAGACCGTCTGCCCGCCCCCGTCCCGGTATTGGAGCACCAGCTCCCGTTTTTCCTTTGTCAGGTCGGGCAGCAGCACCGCCGCCTTGTCAATGGGCAGCAGCAGCACGTGGCCCTCCTCGGCGGCATAGCTGCGCAGATGCATCACAAACTCGGTGATAAAGCCGTCCCGCACCACAAACTCCGCCGCCCAGCCCTTTTCATAAAGGTAGACGCCGCAGCCGTTCAGCCGGTAGCCAAACTGTACCCGCCAGCCCTCCCCCTCCGGCTGGACGCCGATGAGATACAGCCGCGCGTCCCCGCACAGGGGGGCCATCGCCCGCTCCGCCAGCGCACGGGCCCCGTCCGCCGCCTGGGCGGCGGTCACCGGCTCCCCTGGGGAGCCCACCGGGTATTTCTCCCCCTGGGCCGCCCGGTATACCGCGGTCCTCCCGTCCCGCACCACCAGGCGGTCCACCCCGTCCAGATACACCTCGCCGCTGCTGCCGGGGGCATGGTTCTGGCTATTGAAGGACAGCGCGTCCAGCAGCGTCTCCACCCCGGCGGCGTTGGCCAGCGGCATGGCCGCGCTATACCGCGTGTTCCCCAGCTCTCCCCCGGCGATCAGGGTATAGGGCGCCAGCAGGCGGCCCAGCTCCCCGTCCTCAAAGGCGAAATAGGCCCCGTTGGCGTTGACGCCGCCCAAGGCAGGCTCCAGGTGGAGCCTGCTGGACAGGGCCGTGGGGCAGGTGTAAAACGCCCCGTCCTCCGCGTCCTGCCAGCACAGCGCCACCCCGTCGTCCTCCCCCGCCGCCAGCACCACCCGGCGGGCGCACGCGGACAGGGCGCACTCCTCCCCGCCCCCCAGCCATCGGGCCAGGGAGGCCAAGGGCACGCCGCCGGAAAAATCAAAATAAATCCCCGTATGCCGCAGGCATTTCCGCCACTCCTGCTCGGTAATCGGTCCGGGCTCCCCCGCCCCGGCCAGCCCGTCCCCCAGCAGGGGGCTCAGGGCGGCAAACAGCTCCTCCATACGGGCGTCGTCGTACTGCAGGCCGAACCGCTCCCCATCCCGGTACACCGCCAGCCGGGCGGGCAGCACCGCCCCGGCCGGGGCGCTCCCCGCCGGGGCGTTCCCCTCCGCCGGCTCCGGGCGCAGCATCTCCAGCAGGCCGCTGTCCCGCACCAGCGGCGTCATGGACAGCAGCAGCCCGGCGGACAGGGTGAGCAGCACGATCAGGATATTCTTCCCCCATTCGACCCAGCGCCGCCTATCCCTCATGGCCCGCCTCCTCCCTGGGCCCGGCAATGGGCAGCTCCATGCGGATGGTCAGTCCTGGCCCCGTCTTGTCCACCAGATAGAGCCGGCCCTCGTGGCGGTGCATGATCTCCTGGGCGATCGACAGCCCCAGCCCCGTGCCGCCGGACTGGCGGGAGCGGGCCTTGTCCACCCGGTAGAACCGCTCGAAGATGCGGTCCCGGTCGGCGGCGGGGATGCCGATGCCGTTGTCGTCCACCTCCATCCAGACCTTGTCCCCCTCCACCCCGGCGGACAGCACAATCCGCCCGCCGTCGGGGGTGTACTTGATGGCGTTGGACACAATATTCATCATCACCTGCATGATCCGCTCCCGGTCCGCCCGTACCTGGGGCAGCCGGTCGGGCAGGGACAGGCTCACCGTATGGGAGTGGTTCTGGGCGTCCATCAGCACGGCCTGGTAGGTGTCGTCCACCGCCTGGGCAAAGGGGAACCGGGTGAGGCGCAGCTCGCTGCGCCCCGAGTCGAACCGGGACAGGGTGAGCAGGTCCTGAAGGATATGGGCCATGCGGTCGGACTCGTTGAGGATCACCCCCAAAAAGCGCTTCTCCATCTCCGCCGGCAGCTCGCCGATGCCGTCGGACAGGGTTTCGGCATAGCTCTTGATATTGGTCAACGGCGTGCGCAGCTCGTGGGACACGTTGGCCACGAAATCCTTGCGCTGCTGCTCCGCCCGCTCCAGCTCGGCGATGTTGGCCTCCAGCTGCTGGGCCATGGTGTTGAAGCTCTCGGTGAGCTGGCCAATCTCGTCGCTGCTGGACACCTCCAGCTTCCGGGAAAAGTCCCCCCGGGCCACCTGCTCGATGCCGTCGGTGAGCCGCTGGAGGGGGTTGACCATGGTTTTAGCCAGCAGGAAGGACAGCAGCACCGAGATGACCAGGCCCAGGGCCAGGGCCTCCATAATCAGGCTGAACATCTCGGCGTTCAGGGCCCGGGCCGTCTCCCGGCTGTCCAGGATATAGACGATATAGGACTGGCCCCCCCGGGTAATGGGGATGGCGGCGTCCATATAGTCGGCGGTGACGCTGCTGGCGAAGCCCTTCTCCCCCTGCAGGGCGGCGGAGAGATTGGGGGTGACGGCCACGCCCCCCTCCGGCTCCGGGGCGGACCCGGCCAGATAGCGGCCGGTGGCCCCATCCAGCACGTAGAAATTGCGGTGGCGGCGGTCCAC
>CATLEJ010000135.1 GCA_949916125.1 uncultured Oscillospiraceae bacterium
CGGGCTGCACATCGTCATGGCCCCCGGCGTGGAGCGCACCTATACCCTCTATGACGACGACGGCGTGACCAACGACTTCCGGCGCGGCGTGTACCGCAAGACCTCCATCCATATGTCCGGCGCCGATGTGGTGAAGGTGGAATTTACCTCCGAGGGGGAGTACACGGACTACGTGAAGGATGTGGAGATCGAGATGATCCGCAAAGACCGCAGCCCCTTCTGGGTGGCGCTGGGCGAGGAGAAGCTGGAGCACTTCCTGAACCGCCGCAAGTTCGACGCCGCGGAAAAGGGCTGGTACTACAGCCAGACCCAAAAGGCCGTGCTGGTCAAGTATCCCAACCCCGGCCGGGACATCACCCGGGGCATCGCCGATATCGGACAGCCCCAGCAGGCCAAAATCGCCGGCGCCCAGCAGCGGGTTACCCTCACCGTTTCCTTCGAGGATTTCGATCTGATCGGGATGTGACCCCGGAAAGGAGCATTCCCCATGCTTTTGAAACAATATGTCTCTCATGAGAAACTCCCCGTGGGCTATGTGGTCCACGGGGACAGCGCCGACGTGCTGCTGGTGTTCCTCAGCGACGACGTGGTCCGCGTCCGGGTGTCCTTCTCCCGCCGGTTCCCCGAGCAGTCCTATACCCTGGTGACCACCGCCTGGGAGGATCGGCTGGATCCCCTCTTTGAAGGGGAACGCACCCGGATCGCCGCCCTGGACGTGCCCTGCGAGGAGGACGAAACTGCGCTGACCTTCCGCACCGCCACCCTGAGGCTGGTGATGAAAAAGGAGCCGCTGTCCTTCTCCCTCTACACCGCCGGGGGCAGGTGCGTTTACCGGGACCTGGCCGAGCGGGCCTTTGAGATCGACCAGTTAGGCCGCATCAGCCACTACTCCTGCATGGATCGGGAGAAGGATCACTTCTTCGGCTTTGGGGAAAAGACCGGGCACCTGGACAAAAAGGGCCGCCGCCTGCGCATGAGCCCCAAGGACGCCATCGGCCACGACCCGGAGCACGGCGACCCCATGTATAAGCACATCCCCTTCTACATCCGGGTCAACGAGGACCGCCTCCACGCCCTGGGCCTGTTCTACCATAACTCCTACGACTGCGTGTTCGACCTGGGCCAGGAGATCAGCGGCTACTGGGAGCGCTACTGCTACTGGCAGGCGGACGGCGGCGACATCGACCTGTTCCTCATCAATGGCCCCCGTATGGCGGACGTCATCGAGCGCTACACCTGGCTGACGGGCCGCACCGCCCTGCCCACCAAGCAGTCCCTGGGCTTCTGCGCCTCCACCATGTACTACGCCGAGCTGGAGCAGGACTGCGACCAGGAGATCTACAAGGTCATCGACAAGCACCTCCAGGAGAAGCTGTGGATCGACAACTTCTGGCTGGCCTCCGGCTACTCCTCCGGGGAGGAAGACGGCCTGCGCTACACCTTCAACTGGAACCACAAGCGCTTCCCCGACCCGGAGAAGTTCTTCGCCACCATGAACGCCAAGGGCATCAACGTCATCCCCAACCTGAAACCCGGCGTGCTGGAGCACCACCCCTACGCCAAGTACTACGAGGACCACGGCGCCTTCATCAAGGCCCCCGATGGACAGGGCGACGCCTACGGCCGCTGGTGGGGCGGGGAGGGCCGGTTCATCGACTTCACCGGACCCGCCGGACGGGAGGCCTGGAAGAAGCTGCTCAAGGAGACCATCCTGGCCAAGGGCTGCAAAACCGTCTGGAACGACAACTGCGAGATGGACGGCATCGACGACCGGGACGCCCAGTGTGATTTTGAGGGCGGGCGGGGCACCATGGCCGAGCTGAAGATCATCCACTCCAACATGATGGCCTACGTGGGCTGGAAGGCGCTGGAGGAGATGTACCCCAACGAGCGGCCCTACGTCATCAACCGGGCGGGCTTCGCCGGCATCCAGCGCTACGCCCAGGTGTGGGGGGGCGACAACCTCACCGACTGGAGGACGGTGAAATTCAACCTGGCCACCATCATGGGCATGGGGTTGTCCGGCTGCGCCAACATGGGCTGCGACATCGGCGGC
Organism: uncultured Oscillospiraceae bacterium; assembly: GCA_949916125.1. Lineage (GTDB taxonomy): Bacteria > Bacillota > Clostridia > Oscillospirales > Oscillospiraceae > Enterenecus. Next base: position 2,057 of record CATLEJ010000135.1, read on the forward strand.
TTCGCCGGAAGCGCCCCCGAGGGGGAGCTGCTGCTGCGCTGGATCCAGAGCGGCGTGTTCCAGCCCCGGTTCACCATCAACTCCGCCAACAGCGACAACACCGTCACCCAGCCCTGGATGTACGAGGAGCTACTGCCCCAGATCCGGGCGGCCTACGCCCTGCGCTACCGCCTGCTGCCCTACCTCTACTCCCTGATGTACCAGGCCAGCGTGACCGGTATGCCCGCCATGCGGCCCCTGTTCCTGGAGTTCCCCGGGGATGTGGCGTGCTATACCGACCGGAGCCTCACCTTTATGTTCGGCCCCGCCCTGCTGGTGGCCAACGTGGTGGAAAAGGGGGCCACAGAACGCACCCTCTACCTGCCTGCCGGGTGCAAATGGTACGACATGAACGACTTCATGCGGGAGTACGAGGGCGGCCAGACCATCACCGTCCCCGTGACGCTGGACACCATCCCCATGTTCCTGCGGGGGGACGCCGTGCTGTTCACCAGCGAGGACGTGACCCACATCCTGTCCGACACCCTGCGCCAGCTGGATCTGACCATCGGCGCGGAGGGGGACAGCAGCTTTGTGTTCTACGATGACGACGGCCACACTCAGGACTTTAAGAAGGGTGTGTACGCCAAGACCACTATCTCCGTCAAAGCCGGGGATCGCAAGGTGATCTCCTTCCACAAGGAGGGGGACTACCCCGGCACGGTGGAGCGGCTGACGCTGAAGGTGGTCAGCAAGGAGAAGGGCGCCTACTGGGTCACGGTGGACGGGGCGCGGATCCCCCGCTTCCTGGTGCGGGACAACTGGGATGAGGCGGAGGCCGGCTGGTACTATAACCTGTCCGACCGCACCGTCTGGGTCAAATGCCCCAAGCCCCAAAAGGACGACTTTGAAATTGTGGTCTCCACGGAAAAATTTGACCTCATCGGTATGGCCGACGAGGTGGCGGAGAAAGAATAAAGCACCAACTGATTTGATTATTTTGTGAGGTGGATATTATGCCGATGAAAATGACATGGCGCTGGTACGGCGAGGGCAACGACCAGATCAAGCTCAGCGATATCAAGCAGATCCCCGGCGTGGAGGGCATTGTGTGGGCGCTCCACGACAAGATGCCCGGGGAGGTGTGGCAGCCCGACGAGATCGCGGCCGTCAAAAAGCAGCTGGACGAGTACGGCTTCAACATGGACGTGGTGGAGAGCGTGAACGTCCACGACGACATCAAGATCGGCCTGCCCACGCGCGACCAGTATATCGAGAACTACAAACAGACCATCCGCAACCTGGCCCCCTTTGGGGTGAAGGTGATCTGCTACAACTTCATGCCGGTGTTCGACTGGACGCGCACCGACCTGTTCCATCCCGTCGGGGACGGCTCCACCGCCCTGTACTATGAGGCGGCGAAGATTAAGCAGGATCCGAGGGAGATGGCGGACTACGTCATGTCCTTCACGGAAAAGTACCACATGACCTTCCCCGGCTGGGAGCCGGAGCGGATGGCCAAGCTGGACGAGCTATTTGAGAAATACAAGCCCGTCACCAAGGAGAAGCTGTGGGACAACTTCAAGTATTTCCTGGAGGCCATCATGCCCACCTGCCACGAGTGCGACATCAAGATGGCGGTGCACATGGACGACCCCCCCTGGGATATCTTCGGCCTGCCCCGGCTGCTCACCAGCGGGGAGGCCATCGACAAGTTCCTGGCCATGGTGGACGACCCCTATAACTGCCTGACGCTGTGCTCCGGCTCGCTGAATGCCGACCCGAAGAACAACGTGGCGGACATCGTGCGCAAGCACTGTGACCGGATCGCCTTCGCCCACATCCGCAACGTGAAGCACTTCCCCAACGGAGACTTCTCCGAGGCGTCCCACCGGGACTGCGACGGCGACACGGGCATTCTGGACATCCTCAAGGCGTACCATGACTGTGGGTTTGACGGCTATATCCGGCCCGACCATGGGCGGCACCTGTGGGACGAGGGCCCCGGCACGGTGCGCCCCGGCTACGGCCTGTACGACCGGGCCCTGGGCGTGATGTATATGCTGGGCGCCTGGGATATGATGGATAAGGAGGCGGAGCGGAAGTGAAACTCACCGATATTTTGAAGGGCGCGCCCGACCCCAAGGCGTGGGAGGGCTACCAGCTGCCCAAATTTGACCTCCAGGCCGTCCGGGCCAAGACCCACGACCAGCCCACCTGGCTCCACTTCGGCGCGGGCAACATCTTCCGGGCGTTCCCCGCCGCCATCCTCCAGGACGTGCTGGACAAGGGAAACTATGACCGCGGCGTCATCGTGGCCGAGGGCTTTGACTACGAGATCATCGACAAGGCCTATACCCCCTACGACAACCTGAGCCTGCTGGTGGTGCTCCAGTCCGACGGCTCCATCCGAAAGAAGGTGGTGGCCGCCGTCACCGAGAGCCTGAAGGCCGACCCCCAGTTTGCCGGGGACTGGGCCCGCCTGGAGGCTGTCATGACCGCCCCCTCCCTCCAGATGGTGAGCTTTACCATCACGGAGAAGGGCTACTCCGTGGCCCCGGCGGATCTGGAGCGGGGGCTGGCCCCCGCCCTCATCATGGGCAAGGTCACCGCCCTGCTGTATAAGCGGTACCAGGCCGGGGCGTTCCCCCTCACCCTCCAGAGCATGGACAACTGCTCCCACAACGGCGATAAGGTGAAGGCCGCCGTGCTGGCCTACGCCGGGGCCTGGGTCAAGGCCGGGCTGGCGGACGAGGGATTCCTGGCCTACCTGAACGATGAGAGCAAGGTGTCCTTCCCCTGGAGCATGATCGACAAGATCACCCCCCGGCCCGACGCCCTGGTGCAGAGGATGCTGGAGAAGGACGGCTTTGAGGACCGGGACACCATCCTCACGGAGAAAAAGACCTATACCGCCCCCTTTGTCAACGCGGAGGAGACCGAGTACCTGGTGGTGGAGGACCGCTATACCAACGGCCGCCCGCCGCTGGAGGAGGCTGGGGTGCTCTACACCGACCGGGCCACCGTGGACAAGGTGGAGCGGATGAAGGTATGCACCTGCCTCAACCCCCTCCACACGGCCCTGGCCATCTACGGCTGCCTGCTGGGCTACACCTTGATCTCCGACGAGATGAAGGACGACGACCTGCGGGGGCTGATCACCAAGATGGGCTATGCGGAGGCCATGCCGGTGGTGGTGGATCCGGGGGTGCTGAAACCCGCCGATTTCATCGGCGCGGTGCTGAACAAGCGCCTGCCCAACCCCTTCATGCCCGACGCCCCCCAGCGCATCGCCACCGACACCTCCCAGAAGCTGCCCATCCGCTTCGGGGAAACCATCAAGGCGTACCGCGCCAAGGGGCTGGATCTGGACGATCTGGTGCTCGTCCCCCTGGTGCTGGCGGGCTACGCCCGCTACCTGAAGGGCGTGGACGACGTGGGCAACGCGTTCACCCCCTCCCCGGATCCCCTGCTGGCGGAGCTCCAACCCATGGTGGCCGGGCTGGAGGTCAAAGAGGGCGCCCAGGACATGGGCTGCCTCAAGGCCCTGTACAGCCGGAAGGACGTGTTCGCCGTGGATTTGTACGAGGCAGGCCTGGGAGAGCGGATCGAGGCCATGGCCGCCGAGCTGTTCGCCGGACCGGGCGCGGTGCGCCGCACCCTGCATAAGTACGTCTCCGCCCGGTAACCGCCCCATAAGGAGGTCATGCTGAGATGAAAGCATTTATGGACCGGGATTTCCTGCTGACCACCCCCACCGCCCAACGGCTGTACCACGAGTACGCCGAGCCCATGCCCATCATCGACTACCACTGCCATGTGGATCCCCGGGAGATCTTTGAGGACCGCCGGTTTGAGAACATCTACCAGATCTGGCTGGAGGGGGATCACTACAAGTGGCGGGTGATGCGCTCCAACGGGGTGGACGAGCGGTACATCACCGGAGACGCCCCGGAGCGGGAGAAGTTCCAGAAGTTCGCCGAGGCCCTGCCCCGGGCCATCGGCAACCCCATGTACCACTGGTGCCACCTGGAGCTGCGCACCTATTTCGGCTATGAGGGCGTGCTCAACGGGGACACCGCCCAGGAGGTCTGGGATCTGAGCGTCAAAAAGCTGGCGCAGCCGGACATGAGCGTCCGGGGCATCCTCCGCCAAAGCAACGTAGCCATGGTGGGCACCACCGACGACCCCACGTCCGATCTGGCGTGGCACAAGCGTATCGCGGAGGATCCCACCATCTCCACGGTGGTGGCCCCCTCCTTCCGGCCGGACAAGGCGCTGAACATCGAAAAGCCCGGCTGGGCGGACTTCCTGGCCCAGCTGGGCCGCAGCGCCGGGGTGGAGATCAAAGATTTAGACAGCCTGGAAGCCGCCCTGGGGCAGCGGATGAACGCCTTTGACGAGGCGGGCTGCCGGGCCGCCGACCACGGCCTGGACTATGTGCCCTTCCGGAGGGCGGGCCGGGAGCAGGTGGACGCCATCCTGAAAAAGGCCCTGGCGGGCCAGAGCGTCACGGTGGATGAGGCCGAGTGCTTCAAGACGGCGCTGCTGCTGTTCTGCGCCCAGCGCTACAGCGCCATGGATTGGGTCATGCAGATCCATTACAACTGCATGAGAAACCCCAACAGCGCCATGTTCGCCCGACTGGGGCCGGACTCCGGCTTTGACTGCATGAACAACGTCAACTGCGCCGGCTCGCTGTACGCCCTGCTGGACACGCTGTACGCTCAGGACGCCCTGCCCCGCACCATTCTGTACAGCCTGAACCCCGGGGAGAACGAGCTGCTGGACACCATGATCGGCGCGTTCCAGGGCCCGGACGTCCCCGGAAAGCTCCAGCACGGCAGCGCCTGGTGGTTCAACGACAACAAGACCGGGATGAGGGAGCAGCTCACCAGTCTGGCCAACCTGAGCCTGCTGGGCAATTTCATCGGGATGCTCACCGACTCCCGCTCCTTCCTCAGCTACACCCGGCACGCCTATTTCCGCCGCATCCTGTGCGAGCTGGTGGGCGGCTGGATAGAAAACGGGGAGTATCCCAACCATCTGGAGCAGGCGGGGGCGCTGATCGAGGACATCTGCTATCACAACGCGAAGCGGTATTTCCGGCTGTAAACGACAAGGAGGAGAAACACCATGAATATCAACGAAGCGATCAGCAATATCGGCGTGGTGCCGGTGATCAAGCTGAACCACCCGGAGCGGGACGCGGCCCCCTTAGCCCACGCCCTGTGCGCCGGCGGGGTGCCGGTGGCGGAGGTCACCTTCCGGGCCGCCGGGGCCGCCACCGCCATCAAGCTGATGGCCGAAGCCTGCCCGGAGATGCTGGTGGGGGCGGGCACCGTGCTCACCACCGGGCAGGTGGACGAGGCCCTGGCCGCCGGGGCGAAATTCATCGTCACCCCCGGCCTGGATCCCGACATTGTGAAGTACTGCCAGAGCAAGAATCTGCCCATCTACCCCGGCTGCACCACCCCCACGGACTACCACACCGCCTACAAGCTGGGGCTGGAGGTGCTCAAGTTCTTCCCCGCCGAGCAGTCCGGCGGGCTGGCCAAGATCAAGGCCAT
>CATLEJ010000136.1 GCA_949916125.1 uncultured Oscillospiraceae bacterium
CGCCATACCGTATCCACGCTCAACTCCTTTCTCAAGTCAAGTTGGTTTCCAAAGTCTGTCAGAGATTGCCGGGCACATGGCTTTGCAGCGAACATTGCAGATTAAGAAGGATTTGATATATTGTATACAATATGCAGCATACAAATAAGTTAACACACATACCCCGGTTTGTCAAGAGCTTTATCCCCATTTATTTCACAGTTTTTTCATAATTCTCTTTTTCCCGCCAAAGATGGCGCGGGAGACGCAAAAAAACATCCCTGTGGCCGGACGGGGCAGGCCATTCCCACTCTTGACAAGCCGGCAGAACCGTCATATAATACGGTCTATATTGTATGCAATGTGCAATTTGTGGTTACACTGAAAGGATGTGAGGCTTTTGAGCTTGTGCAAACAGATCGTCTCCTACTTAGAGGAAAACCGGGATGTCTTTATCAGCGCCTCCTGTGATATCTGGGATCACCCGGAGCTGGCGTTTCACGAAGACTACGCCTGTGCCCGGCTGACCGGGCTGTTGGAGGGCGAGGGGTTCCAAATCACGCCCCACGTGGCCGGTATGTCCACCGCTTTTGTGGCACAGTGGGGGGCCGGCGCCCCGGTGGTGGGCATTATGGGGGAGTACGACGCCCTGCCCAACCTGAGCCAGCAGGCGGAGCATACCGAGCGGGCGCCCATCGTAGAGGGCGGGCCCGGCCACGGCTGCGGCCACAACCTGTTGGGGACAGGCTCCGCCGCCGCGGCTATCGCCGTGCGGCACTACCTGGAAGACCACGGCCTGCCCGGCACGGTGCGCTTCTACGGCTGCCCCGCAGAAGAGGGCGGCTCCGGCAAGGCCTACATGGCCCGGGCCGGACTGTTCCAGGACCTGGACGCGGCGTTTTGCTGGCACCCCTCCCGCTACCTGTCCCCCTGGATGGCCAGGATGAACGCCATCACCGCCGCCGAGTTCTGGTTCCAGGGTGTGGCGGCCCACGCCGCCTCCGCCCCCCACATGGGGCGCAGCGCCCTGGACGCCTGCGAGCTGATGAACGTGGGGGCAAACTACCTGCGCGAGCACCTGCCCCCCACCGCCAAGCTTCATTATGCCTACCTGGACGCAGGCGGGAAGGCGCCCAACATCATCCCCGAGCGGGCCGGGCTGAAATACATCGTCCGTTCCTCCACCATTGAGGATGCCGTCGCCGTACGGAAACGGGTGGAGGACATCGCCCGGGGCGCAGCCCTAATGACCGGCACCACCGTCTCCATCCGGTACACTGAGGGGTCGTCAAATTATGTGCCCAATATCGTGCTGACCCAGCTGATGGGCCAGGCGGTGGAGGAAGTGGGCCCCATCATCTATGACGAGGCGGACTATGCCCTGGCCCGGAAGATCCGCGACTCCCTGTCCGGGGACTGTACCAAAGGCATCGCCTGGGAATTCACCGGGCTGTCTGCCGACGAGGCGCGGGAGTACTATCAGACCCACGTTCTCTATGACCGGCCCGGCAAATTTATTGACCGGGAGTACCACGCCCCCGCCTCCACCGATGTGGGCGATGTGAGCCACTGCGTCCCCACCGCCCAGGTGGAGGTGCCCTGCTACACCATCGGCACGCCCAACCACACCTGGCAGATGACCGCCCAAACCCGCAGCACCATCGGCCAGAAGGGAATGCTGGAGGCAGCCAAGTGCATTGCCGTCTGCGCCGCCAAGCTGTTTGATGACCGGGACGGCGGCCTGATCCGGGCGGCCCGGCAGGAGTTTGAGCGGACGGTGGGCTCCGGCAGCTACGTCTGCCCCTTCCCGGATGACCTGACGCCCCCGCGCTGAAAGGAGTATGGTAAGATGAAAGCGCTGTATAAATCGGCCCCCGGCCCGGGGAACGTGAGCCTGCAGGAACGGCCCATGCCGGCCACGGATCCGGTAAACAATGTTCTGGTGCGGGTGGAAGCCTGCGCAATCTGCGGAATGGATTTCCACATTTACCACGGTAAGTTTCCCTGTTCGCCGCCTTTTATTATGGGCCACGAATTTGTGGGCGTCGTGGAACAGGTGGAACAGGGCTCCGGGGCCTTCCGGCCCGGCGACCGGGTTACCGCCCAGCCCCATCTCTACGCCTGCGGCAGCTGCCCCGCCTGCCGGATTGGCCTGACCCAGATGTGCAGCCGGACCCGCAGCCTGGGCATCCACCGGGACGGGGCCATGGCCTCCCATGTGGCGGTGCCGGAGGGTTGCCTCCACGCCGTGCCCCCCTCCATTCCCACCAGCCAGGCCGCCATCTTAGAGCCCTTTTCCATGGTGCTGGGCAATTTCGGCATCCCCATCGAGCGCGAGTCCATGGACACCGCGGTGGTCATGGGTGCGGGCCAGGTGGGCCTGTTGGGGGTGGCCGCGGCCAAGGCCTGCGGCGCGCGGCAGATCGTTTTGTGCGGGCAGACCCATGACGCGGCCTTGGGCTTCCCGGTGGCGCAGCAGCTGGGCGTGACCGCCGTGGTGGATACCCAGCAGGAGGACGCGGCGGCCCGGGTGCTGGAGATGACGGAAGGCGTCGGGGCCGATATCGTGCTGGAGGCCAGCGGGGCCGAGAGCGCCATCAACGCCGCCATCGCCATGGTAAAGCCCGGCGGGATGATCTCCGTCATGGGCGGAACCCGGCGGGATACCGTCTGCGTCCGGTGGGATGACTGCCTGCGCAAGGCTGTGCGGGTGTGGTTCCACATGAAAAGCAATTACCAGTATATGGACCGGGCCATTGAGCTGCTGGACAGCGGCCGCGCCGACCTGTCCCCGCTGGTGACGGGGGAATACCCGTTGGACCGCTGGCAAGAGGCGTTCCAGGCCATTGAGGACAGGCGCTGTGTGAAAAACGTTCTCTATCTCTGAACAGTCCGCGGGCAAAAGGCCCCCTGCCAAAATTGAGGAACGCCCGGCACGTTTCCGTGCCGGGCGTCAGCCTGTCGAAAAACGGCCTGCCTGGGAGAACCCCAGACAGGCCGTTTGCGCCGTGCGTATGCCGTTACAGCGGCTTGCCGTCCGCCGAGAACAGGGGCAGGCGCTCCAGGAACAAGATGTCGTCCCGCTTGGCGGCGTCCCCCTCGGCCAGGATGGCCATGCGGCCCGCCACAATGCCCCCCGCCTGCTCCACCAGGCTCTCCACCGCCGCCAGGGAGCCGCCGGTGGAGATCACGTCGTCCAGGATCAGGATGCGCTTTCCCTTGATCCTCGCCGCGTCCGCGCCGTCCATGTACAGCTTCTGCTCCCCCTCGGTGGTGATGGAGCGGTCCACCGCCTCGAACACCCCGTTCATGTACGCCTTTTTCTTCTTGCGCACCAGGAAATACTCATTGCGGCCGCTCTGGCGGGCCATCTCGTGTACCAGCGGGATGGCCTTGGCCTCCGGGGCCACCATGTAGTCGAACTCCGGCGCGATCTTCAGCAGCTCCCGGGCGCAGGCGCAGGTGAGCTCCACGTCGCCGAAGATCACAAACGCGCCGATCATCAGCGTGTCGCTGATGGGGCACAGGGGCAGACTGCGCGTCAGCCCCGCCACCTTCATCTCATAGGTCATTTTCAGTCAACTCCCAGTTGGGGCGGGGCCGGGTGCTCCCCCCTCCGCCCGTTGTGATTTGTACGACAGATATTATACTCCCCCTGTCCCTTCTTGTCAAAATGTAATAAAATTTTCAGGGGAGGAAAAAAACTGTAGAAATCTGTCAGGCTCTGTGGTATGATAATTGTGTCAACTCAATATCCTTCGGTATAATCGGGACGGGATGGGTTCCGAGTCTCTACGGCCTGACCGATCTCAGGCGGCTACCGAAAACAGAACAGGTCCGGAAGGAAGTCCACGCGCTTTCCGGGCTGATTTTGTTTTTCCCGATCCGGTTTGCCCGAAGGAAATTCTGGAGAGGGAGTTTTTTATGGAGAAAATTTTTAAGCTCAAGGAGAACGGCACCTCGGTCCGCATCGAGATCATGGCCGGCCTGACCACGTTCATGACGATGGCCTACATCATCGCCCTGAACCCCAACATCCTCACCGGCTACGGCTCCGGCGGGCAGGATCTCTGGAACGGCGTGTTCCTGGCCACCTGTATCGCCTCCGCCATCGCCATGTTCGCCATGGCCTTCCTGGCCAACAAGCCCTTCTGCCTGGCCCCCGGCATGGGCCTGAACGCCTTTTTCGCCGTCGTGGTGGCCAACATCATCAACATGACCGGCATGACCTACGTGGCCAGCTTCCAGGCGGCGCTGGTCATCATCCTCATTGAGGGTATCGTGTTCCTGATCCTGTCTGTCTTTAACATCCGGGAGAAGATCGTGGAAGCCATCCCCCTGGGCGTTCGCCTGGGCATCGCCCCCGCCATCGGCCTGATGCTGATGAACATCGGCTTCGGCTCCAACATCTACATCGCCGACGAGAACTTCAACCAGTTCTTTGTGATGAAGGACTTCTTCGGCGCCCTCACCGCCACCGCCGCCAGTGACACCATGGGCAGCGCCTACCCCACCATGGTGCTGTCCGTGGTCACCCTGTTCGTGGGCCTGTTTGTGATTGTGCTGCTGGCCAAGAAGGGCGTCAAGGGCGCGGTGCTCATCGGGATGCTGGCCGCCTCCGTCATCTACTGGATCGGCTCCTTTGCTTTCCTTCAGACCAACCCCTTTGAGTCCCTGACCAAGGCCAACTGGCTGCCCCCCTTCGGCGACATGGCCGCCACCACCTTGTTCAAGTTCAACTTCCAGGGCTTCCTGGACATCGGCGTGTTCACCATCATCACCCTGGTGATCACCTTCTGCATGATCGATATGTTCGATACCATCGGCACCCTGGTGGGCACCGCCTCCCGGGCCGGCATGGTGGATAAGGACGGCAATATGCCCAACATGAAGGAGGCCCTGCTGTCCGACGCCATCGGCACCGTGGCCGGCGCCTGCACCGGCACCTCCACCGTCACCACCTTCGTGGAGTCCGCCTCCGGCGTGGAGGCCGGCGGCCGCACCGGGCTCACCGCCCTGACCTGCGGCATCCTGTTCCTGGCCTGCATCTTCATCGCCCCCATCGCGGCCATCATCCCCGCCGCCGCCACCTCCTCCGCCCTGATCTACGTGGGCGTGCTGATGCTCCAGGGCCTGAAGAACGTGAAGTTCGACGACATGGATCAAATGGTGCCCGTGGCCCTGATGCTCATCGCCATGCCCATCTCCAGCTCCATCGGCCACGCCATCGGCCTGGGCCTCATCTCCTACACCGTCATCAAGGTGTTCTCCGGCAAGGCCAAGGACGTGTCCGTGCTGACCTACGTCATCTCCGCTTTGTTCCTCATCAAGTTCTTCCTCATCGTGTGAGTGGGAAAATCGCTGAAAGCGCCCCCTGCCGCAAGGCAGGGGGCGCTTTTTTCCGTTTACCGCAGGAAGCCGTCCAGAATCTTCTGCTCGGCCTCTTCCTCGGTGAGCCCCAGGGTCATCAGCTTCAAAATCTGATCCCCGGCAATCTTCCCGATGGCCGCCTCGTGGATGAGCTGGGCGTCCATGTGGTTGGCCACGATGGCGGGGATGGAGCTGACCTTGGCCTGACCCATGATGATGGAGTCGCACTGGACGTGGCCGAAGCAGGGGGCGTTGCCCTCCACCTGGGGATAGAACACCTGCACCGAGCTGTCCTGGGCCACGGACCGGGAGATCACCTGGGTGCGGGCCCCCTCCCCCTTCATGATGACGTCCATCTTGCTCTCGGCGAACTGCTCCCCGTGGGTGAGCAGCCGCTCAGTGACCACCGCTTCCGCCCCGGCGTCCAGCTCCACCTTGGTGTACCGCTTGGTGTGGTCCACCCCCTTGATCTGCACCGTCTCCAGCTGGATAGAGGCCCCCTCCTCCAGGTACACGATGGTATGGGGGTTCATGATCCGGGCTCCGGTGCCCTCCCCCTCGCCGTAGTGCTTCTCCGTGTAGCGCACCTTGGAGCGCTTGCCCACGTAGAAGGTATGCACGCCGTCGTGCTGGGTGGTGTCGCAGCCGTCGTTGTGGATGCCGCAGCCGGCGATGATGTCCACATCGCAGTCCTCGCCGATGAAAAAGTCGTTGTACACCAGGTCGTTCAGCCCGCTGCGGGTGAGCAGGACGGGTATGTGGACGTCCTGCCCCTTGGTGCCCGCCTTGATCCGGATGTCGATGCCCGGCTTGTCCTCCTTGGTGGAGATCTCAATGGTCTCCGTGCTCCGCCGGGAGTCCAGCCCGCCGTCCTTGCGGATGTTGTAGGCCCCCTCCGGCACGCCGTCCATGTCGGCGATCTGCTTGAGCAGCTCCGCGTCGGTGTGGTTCATGCCTGCCCCTCCTCTCCCACAAAGGCACACCCGGGCTGGGTGTTGGCCAGGATCTTGGGGAAGATTTCCTCCCTGGGCCCCTGTTCGGACACCAGGCCGTCCGCCACCAGCACGATCTCGTCCGCCAGGCCGATGATCCGCTCCTGGTGGGAGATAATCACGATGGTGGACTCCCGCTTGTCGTGGATATATCGGAAGGTCTCCGTCAGCTTGGCAAAAGACCACAGGTCGATGCCCGCCTCCGGCTCGTCAAAGATCATCAGCGGGGCCTTACGGGCCAGGATGGTGGCGATCTCGATGCGCTTCACCTCGCCGCCGGACAGGGAGGCGTCCACCTCCCGGTCAATATAGTCCGCCGCGCACAGCCCCACCTGGGTGAGCAGCTGGCAGCCGTCCGCGCGGCTGAGGAAGGGGTTGCCCGCCGCCAGCCCCAGCAGATCCCGCACCCGCAGGCCTTTGAACCGGGGGGGCTGCTGGAAGCCGTAGCTGATGCCCCGCCTGGCCCGCTCGGTGATGGACAGCCCGGTGATATCCTCCCCGTTCCACAGGATCTGCCCGCCGGTGGGCCGGTTCAGGCCCATGATGGCCCTGGCCAACGAGGTCTTTCCGCCGCCGTTGGGCCCCGTGATCACCCAGAACGCGCCGTCCGGCACGGTCAGGGACACGTCCCGCAAAATGTCCTTCTGACCCGCCTCCTCCTCTACGGAGAAGGCCAGATGTTTTAATTCAAGCATAGTAAAAAGCTCCTAAACGGTTGAATTCCGCCGAGGCGAAATCATAGTTTGTTTCTATGGTTTGCATAGTATATCACAGGAGCGTCTGCCTGTCAAGAATATAAACATACTTTCTTACTATGTTTATGGTGTAGTTCTGCTGGCCCGCACAATGGCACTTTTCTCCCGCCGTACATAGAATAAGGGGCAAAGGAGGTGTACCCATGGAAGAAATCATTCCATGCCCGTTGGAGGATCAAGAGGTGTTTCAGCGGGTATGGCAGCGGGTGATGGCGGGCCGGAACAGCGCCCAGTGCCCTGTTGAGGCAGCGCCCTCCAATCTGCAGGGCGACCTGTCCTGCGCCTGCCTGGAAGCCCTGGCCCGCAGCCGGGGCGAGGGCCTGCCCCAGGAGTGCCTGCGCTGGGAGGACGCGCAGCCCCCCGAGACACAGCCGGAGCAGCCCCCTGAGACGCAGCCGGAGCAGCCCCCCGAGACACAGCCC
>CATLEJ010000137.1 GCA_949916125.1 uncultured Oscillospiraceae bacterium
GGGATGGGGCGCGTAGGGGTTTACGCTGACGCACCAGGGCCGGTCCGCGTCCTCGCCGACGCTCTGCCGGATGAACTCGATGGCTTTCTCCACGCACCAGGTGCTCTGGTGCAGCTCGTCCGGCATACCCACGATTTTGGAAGGGATCGGATAGTCGCCCTTGGGAGGCCAATAGCCCATGACAGGGGCCTTGTACACCTTGTACCAGTCCACCCCTTTTTCCGCCAGCCAGTCCATGTAGTTGTTGACGCCGGGATCGTGGAGGTCCATACCGTTGTCCGCCCACTGGAAGTAGCTGTATCCATCGTCGGTGCGGTATTCTTGGTGATTCCGGGCGCTCATGGCGGTGAGGTGGAGCTTACCGGCCAGGCCGCACACATAGCCGCTGTCCCGGAACATCTTGGTCACCAGCGTCTCATCCTTGGAGAAGGTGATGTTGCCGTTGATGCTGCCGCGCACGCTCTTGGGATAGCGCCCGGTGAGGAAGCAGGCCCGGCTGGGGGTACACACCGGGCTCTGGGCATAGGCGCGCTCGAAGGTAGTGCCGGTGGCCATCAGCCGGTCGATGTTGGGAGTGTGGATATGGGTGTTGCCATATCCGCTGATGGTGTCGTACCGCAGCTGGTCGCAGCAAAACCAGACGATGTTGTAGTTTTTCATAATGAGCCTCCCTTGAAGCCAAAGATTTTCAAATGTTTACAGATACATAAGGGGCGCGCCGCGGCATCACCCCTTCATCCCGCTCATAGAGAGGGACGCCATAAACTTGTTCTGACACAGATAGAACACGATGAGGATGGGGACGGATGAGAAGGTGGCCGCGGCCATGACCAGCTCCCACCGCATACCGCTCTCATTGGACAGCAGCGAGATCCCCAGCGGCAGGGTGAAGTTGTCCGACGAGGATAGCAGCACCAGGGGCAGCAGGAAGTTGTTCCAGCTCTGGAGGAAAGTCCAGATCACAAGGGTGGAGATGGATGAGACGGCCATGGGCATCATAATCCGGAGGAAGATGCGGGGCTGGCTGGCGCCGTCCAGCTTGGCGGCCTGCACCAGCTCCGAGGGCACGGTCAGGAAGTTCTGCCGCATCAGGAAGGTGCCGAACGCGCCGCAGTATCCGAACATGGGCACGATGATAATCCCCAGGTGGTTGTCCGCCAGCCCCATGGAGGCCAGGGCGGTGTAGATGGGGATGATAGTGACCTCAATGGGCATCATCATCCCGCACAGGATGACCATAAACAGGATCCCGCTGCCCCGGAACTTGATTTTCGCGAAGGCATACCCCGCCAGCGAGCTGAACAGCACGACGCCGGCGGTTGTGAGCACAGCGGTGTACAGGCTGTTCCACAGGTACTTCAAAAAGGGCCGCTGGGTAAAAATTTCGGCATAGTTTTCCAGTGTCCAGGGGTTGGGCCACCACTGGGGCGGGAACTTGGCCACGTTCATGGGCGTTTTGAAGGACGTGGTGAACATCCAATACATGGGAAAGAGCATAACCACCGCGATCAGGATGCACAGGGCGTACTTCAGCCCCTTGCGGACGATGGCCGCGCGCCGTGCGCGCTCATTGTTGATCTGTTTAGTCTTCATGGTACACCCACCGCTTTCTCATGTTCCACTGCAAAACGGTCAGCAGTACGATGATTAAAAACAGGATGACAGATGCGGCGGAGGCCAGGCCGAATTTATAGCTGCCGAACGCCATTTGGTAGATATAGTACACCATGACATAGGACGCTGTCCCCGGCCCGCCGTTGGTCAGGGCTTTGATCTGGGCAAACACGCGCAGGGAGTTGATGGTGGTCAGGATGAGCACCAGGAAAATGCTGGGGGAGATGCAGGGCAGGGTGATGGAGAAAAACCGCCTGGGCTTGGAGGCGCCGTCCAGCGCCGCCGCCTCCATATACTCGGTGGGCACGTCCTGGAGGGCCGCGATGAAAATGACCATGTTCATGCCGATGCCCTTGACCAGCGTGACAAACACGGACACCGGGATGGCCAGCGTGGTGTTGAACAGCCACTGGGGCCCCTGGATCCCCACCATTTTCAAAAGGGAGTTGACCAGGCCGTTATCCGTCTGGAAAATATAGCGCCACAGTACGCCCCAGACCGTCACGGAAATGACCACCGGGGTGAAGATGGCGGTGCGGAAAAAGCCGCAGCCCTTGAACTTGTCTTTCAGAAGGGATGCCAGCAGCAGGGAGATGATCACGTTGGCCGGCAGCAGGAGCAGGGTGAACTGGAGCGTCTGCCGGACAGTCGCCTGGAAGATGGGGTCGCTCAGAAGATCGGCATAGTTTTTCAGCCCCACAAAGGTCGTATCCGGGCGCAGCATATTCTTGTCGGTCAGGCTGAATACAAAAGTGGCAATAATCGGTGCGATTGTAATGACGAGAAAACCCAGGAACATGGGCATGATGAAGCAATAGCCCCAGATGCTGTCATGGTATTCCAGCGATCTCCTGCGTTTACCCCGCTGTATTTTTGGCGCCGGTTTCGTAGTCATAAGCAGTATCCTCAATTCTGTTTTTCCACTGTGCCCGGAGCAAGAGGACCTGCTCCGGGCACAGCGCGCCTATCCATTCTTCTGTCCGTTCAGCGGTTCAGATATTGCTGGCTGGCCTCCTTCAGGGCGGCAATGCCGTCCTCAACGCTGTAGGAACCGGCCCAGATCAGCTCGTGGTACTGCTCCGCCGTGGTCTGGAACAGGGTCCAGTCGGCAGTCGCGGTGTAGCCGGTCAGGCCGCGCTCATCGACGCTGTCCACAAAGGCCGCCTTGATGCTCTCGGGGGAGGGATAGCCCTCGCCGCGGTTCAGCAGGGTGTCGGAGGTCATCACGGAGGCGCGGGGGGTCAGGAAGGTGCCGCACCACTCCAGCTGCTTCTCGGAGCTGGTGATATAGCGGATCAGCTTGGAGGCCAGCTCCACATGGTCGCCGTTGGCGTTGGCGCACCAGTAGGCATAGCCGGTGTACAGCGGGCCGTCCTTGCCGGCGTCGCCATAGGGCTGGGGCACGATATCCCATTCAAAGTCCACGCTGCCCTCGGCGATGTTGCGCATATAGGAGAACACATCCCGGGCCATAGCCACGTTGCCGGACAGGAAGGCGGTGTCGTCGCCGGGCTTGGCGTGGGCGTTCTGCTTGAACATGGCGTCATACACCAGCTGGGTGGACTTGATGCCGCCCTCGCTGTCCAGGGTGAATTCGGTGGAGTTGGAGTTGACGATATCGGTGCCGTAAGCCCTCCAGATATCGGCGAAGTCGTTGATGGCGTTGCCGATGTTGCCCACGGGCCACAGGCGGACGCCGATCTTGGCGGAGTCATAGGCGTTGATCTGGGAGCCCAGGTCAAACATGGTCTCATAGGTCCAGGTGCCGTCGGCCACGCACTCAGCGGGGGTCTTTACGCCGGCCGCCTCAAACAGGGTCTTGTTCCAGAAGATGGCGCGCACGCCGAAGGAGAAGGGCACGCCGTAGATGCCGCCGTCGCCGATATAGTCCGTGCGCTCCAGCACGTTTTCATAGAAGTCGCCGATGTCCCAGGCGGCGTCCGCCTCAAGAACGTCCCGCAGGTTGGCGCACCAGCCGCCGCTGATGTAGGTGCCCTCCTTGGAGTCGGCCACCCAGAACACGTCGGAGGCAGTGCCGGCGCCCAGCTGGGTGGAGAGCTTGTCATAATAGTCGGCCACGGCGCAGGTGTTGATGGTCACGGTGCAGTTGTTGGCCGCGCAGAAGTCGGCCAGGGACTCGGTAAAGGCGGCGGCGCGGGCCTCGTCGCCCCAGATGCTGATGGTCAGCTCCACGGGGTCTCCGGAGGGGGAATCGGTGGGGGCGGAGCTGGCGGGGGTGTCGGTGTTGCCGCCAGCGGGAGGGTTGGAGGTGGCGCTTCCACCGTCTCCACAGGCGCTCAGCGCCGCCAGCAGCATTGCCAGAACCAGGAACAGGCTGATGGTCTTTTTCATTCTGTGTACACTCCTTTTTATTTTATATACGGTTGGTGCCTTCTATTTTAACGCAGCCTCCGGCACAAGACGGGGCGGCGTCAAAACCGCTGACGCGGGGGTTCGCCTGTTTACAATTCCTCGGTGAGAATATATTGCTGAAGGCCGTACAAGCTGAAGTAGGTCCCGAAATAGGCCGTAAGAGAGAGGCTGATGGTGAGGATCAGCGGCACCACCCGCAGCAGCAGCGCGGCCTGCGCCGCGATCAGCAGCAGGCAGACCAGTCCGCCGCAGACGCTGAATTTCAGGTTGAGGAACACCAGCAGAAAGGCGTTTTTCAGCACCTTGGCCAGGCTCAGATCCACGCGGGGCAGCATGGTGAACACATACGGAAGCATCAGCAGGCCCACCACCGCGATTCCGGTGGCGACCAGCCCGGGCGCCAGCAGGAGGGGCATTTCAGAGGCCCGCTGGAGGTAGAACACCGCGCCTGTGATGGAGACAACCTCCCCGGCCCCCAGGCACAGGAACGCGCCCCAAGCCGGCAGAAACAGCCCCTTGACCGCGTTCCAATACGTCTTGAACACGGGGACGTCCTTCCCCCGGATGGCGTCCACACAGATCCCGTGGAGGGCACAGCAGGCGGCTGGAATGGTGGCCACCGGCAGGCAGAACAGCAGGAAGCACAGGTTTGCCCGGATCAGCAGGAACAGCTCCCGCCAAAGGGTGAGGAACAGGTGCTTCCACCCCAGCTCCAGCGGGGCGCCGTCCTCCCGCTCCGGCGGCTTAATAAATCCGAACTTCATAAATTCTCGCGCGGTCCAGGCCATGGGTGCCCGTCACGGTGACCAGCACTTCATCGCACAGCGCTGCGTCAAACTGGTGGACGTTCAGGCGCTGGCCGTTGCCGCACACCTCCTTTTCCGCTACAGTCTGCCCATCCCGGCGCAGGGTGAGGGTGTAGTCCCGCACCAGCTCCCGGGGCAGGCCCTTTACCTGCCGGTCCCGGACGATCTTGGTGATGGACGGCATGATCTCGTGGCTCAGGTCGGTGTCAAACGTCAGGCGGACCTCCCGGACCCCGGCGGGCTGCTCCAGCGTCAGGCGGAGCGTTTCCCCACCGCCGCCCAGCGGCATGGACTCCCAGCAGTTTTTCCGGTTTTCCTCCCCCCGGGACACGCCGTTGACCACGTTGGCCGCCTCGCCGCCCGGGGTCTGGCTGGAGGCCTCCACCCGGGCCTTCCGGGCCAGGTCGTCCTCGTCCTCGTTCAAAAAGCCGGGAATATAGCAGTCCTGCTTCAGCAGGGTCTGTTGGAGCTCCCGGATGTGCTCCCGTCCCACGGTCCGGGGGGAGCAGCCGTACCGCACTGCCATGGCGGCGGCGGTGCCCACCGCCTGGCCACCCACGCTGCAGGTCCCCATGACGCGGGCGCTGGCAAAGGCCAGCTTGGACGCGCTGATGTCCCGGCCCGCCAGCATTAGGTTGTCCACATCCCGGCTGTAATAACAGCGGTAGGGGATGGTGTAGCAGCCCTTAAAGTTAAAGATCTCGGAGGGATATTTGTCGAAATCCAGCGTGCCGCACCGGACGTGGTTGTCCATGGCCCAGCCGCCGTAGGCCACGGCGTCGTCAAAAACGCGGTTGGCCCGGATATCGTTTTCATTGAGGATGTAATCGCCCTCAATCCGGCGGCTCTCCCGGCAGCCTGGGACCATGCCCACCCATTCCAGGTCGTAGTTCGCCAGCCCATGGTTGCTGACATTCTTCAGATGATCCCATATGCCGTAGACGCATCTCATCAATTCGTCGCGGACATCCTCCGCCTCGGCGATGATGTCGTTGTACTGGCCGCCCAGCTCGATCCACCAATACCCCGAGTCCACGGAGGAGAAGCCCGGCAGGCGGCCGCCGTCCTTGTCCTCCTCCACGATAGCCCCGCCGTCGGCGTGGGAGATGATCTCCTCCGCGTGGGGGCGGTAGCGCAGATCCTGCTCGGTAAAGGTATAGGCCCACTCCGGTTTGACAAAGGCGACCGGCTCCCCCCGGTCGGCGGCCACGAACATCAGCGAGTTGCCCATGGTGTCGTCGTTGGGCTCCGGGGGAGCGCTGGGCTCGCCGAACTCGTCCCGGCCCTCGCTTCCCATGCGGCTGGCCGCCCCCGCCATGACGCTGAGGGTGCCGTGGCCGGTGGCGTCCACAAAGATCTTGCCGCGGATTGTAAAGCGGGTCTCGGTGGTGCTCTGGTTGCAGATGATGGCGGCAATCTTTCCGTCCGCCATGACGATATCGTCCATATTGCTGTTGAGGTAGCCGGTCAGGTTCTCCTGTGTATGTACCTTCTCCCACATAATCATGTCAAAGACCGGGAAAACAGCGTGGGGGTTGCGCCGCTTATTCTCCAGCAGGATTTCCTCCAAAATGCCCGTTTCCCGCAGGTTTTCCTTGGAAGCGTGGCAGTTGGCGCCCACGATGTGCATCCGTACTTCCGAGCTGGCGCATCCGCCGAACATGGGGCGGTTCTGCACGATGGCTGTGCTGGCGCCGTTGCGCGCCGCGGCGATGGCCGCACACATACCAGCCAGGCCGCCGCCTACCACAACCACATCGTATTCTGCCGTTCTTTGCCTCGTCGCCATAGTGATTTCTCCTTTTAGGCCTAATTTGCGAACAGGTCGACCTGTTTTACCTGGGTCACCGCCAGGAAGCTTGTTTACCAAATAATGATAACACGCAGCAAATCTTTTGTCAATTATTTTATTTAATAATTTATAAAATAATTGACGCTATGGACAAAAAACCGATGGCGGCACGGTTGTGCCGCCATCGGTTTAGCTTATTTAATCGTATCACCAGAAATTTAGTCGGAGAGCAATTCGCTTTCGCAGATATACTGGTCCACCATCAGCTGGGCCGCCCCTACGGCAAAGACCTCGCGGTTATATCGCCCCAGCCGAACAAAGGAAGCGTCGTAGTCAAACAGCGTATAGCGCAGGATTTTTTCTCTTAGGGCGTTCATGCGGGTTTTCAGAAATTCGCTCACCTCGCCGCCCAACAGGATATCGCAGTCGAATATGAGCCGCAGGTTGGTAATCCCCAGCGCCAGATACTCCAGATAGGTATCCCACACCTTGATATTCTCCGGATCACCGTTGTCCAGATCCTCAAAGAACTGCTCCAGGGTCTGCTCCCCGTTCCTGGTCAGCACCAGCGAAGAACAGTAGGCGTTCAGGCAGCCCCTTTTCCCGCAATAGCACTTCTTTCCGTTTGCGGAAATCACCATATGGCCAATGACGGTGTTCTGCAGGTTATCGCCCGTATAGGCGCTGCCCCCCAGATAGGCGCCGCCGCCCACCGTATAGTTGAGGCAAAGGTACACCATGTTCTGCTGGCTGCTCTCCGCCTCGGCAAAGACCGCGCTCCTGGCGTTGTTATAAAAACAGACGGGATAGGGGATATTTTGGGCAAACCGCATCATATTCATCTCGAATACATTCAGGAT
>CATLEJ010000138.1 GCA_949916125.1 uncultured Oscillospiraceae bacterium
CGCCACCTTCCAGCCCCAGGCCCCCAAATACGCCACCGCCAACGCCGTCGATTACACGGAAAACGGCGGCGGGAAGGCCCTCATCAGCCAGTTCACCGCGGCCTTCGGCGCCGCGTTTGACAACAGCACCCACGCCATCGGTCGGATCATCGGCGAGGGCCCGGTGTCCATCGGCGGGATCGGCCTCGTGATCCATCAAACCGCGGAGGCCTTCGACGTGGAGATCCCCGAGATCAACGCGGTCTATACCCATATGCTGGGCCACGACTGCCACTCCATCGTGGCCGGAGCGGGTCACGCGGACGGGATCATCAACCAGCTGAAGGGCTATATCCAAAAGGGCTATGAGCTGATCCTCACCTCCCACTATACGCCGGAGGATTGGAAGGACGCCCAGACCAAGATCGACTATCTGGAGCAGCTAAAAGCCATCGCGGCTTCCTGCGCCGACGGCGCGGCGTTCAAAAAGGCGGTCAAGGCGCGGTATCCCGACTACGGCGGGGAAAACTATCTGGACATGACCACCGGATTTTTCTTTGGCTGAGCGGCAAAAGGCTCTCTGCGGAGTTTATCCGCGGGGAGCCGGGAAAGGAGGAGCTTCCATGGAGCGCGCGGAGCAGGTTCATACCCTGAATGATTTCCTTTTACGGGAGATGCCTGAATACCGCGCCCAGGCGGTGCGGTTTCCGGCGGAAGAAACGGCCCAGCGTCGGCTCCTGCGCTCCCTGATGAATATCCGCCCCCCCGCACCGCTGTCTCCGGAATTCCTGGCGCTTCAGGATGAGCTGCTGGGCGCGGAGCGGGAGGAAAAGGGCGTGGTGGAGGCGGACGCCCTGCCCGCCACCGCCGCCCATCCCCGGATCGCCCTCTGGAAGGGGGACATCACCCGCCTGCGCTCGGACGCCATTGTCAACGCCGCCAACAGCGCCCTGCTGGGCTGCTTCTGCCCCTGCCACGGCTGCATCGACAACGCCATCCACTCCGCAGCAGGGCTCCAGCTCCGGGAGGAGTGTAATCAGCTCATGAAGGCCCAGGGCCATTCGGAGCCCACAGGAGGGGCCAAGCTGACAAAAGGGTATAACCTCCCTGCCCGGTATGTCCTCCACACTGTGGGCCCCATCATTCAGGGCGCAGTCACGGTACGCGACCGGGAAAAGCTTGCCTCCTGCTACCGCTCCTGCCTGGAGCTGGCGGCGGAGCATGGCCTGGAAACCGTGGCCTTCTGCTGCATCTCCACCGGGGAGTTCCACTTTCCCAACCGGGAGGCGGCGGAAATCGCGGTGGACACCGTAAAACAGTTCCTGCAAACCCCTACGTCCATCAGGAAGGTGATCTTCAATGTTTTCAAGGATCTTGACGCGGAACTCTACCGAGACCTGCTCGGAGAAAATGGAGCGGCTGAAGGAAGCCCTTGACAGCGCCGACGCGGTGGTGATCGGCGCCGGCGCCGGGCTGTCCGCCTCGGCGGGGCTGACCTACTCCGGGGAGCGGTTTGAGAAAAACTTCGGGGATTTCCAGGAGAAATACGGCATCCGGGATATGTACTCCGGGGGCTTCTACCCTTTTGAGACATTGGAGGAATACTGGGCCTGGTGGAGCCGCCACATCCTGATAAACCGCTATGAAAAGGCCCCCAAGCCGGTGTACGACGACCTGCGGAAGCTGGTGGAGGACAAGGACTATTTCGTCCTCACCACCAACGTGGACCACCAGTTTCAGCTGGCAGGCTTTGATAAAGAGCGGCTGTTCTATACTCAGGGGGACTACGGCCTGTGGCAGTGCTCCAGGCCCTGCCATCAGGAAACTTATGACAATGAGGAGA
This sequence comes from uncultured Oscillospiraceae bacterium, assembly GCA_949916125.1. Lineage (GTDB taxonomy): Bacteria > Bacillota > Clostridia > Oscillospirales > Oscillospiraceae > Enterenecus. The sequence continues at coordinate 1,823 of CATLEJ010000138.1, forward strand.
TTGTCCGGCAGATGATTGCGGAACAGCGGGACATGAAGGTCCCCACAGAGCTGATCCCCCGGTGCCCCGTCTGCGGCAGGCCCATGACCATGAACCTGCGCTGTGACGGCGCCTTCGTCCAGGACGGGGGCTGGTATGCCGCCCAGACCCGCTGTCAGGCGTTTCTCTCAGAGCGCGGGGGCGCGCAGATGCTGTTTCTGGAACTGGGCGTGGGTATGAATACGCCGGTCATCATCAAATACCCCTTCTGGCAGATGACGGAAAAAAATCCCAACGCGGTCTACGCCTGTGTCAATCTGGGGCAGGCTGTGTGCCCAAAGGAAATCCAAATGCGGTCGATTTGCATTGACGCGGATATCGGGCGCGTCATCAAGGACATTGCCTGAGCAGAAACACCCAGTGGAGGCGGAGGAATTTGGCTGCCTCCGCAACGACGGCTTTGTTTTCACAAAACTGCCGCTGAACCAGCTTGGGGCGCAAGAAATAGGCCTGCCAGCAACCGTTTTTTCCTTAAACCGGATAGTCTCCGGTGAAACATCCGTCGCAGAACCCGCAATCAGCGTCAGGCGCAATTTGATGCAGGGCGTCCAGGCTCAGAAAGCCCAGGCTGTCCGCGCCGATTTGTCTTCTGATTTCCTCGATGGAATAGCGGCAGGCAATGAGCTCCTCCTTGCTGGGAATATCAGTGCCGAACCAGCAGGGGGAGATAAAGGGCGGCGCGGAAGAGCGCAGGTGGACCTCCTTCGCCCCCGCCTCCCGCAGGAGAGAGACAATCTGCCTGGAGGTGGTCCCCCGGACGATGGAGTCGTCGATCATCACCACCCGTTTCCCCGCCACACAGCTGCGCAGGGGGCCCAGCTTGATGCGCACCGCCTGCTCCCGGCTCTGCTGCCCGGGGGTGATGAAGGTGCGCCCGATGTAGCGGTTCTTCACCAGCCCCACCCCATAGGGAATACCCGACGCTTCCGCATAGCCCATGGCGGCGTCCAGTCCTGAGTCGGGCACGCCGATGACCACGTCCGCCTCCACCGGGTGCTCCGCCGCCAGGAAGCGCCCCGCACGCCGACGGGCCTGGTGGACGCTCTGCCCACAGATGACGGAGTCGGGCCGGGCAAAGTAGATGTACTCAAAAATACACAGGTGGCCCTTGGCGCCGGCAAGCCTTTGGACGGTGCGCACCGCGCCGTCTTCCACCACCACGATTTCGCCGGGCTCCAGGTCCCGCTCAAACTTGGCCCCCACCGCGTCCAGGGCGCAGGACTCGGAGGCAAACACGACAGCCTCCCCTCTCTTCCCCATGCACAAAGGCCGGAACCCCCAGGGATCCCGGGCCGCCACCAGCTTCCGGGGGGACATAACGATAAGCGACCAGGCCCCCTGGAGCCCCTCCAGCGCCCGGCACACCGCCTCCTCCACCGAAGGACAGCGCAGGCGGGCCTGGGCGATGGCGTAGGCGATGAGCTCCGAGTCGCCGGTGGTCTGGAAGATGGCCCCCTGGTACTCAAATTGGGTGCGCACCTCATCTGCGTGGGGCAGGTTGCCGTTGTGGGCCAGGGCCAGGGTGCCCTTGACATATTTCAGCGTCAAAGGCTGGGCGTTCTCCCGGCGTGTCCCCCCGGCGGTGGAGTAGCGCACATGGCCTACGGCCATGGTGCCGCCCAGCTCCTCCAGGGTGCGCTGGCTGAACACCTCCCCCACCAGACCCACGTCCTTGTAAAAGGATAGCTCCCTGTCGTTGATGGCGGCGATGCCGCAGGCCTCCTGCCCCCGGTGCTGGAGGGCGTACAGCCCATAGTAGGCGGTGCGGGCGCAGTCTCCAGCCGGGTCGTATATTCCAAACACGCCGCACTCCTCGTGGATTGCCATGGTAAATTCCCCCAATCAATGGCTTGTACCACCCCGTCCACCTTCAGGCGGGGTGGTACAAAAATTTGTTGTGTTGTCACTCTGGAGCTTGGGCAGCAGGTTCATGGACAGGGGCACGCCCCGGTAGTACTCGGTGCGGCCCTTCTGCACGCCGCAGCCCAGGGCCACGAACACCACCGTACCGATGCAGAAGTCCATCAGGTTTTTCATGATGATGTTGCCGGCGTTCTTGGCCCGGGTAAAGCCGGCCTCCACGGCGGCGAAGCCGCACTGCATGAAGAACACCAAAATGGCGCCCACCAGATACCATACTGACATATCCATATGTTTTTCCTCCCTCAAAAACAGTTGGAGCGCGCCTGCTCTCTCTGCGGACACGCCCCGTTGCGTCTGAACAAGAAAAGCGCCGGGAGCGTTGAGCTCTCCGGCGCCTTTGCCTGATGGAGGCAGTATAGGCTCCATTTTGTGGGATGTCAAGCGGTTCCAACTGTTTTCAGAGAGAATTGCAAATATTCTGAAATTAATCAGATGATTTTAAGCAATTTTAACGTTCTCCCATCGCGATCATGCGGCCAGGGGGAATCCACAGTACCATTACCGTACAGTAAAACTGCGCAAATCAAACGGCATACATCCGCATAAAAGCCCGGCGCATCCGGAGCCGTTGGCAGACTGTCCGTAAACAGCCCCCGCCGGCGTCCAGCACCGGCGGGGGCCTTCAACGGAAGCGCGGCCGTTATTCGATGGCGATGAAATTGCTCCGGGGCAGCTCCTTCTTCTCCGCCTTGGGCATAGTCAGCTTCAGGATGCCGTCCTCAAACTTGGCGGAGATATCCTCCTGCCGCAGGTCACCCACATAGAAGCTGCGGCTGCAGGTGCCCACATACCGCTCCCGGCGGATGTAGCGGCCCTGCTGATCCTGCTCGTCCTTGTCCAGCCCCTTCGCGGCGGTGATGGTCAGGCTGCCGTCCTTCAGCTCCACCTGGATCTCGTCCTTCTTGAACCCGGGCAGGTCGATATCCACCTCGTAGCTGTCGCCCACCTCACGGACATCCGTCTTCATGATGTTCCGGGCGTGCTTGCCGTACAGCTGCTCCCGGCCGTCGTGGAGTGCGGGTATACGCATCATGTCGAACGGGTCGGAGAAGAACTCATCAAACAGATTTTCACCAAAAATGCTGGGTAACATATCGATTCCTCCAATCAAATTGTGGCAGGAGCGGCTGCCTTGCGGCCCCTCCTCTGTCGTATGGCTGTATCATACGCCACAAAATTAGCACTGTCAATAGGAGAGTGCTAACGTTTACAAAGGAACTTATATTTGTTCATAAAATATGCGATTTCTCCAAACAACAAGTACCCTGGCCGGCCAAACAGCAGCCCGCCAGGGTATTTCTTCGTCATGATTAGCCCTCCCCCGCGGCAGGGAACCGCCGCGACGGGCGGCAGCACAGCACCGCGGCCAACATCAGCAGGGCCGTCACCGCAAGGCTGATGGGGAACACCGCCATAATCGTCTGGAAGGTGGGATTTTTCGGGAACACCCAGTAGATCCAGCTCAGCCGCACGCCGCACACGCCCAGCATCGTCAGCACGGCAGGCGGCAGGGAGATGCCGAACCCCCGCAGATAGCCGGACAGCACCTCGTAGCACAGGCTGAATATGTGCGCCGTCATCAGGGTGACCAACCGGATGTAGCCCACATCGACGACCTGCGGGTCATTGTTGAAAATGGAGAGCAGCGGCTTGCCGAAGGGCAGAATCAGGGCGATGGCGGCGGCCAGGGCCGTGATCCCCTCCAGCAGGCAGAGGCCCAGCACTTTTTTGCACCGTTCGATCTTCCCCGCGCCGAAGTTCTGCCCCACAAAAGTGGTACACGCCTGGCTGAACGAATTGAGGATGTCGTAGGTGATGATCTCGATGTTGAACGCCGCGCCGGACGCCGCCATGACGACGGTGCCCAGGCTGTTGATCGCGCCCTGGATGATGATGTTCGCCACGGAGAACACCGCGCTCTGGAGGCCGGCCGGAAGGCCGATGCGCAGGATGCGCTTCATGCTCCCCACGTCAATGCGAAGCTCCCCCGGCTCCACATGGACGGCTTTCTCCGTCCGGCGCAGGCAGCGGTACAGGATGGCGGCGCTGACGGCGTTGGACAAAACCGTGGCGATGGCCACGCCATCCACCGTCATATGGAGAACCGCCACGAAAAACAGGTTCAGCGCCACGTTCAGAACGCCGGAGGCCGCCAGCGCGATCAGCGGGATGCGCGTCTCGCCGGCGCTGCGGAAGATCGCCGCCTCGAAATTATAGAGGAGGATCACCGGGAGCCCCGCAAAGTAGATACGCAGGTACAAAAGGGCCAGCGGAAGGACGTCGTCCGGCGTGTGGAGCACCCCCAGCAGCGGCGCGGCGATCAGCTCCCCCAGGACGGCGGCAAGCACGCCGCCCAGCAGGGCCATGACAATGGCGGTGTGGACGGCCTTGCTCACCGCTTTGCCGTCGTCCCGCCCGATGGCGTAGGCGATGGTCACGTTCGCGCCCAGCGAAATGCCCACAAACAGGTTGACAACCAGGCCGATCAGCGAGCTGTTCGCGCTGACCGCCGCCACCGCCGCCGTGCGCATATCGCCGGTGAAATTGCCGATGACCGCGATATCCGCGGCGTTGAACAGCTGGCCCAGGATGGCCGTCGCCGCCAGCGGCAGAGCAAACTGAGGGATCTTATTCCAAATCGGCCCATTCATCATATCAAGTTGTCTCTTTGCCGTTGCCGTTCCCAACCTGCACCACTTCTTTCTGACACGAGCTGTGACGCACAGTATACCACTGTTTTCAAAAAAAGCAAGTGCCAAAGCAAGGGACAGGCCCGCCCCTGACCGGAGCGGGCCTCTGTCCCCTCATCCCAGCGCCGAGGCTGACGCCTGGCGCAGGCGGCACTCCTCCGCCTCCATGGCGGACAGCGCCGCACGCAGGAAAGCCGCGCTTCCCTGTCCGCAGCTCAGCTCCACACAGTTTGCCCGCTGGGGGTTCAGCGCCTCCACCAGCGCCTCGCCGGAGCGGAACCTCTCCCCCCGGAGGGTGGCCGTCCACACCGCGCATCCCGCCCCGGCCAGCTCCTCCCGGCTGGCGCGGTCCAGACCGTCCGCGCTCACCACCAGGGCATAGTACCGGGCGGATTCCGCCAGCAGCCTGCGCCCCTCCTCCAGCTGGGCCAGGCACTCCCCCGCGTCCCTGCCGGTGAGGGCCAATCCCACCGTGTGGCCCGCCGCCACGGCCCGCCGCGCCCCGTCCTCATCGGCGCGCAGCTCCTCGCAGGTGAACAGGAACAGACCGCGCGTCCCCCTGTCCTCCAGCACTTGGGCCAGCTCCGGCCCCTGCTCCCCCCACCGGAAGGCCAGCATTACCTCCGCCTGAAGGGGGGGCGGGGTGGGCGACGGCGCAGCCGTGGGCTGCACCGGCGGCGTTGTGGGGGGGGCAGCCGTGGGCTGCACCGGCGGCGTCTGGGTGGGCGCGGGCGTGGGCTGCGGGGTGGGCGCAGGCGTTTCGGGCACGGGGGTCTCTACCGTAGCCAGATAGTTGCGCAGGCTCTCCGCAAGGATGTCCTGGGCCGCGTCCACAAAGTCCATATCCCGGAGCACCATCGCCCCGTTTGTCACCCGGACCACGATGCCGTACTGGGTCCTCACCCGGGAGCAGCTGATTGAGCCAAAATAACCGCACAGCCAG
>CATLEJ010000139.1 GCA_949916125.1 uncultured Oscillospiraceae bacterium
GCTCCCAGGGCCAGAGCGCCTACTCCGCCACCAAGGGGGCGGTGGACAGCTTCACCCGCTCCTGGGCCAAGGAGCTGGGCAAGAAGGGTGTGCGCGTGGTGGGCGTGGCCCCCGGCATCCTGGAGGCCACGGGCCTGCGGACCCTCAGCTATGAGACCGCCCTGGCCTACACCCGGGGCATCACCATCGAGGACCTGCGCGCGGGCTATGCAAAAACCAGCACCACACCCCTGGGCCGCTCCGGCAAGCTCAGCGAGGTGGCCAATACCGTGGCCTTCCTACTCAGCGGCCGGGCCAGCTACATCCACGGCGTGACCCTGAATGTGGCCGGCGGAAAGACCAGAGGCTGAGCCATGGACAGGCGGCCCAATATCCTGCTGATCCTGTCCGACCAGCAGCGGCGCGACTCCCTGGGGGCCTACGGCTGCCAAGATGTCAGCACCCCGAACCTGGACGCCCTGGCAGCGGAGGGCACCCGCTATGACCACGCATACTGCAACGCCCCGGTCTGCACCCCCAGCCGGGCCTCCTTCCTGACCGGGCGCTATCCCCGCACCACCCGCTGCCGCGCCAACGGGCAGTCCATGCCGCCCTACGAGCGGCTGGTCTCCCGGGTGCTGGCCGACCACGGCTACTACTGCTCCCTGGCCGGCAAGCTGCACCTGGCCCCCTGCGGCCCCACCGCGTGCCCCATTTATGAAAAGCGCATCGACGACGGGTTTGTGGAGTTCCACTGGGCCCACAACCCCTCCGGCATCGGCAACGCCGGCCTGCCCGAATCGGGGGGCACCTATTGGAGCGGCAACGAGTACAGCCACTGGCTGTTCAAGCGGGGCAAAAAATACCAGTACCCCAACTATGACGAGATGGGCTACGTCAAGGTGGGCATGGACGAGGAGGACCACTGCACCAAATGGTGCGTCGACCAGGCCATCGACTGGATCCGCTACTCCGCGGAGGAAAAACGGCAGATGCCCCAGTTCAACTCCCCGCCCTGGTTCTACAACATCAACATCTTTGACCCCCACCACGCCTTCGATCCCCCCCGCCGGCTGCTGGAGAAGTACCTGGAGCGGGTGGACCGCCTGCCCCTGCCCAAATACCTCCCCGGCGAGTGGGCGGAGAAAACCGTGTTTCAGAAGCTGGACCACGCCAACGCCTACAACAACACCGCCACCCCCCACCACTTCTGCTTTGACGAGATGAGCGACGGCGACCACCGCTTGATCAAGGCCGCCTACTACGCCATGATCGAGCTGATCGACATCCAGTTCGGCCGCCTGATGGACGCCCTGGCGGAGACCGGGGAGATCGACAACACCATCGTCATCTTCACCGCCGACCACGGCGAGATGCTGGGCGACCACGGCATCTACCTGAAGGGCCCCTATTTTTACGAGGGGATGGCCCACGTCCCGCTGATCATGTCCTGGAAGGGGCATTTCCTGGAGGGTGCCCGGCTGAGCACGCTGACCGAGCTGACCGACCTGGTGCCCACCATCGAGGAGTTCTGCCTGGGCGAGATCGAGCCCGGCGTCCAGGGCCGCTCCCTGGCGGACATCCTCACCGGGGACCGGGACCCCGCCGGCCACCGGGACAGCGTCTACTGTGAATACTACGAAGCCATGCCCTGGCACACCCAGCCGGAGGCCTACGCCACCATGGTCTATGACGGCCGGTATAAGCTCTCCCGCTACCACTCGTCAAAGGAGGGCGAGCTCTACGACCTGGAGCGCGACCCGGACGAATTCCACAACCTGTGGGACGACCCCGCCCATGCCCAGGTCAAGATCCGTATGCTGGAGCTGCTGGCCGACCGCATGGCGGACACCGTAGACCCGCTCCCCCTGCCCACGGACAAGTGGTGAGCGGGGCCGCCCCGCCGCCCAACCGCCTATCATCCCAGAAAGGAGAGAGATTCATGAACAATAAAATGCTGCGGCAGGTCATGACTTCGCCGGGGGAGATCACCTTCCAATCCGTGGACATCCCCCCCGTCGGGACGGGGCAGGTGCTGGTCAAGGTCAAGAAAATCGGCATCTGCGGCAGTGACATCCACGTCTATCACGGCAAGCACCCGTTCACCCCCTACCCCGTGACCCAGGGCCACGAGGTGTCGGCCCAGGTTGTGGAAACGGGTCCGGGGGTGGAGGGGCTGCGCCCGGGCCAGCGGGTCACCATCGAGCCCCAGGTCGTCTGCGGGAAGTGCTACCCCTGCCGCCACGGCCGCTACAACCTCTGCGAGGAACTGAAGGTCATGGGCTTTCAGACCACCGGCGTCGCCAGCGAGTACTTTGTGGCGGACGCCGCCAGGGTGACGCCCCTGCCCCAGCACATGAGCTATGACGAGGGCGCGATGATCGAGCCCTCGGCGGTGGCGGTACACGCCGTCCGGCGCGCCGGCGACGTGGCGGGAAAGCGGGTGGCCGTGCTGGGGGCCGGCCCTATCGGCAACCTGGTCGCCCAGGCCGCCCGCGCCATGGGCGCCGCCGACGTGATGATCACCGACGTCTCGGACTACCGGCTGTCCAAGGCCGCCGAGTGCGGCATCCGCAAAGGTGTGAACACCCGGGATTGTGATTTCGGGGCCGCCATGCTGGAGCGCTTCGGCCCCGACAAGGCAGACGTGATCTACGACTGCGCCGGCAACGACACCACCATGGGGCAGGCGATCCGCTGCGCGCGCAAGGGCAGCACCATCATCCTTGTGGCGGTATACGCCGGGATGGCCCACGTGGACCTGGCGGTGCTGAACGACCACGAGCTGGACCTGAATACCACCATGATGTACACCCACACCGACTACGTGGAGGCCATCCGCCTGGTGGAGGCGGGCGGCATCGTCCTGCGCCCCCTGATCAGCGCCCACTTTGCCTTTGCCGACTATCTCAAGGCCTATCAATTCATTGACGCCAACCGCGAGACGACGATGAAGGTCATCATAGACGTGGACGGCGCCGAACCTTAACCAGCCGGACCGCCGCAGGCAGGCTGGCAAAATCCACGGCCCGCCGGGGAAATTCCCCGGCGGGCCGTTTTTTCCGTCTATAGGCTGCGGCGGTCAAAGCGGGACAGGCATCCGCACCGCCAGATCTTCTCCCCCCGTCCCGCCTTTCGCTTGTTACGCGAAGGAGATAACCGTCCCGGTCTCCCCCCGGAGGGCCTCGATGGCCTTGTCCAGGGAGGTGATGATCGCCCTCTTGTGGGGATTGGTCCGCACAAACTTCATGCAGGCCTGCACCTTGGGCAACATGGAGCCGGGGGCGAAGTGCCCCTCCTCCACATACTGGGCCGCCTGGGCCAGGGACATATGATCCAGGCTCTCCTGGTTGGGCTTGCCCCAGTGAATGGCCGCCTTCTCCACCTCGGTGAGGATCATCAGGATGTCGGCGTCCATCTGCTCGGCCAGCAGCTCGGCGGCAAAGTCCTTGTCGATCACCGCCGCCACCCCCTCCAGGGTGCCGTCGGCGTTCTCAATGACGGGGATGCCGCCCCCGCCGCAGGTGATGACGATGGAGCTGTCCCACAGCTGCCGCACCTGGTCGATCTCCACGATCCGCCGGGGCAGCGGGGAGGCCACCACCCGGCGCCAGCCCCGGCCGGCGTCCTCCTTCATGGCGTAGCCCTTGGTGTTCTCCAGCTCTTTGGCCTCCGCCTCGGTGTAGAACCCGCCGATGGGCTTGGTGGGGTTCTGGAAGGCGGGGTCGGCCTTCTCCACGATCATCTGAGTGACCAGGCTGACCACGGGGATGTTCAGGCCGCGGCTGGCCAGGCTGTACCGCAGGGCCTGCTGGAGGTGGTAGCCGATGTAGCCCTGGCTCATGGCCCCGCACACGTCGAAGGGCATGGGGGGCACGGTGTCCCTGGCCGTCTCGCTGGCCAGCAGGATGCGGCCCACCTGGGGGCCGTTGCCGTGGACAATGGCCATCTCATAGCCGCCACGGCTCAGCTCGGCCACCCGCTCGCAGGTCTGCTTGGCCACCTCAAGCTGGGCCTCAGCGGTGGAGGCGGAATCCTTGCTCTGCAGGGCGTTGCCGCCCAGCGCAATGACAATCTTCGGCATATCCGGCTCCTCCGTCAATTACAGCAGGCCCCGCTCGCCCATGAAGCGCTCCAAGTCCTCCTTGGCGGCGGCGATGCGGGTCTCGGAGGCGGCCTGCTCCCGCTGATACTGGGTGAAGTAGACCAGCAGGCCCCGCATGGCGGTCAGGCGGTTGCCCGCCTCGTCCCAGCACAGGGAGGCGTCGGAGTCGGCCACCTCGTCGGTGACGTCCTCGCCCCGGGTGGCGGGCAGGCAGTGCATGAACTTGCAGCCGATGTTGCCCAGCTGCATCAGGTCCCGGTTCACCTGGTAGGCGCCGAAAATGCGCACCCGCTCGTCCTTGGGCATCTCGTTCTCATACAGGCCGTACCACACGTCGGTGTAGATGAAGTCGGCGCCCTTTACCAGGTTCCGGTCGTCGCCCTGCTCGAAGGAGCCGCCGGAGGTCTTGACATTCTCCTCGATGACCTTCAGGCAGGCGGCGCTGGGGCTGTCGGCCAGCAGGTGGCCCTTGGGGCCGTAGTGGGCGAACTTCATGCCCAGCCGGGTGGTGATCATGGCCAGGGAGGCGCACACCTGGGTGGCGTCGCCCACGAACACCACCTTGCAGTCCTCCAGCTTCTTGCCCCGGGGCAGGTTCTCCACGATGGTGCACAGGTCGCCGATCTCCTGGGTGGGGTGGTTGTAGTCGCTCATGCCGTTGAGGACGGGGATGGTGCAGGCGTTGGCCAGATCCACCACGGTCTTGTGGTCGATGACCCGGGCCATCACCACGTCGATGAGCTGGCTGAGCACCTTGCCGGTATCGCCGATGGTCTCATGGCCGCCCAGCTGGATCATGCCGGGGCCCAGGTACTGGGCGTGGCCGCCCAGCTGGCTCATGGCGGTCTCGAAGGACACGCGGGTGCGGGTGGAGGACTGCTGGAAGATCATGCCCAGGGTCTTGTCCTTCATCAGCGGGGGGTAGTAGCCGGCCTTGATGCACTTCTTGATCTCCAGGGAGAGGTGGATGATGTCCAGCAGCTCCTCCTTGGTGAAGTCGCTGGTGTCGATAAAGTGGCGCAGGGTTTTCATAGAAAAGCACTCCTTCTTTTATGATAATTTTTTGATGGTTGAATGGATGGACGGGCTCAGACCTTGGGCTGCTGCTGGGTGATGCAGTGGATGTTGCCGCCGCCGAAGGCCACTTCCTCCGTGCGGACGGGCTCGATCACGTAGCCGGGGAACATCTCCTGCACCTGCTGCACGGCCAGGGCGTCGTTCTCGTCGCCGTACTGGGGCAGGATGATGGCGTTGTTGGTGATGAGGAAGTTCATGTAGGAGGCGATGGCGATCTCCCCCTCCTCCCGGGGGATGGCGCCGGTGGCGGTGTCGATGGTGTCCGCGCCCACCAGGCGGCAGGGCTTCTTGGTCAGGCACAGCTTGTGCACCTTCAGCTTGCGGCCCTTGGCGTCCACAGACTCGCTCAGGGTCTTGTAGGCGGCCTGGGCGGCCTCGTAGAAGGGGTTCTCCGGGTCCTCCGTCCAGATGCAGGCCACCTCGCCCGGGCGGACGTAGCAGGCCACGTCGTCAATGTGCCCGTTGGTCTCGGCGGGGTCGATGCCGTCCTTGATCCAGATGACCTTCTCCAGGTTCAGGTACTCCTTCAGGGTGTTCTCGATCTCGTCCTTGGACATGGCGGGGAAGTTGCGGCCGGAGTCCGGGTTGGCCAGGCACATCTCGGTGGTGATCAGGGTGCCCTCGCCGTCCACGTGGATGGAGCCGCCCTCCAGGATGAAGCCCTCGGTGTGGTAGGAGTCGATGCCCTGGAGCTCGCAGATCTTCTGGGCGGCGGCGTTGTCGTTGGCCCAGGGGAAGTACAGGCCGTCCACCAGGCCGCCCCAGGCGTTGAACTCCCAGTCCACGCCCCGGATCTCATGGGTCTTGTCGTTGATGACGAAGGTGGGGCCGCAGTCCCGCACCCAGGAGTCGTCGCTGGACATCTCCACCACCCGGATGTGCTCAGGCAGGCGGGCCCGGGCGTTGGCGTACTGGGCGTTGCTCACCAGCATGGTGACGGGGGTGTGCTTCGCGATGGCCTCGGCCACCGCCGCGAAGGTGCGCTGGGCGGGCTTGGCGCCGTTGCGCCAGTTGTCGGGGCGCTCGGGCCAGATCATGAACACGTGCTCCTGGGGCTCAAACTCGCCGGGCATACGGAACCCGTCCTGCTTGGGGGTGGAACCAAAGATGCGCTTTGCCATGATAAAACAACCTCCATTTGATTTGTTGGTGTAGTGTGGATTGGATTATGCCTTGCTCTTTTTCCGGGCGGACACCACCAGCACCTCGCCGATGGCCACGGCGATCACCGTACCGATGGTGACGGGCAGGGTGGCGGACAGGGTCTCCGCGTCAAAGCCCAGGGGGACGGCACAGAAGATGACGGAAATCACAATCAGGATGATGGGTATACCGGCCATAACCCGCAGGAACATCGTTCCGCCGGGGACGCGGAAGGGCCGGGGGGTGTCGGGCTCTGTCCGGCGCAGCTTCAAGAACGAGGGGAACACGGGCAGATAGGCCAGAATGAACATCACCAGATTCAGCTTGAAGAACGTCCAGAACAGGCCGGATTCCGGCGCAACCAGCTTCATAACGACCCCCAGGATTACAACGGCGGAGGCGATATAGCCCGTCATCATGGCGGAGCCGACAGGCATATCGTTCTTGGGATCCCGGCGGGCAAAGACGGCGGGCATATCGTTGTGTTCGGCGGCGTAGGCGGCGGTGTTGTTCACGCCCATGGACCAGGAGATCATGTTGCCGAACAGGGTGACGACGAACAGCAGGGTGACGATGATGATGAGGGGCCCGCCGGTCTGGCCGGTCATGGCCATGAAGGCGTCCACCAGGCCGGAGTCGGTGCTGATCTGATCGGTGGGGATGGCCGCGCCGATGCCGAAGGCGCCGAACAGGTAGATGGCGGCGATGACCAGGCCGCCGATGATGATGGCCTGGGGGATCTGCTTCTTGGGATCCTCCATGTCGTCGGACAGGGTGCAGACCACCTCGAAGCCCGTGAAGTTGAAGATAATGATGGACAAATAGCCGAGCGCGGCAGTGTTGGTCACGTCGGGCAGGAACGTCTCGGGGGCCATGGATCCGGCAAATCCGTTGGCGCAAGCATACCAGATACCGAGCACACCCACCGATACGGCCACGAGCACCTTCAAGACGGCTCCGCCGTTCAGAATCCACTCGGAGTCGGACACCTTCGAGAAGCTCATGAACACGACGATCCACACGAAGGCGAGCTCGATGACCAGAGTCACGAGAAGGTTGGCCTCGATATCGATGCCGAACACCATGCCCAAAATGG
>CATLEJ010000140.1 GCA_949916125.1 uncultured Oscillospiraceae bacterium
TGCTCCAGCGAACACGGGGTCTCCCTCCAATCCGCCCAGGCGGTGCTGGAGCACCTGGACCGGGACAAATACCAGCCCCTGATGGTGGGCATCACCAAGACCGGCCAGTGGCTGTGCTACCGGGGCCCGGTGTCCGCCATCGGGGACGGCGGCTGGGAAGCGGATGGGGCGGGCCTCACCCCCTGCGCCCTGGCCCCGGACCGGGACAGGCACCAGCTTCTCCTGCTGGGGGAGCGGATCAGCCGGGTGTCCTTTGACGCGGCCTTCCCCATCCTCCATGGGAAAAACGGGGAGGACGGCACGGTACAGGGGCTTCTGGAGCTGGCGGGGGCGCCTGTCGTCGGCTGCGGCACCCTGTCCAGCGCCCTGTGCATGGACAAGCACCGGGCGCACCTGCTGGCCTCCCTGGCCGGGGTGGACGTGCCCTGGGGCGCGGTTTTCGGCCAGCGCGCGGCCCCGGAGGCGCTGGAGGCGGCGGCCCGGGATCTGGGCTTCCCTGTGTTTGTCAAGCCGGTGCGGGCGGGGTCGTCCTTCGGGATCACCCGGGCAACCCGCCCCGAGCAGCTGGCCGCCGCCGTGGAGCAGGCGTTTTTCCACGACCGGGAGATCCTTGTGGAGGAAGCCATCCCCGGCTTCGAGGTGGGCTGCGCCGTCCTGGGGAACCCGGGCGAGGGGGAACTGACGGCGGGCCTGGTGGACGAGATCCAGCTGTCCGGCGGCTTCTTCGACTTTGAGGAAAAATACACCCTGAAAACCTCCGCCATCCACTGCCCCGCCCGGATTTCTTCGGAGAAGGCGGAGGAAATCCGGGCGGCGGCGAAGCGGGTCTACCAGGCGCTGGACTGCCGGGTGTTCGCCCGGGTGGACTTCTTCCTCACCCCCGACGGACGGGTCGTCTTCAACGAGGTAAACACCATCCCCGGCTTTACCGCCCACAGCCGCTACCCCAACATGATGAAGGGCATCGGCCTGGATTTTTCCTCCCTGGTGGCCCGCCTGGTGGAGCTGGGGGCGGAGGGGTGATGAGGATCCCCGCCGCCCTGGCATTGGACGCCCTGCGGCCCCTCCGGCCCTCCCCCGCCGCCCGGGCCTGGAAGGAGCTCGATTTGGACGCCCTTCGCCACAACGCGCAGGTTCTGTCGTCCCGGCTGGCCCCCGGCTGCAAGCTGATGGCGGTGGTAAAGGCGGACGGCTACGGCCACGGCGCGGCCGCTGTCGCCCGGTGCCTGCAAAAAAGCGGAGTCCACGCCTTTGCCGTGGCCTGCCTGTCCGAGGGCATCGCCCTGCGGCGGGCGGGGATCCGGGGCCTCATCCTGATTCTGGGCTATACCCCGCCGGAGGAAGCCCCCCTGCTGCGCCGGTGGCGCCTCACCCAAACGGTGGCGGACGAAAATCACGGGGCGGCGCTGAACGCGGCGGGCATCCCCCTCCGCGTCCACCTGGCCCTTGACACCGGGATGCGCCGCTTAGGCGTCCCGGCGGAGGACACCGCCGCCCTGGCCCGCCTGTACGGGATGAAGCGCCTACGGATCGGCGGGGTGTTCTCCCACCTGTGCGTGTCCGACAGCCCGGAGCAGCCCGCACAGGACTACACCCAGGGCCAGCTCGCCCGGTTTACCCGCGCGGTGGACTGGCTGCGGGACAACGGCTATGACCCCGGGGCCATCCACATCCAGGCCAGCGGCGGCATCCTGCGCCTGCCGCCCCAGCCCTGCGCCTACGCCCGCGCTGGCATCGCCCTCTACGGCGTGGGCAGCGAAGGCGCGGCGGACGCCCTGGAGGCGGGGCTGCGGCCTGTGCTCTCCCTCCGGGCCAGGGTGGCCTGCGTGCGGCGGCTGCGCCCCGGGGAAGCGGCGGGCTACGGGCTGGCCTTCCGGGCGGAGCGGGACACCCTGCTGGCGGTACTCTCCATCGGCTACGCCGACGGCGTCCCCCGGGAGCTGGCGCAAAACGGCGGGCGGGTGCTGCTCCGCGGGCAGTCCTGCCCCATGGCGGGGCGGATGTGCATGGACCAGCTGCTGGCGGACGTCACCGACGTGCCCGGCGTCCGCGCCGGCGACATCGCCACCCTCATCGGGCGGGACGGCGCGCTGGCGATCCGGGCCGAGGAGACGGCGCGGCGGTGCGGCACCATTTCCAACGAGCTGCTGTCCCGGCTGGGACCCCGGGTCGGGCAGGTCGTCCGGTGACCCGTCGGGAGGGGATGGCAAAACGGCGGCCAGGGAAAGCGTACGTGGCGAAACATATTGACAAGTCCCCGTACGTCCGCTATAATCTTGGTACCCTGATAGAAAAGGAGAATTTTGTATGGACAAATATGTTTGTGTGTGCGGCTGGGAGTACGACCCCGCGGTGGGCGACCCCGACGGCGGCATCGCCCCCGGCACCGCCTTTGCGGACATCCCCGACGACTGGGTGTGCCCGGTGTGCGGTCTGGGCAAGGACGCGTTTTCCCCCGCGTAAGCAGCGCAGGACAGCCGGAGCCTTGGCTCCGGCTGTTTTTTTGTGCCGGGCCGTATCTCATGGACCGGGGCCGCAGCGTTATGGGACAAATTGGCAAGGCTCTATTGACACCGGGGCCGGAACGAGGGATAATCAGGAAAAGGCCCGCTTACCATCTTCAACCGGGGCGCCGCAGTACGCCGCTCCCCGGAGACAAACATAAGAGGAGGAACCCTGATATGCGCCGTTTGAAACAATATCTCAGCCTGGCCCTGGCACTGACGCTGGCTGTTTCCGCCCTGGCCCTGCCCGGGTGGGCCGCCGGGGACTGCGCCCGGACCGGGCACCGCTACACCGGGGAGGTCCTGCGGGAGGCCACGGCCTCGAAGGCGGGCCTCATCACCTACCAATGCAGCCAATGCGGCGACCGGTACACCGCCGCGATCCCCGCGGGCAACGGTTCCACCGTCACCGGGATCGACAAAATCGACAGCGCCGACCTGAGCCGCCAGCAGGCCTGCGCCCATTCCGGCCCCAAGGCCGAGAGCGGCCTGGCCGTCAGCTGCACAGAGTTTTACAACATCTGGGAGTGCCTGACCTGCGGGAAGCTGGTGCTGAAATCCCGGTACGACGGGTGGGACGGCCACCAGTACGGCTATTCCAGCGACGCCTGCATCAAATGCGGCCATATCAAGGGCACGCCGGAGGGCAGCCAGTGCCAGCACCAGTGGGGCCCCTCCCAGGAGCTGCCCGCCACCTGCACCGCCGCCGGCCGCCGCTGGCAGGCCTGCTCCCTGTGCGGCACGCAGAAAACCCTGGGCAGCCTGCCCCCTGCCGGCCACAGCTTCACCCGGAGCGGGGACGTCTATACCTGCTCCGTCTGCGGCTATTCCTACTCCGCCGCACAGGACCCCCAAGATCCGGGGCCCGGCGATCCCTGCCAGTCCGGCCACCGCTATACCTCCAAGGTGACCAAGGAGCCCACCGCCTCCGCCCCCGGCGTGCGCACCTACACCTGCTCCGTGTGCGGCGCCAGCTATACGCAGGCCATCCCCCGGCTGGACGGGGCCTGCGCCGTCCACCACTGGGGCAGTTACCAGACCGTCCAGGCCACCTGCACGCAGGCGGGCTATTCCACCCGCACCTGCTCCGTGTGCGGGGCGGAGGAGCGCTATAACGAGACAAAGGCCCTGGGCCACAGCTACTCCGAGCGCGTCGCCAAGCCCGCCTCCGCCACCGAGGACGGCGAGAAGGTGTTCACCTGCCGGCGCTGCCAGGACAGCTACACCGAGGTGATCCCCAAGGCCGGGGGAGCGGGGGTGGACCCCAACACCGGCAGGCCCTGCGTCTACCACCGCTGGGACAACTACCAGAAGGTGCCCGCCACCTGCGAGGCCGACGGCCGCTACTCCCACACCTGCACCGTCTGCGGCCTGGAGGAAGTCTACCACACCGTGCCCAAGCTGGGGCACAAGTACGAGGGGGTCATCACCCGCCCCGCCCAGATCGGGCAGGCCGGTGAGAAAACCTTTACCTGCTCCACCTGCGGCAAATCCTATACGGAGCCCGTCCCCGCCCTGTCCGGCACCGCCGAATCCCCCGTCACCCGCGACCCCGCCGCCAAGGCGGCGGCCACCACCAACAAGGGCCGCAACCAGTACTACGCCTACCGCTACCACCCGGTGGAGTCCTATCTCTACCGGCGCAGCGACGGGGGCGTCACCCGCGTGGAGGCCTGGGACGGCAAAATCATTGTGGAGGCCTATGACAAGGAGTTCCGGCTTCTGACCAGCGCCTCCGTCCCCGGGGAGTTGGAGCTGTTCGGCGGTTTCTTCGCCGGGGCGGGCTATCACTACCTGATTTTCGGCCAGAAGAACCCCAGCGACTCCAAAACCCAGGAGGTTCTCCGGGTGGTTCAGTATTCCAAAGACTGGAAGCGGCTGAAGTCCGTCAGCATCCAGGGGGCCAACACCTACATCCCCTTTGACGCGGGCTCCCTGCGCTGCGCCGAGTATAACGGGATGCTCTATATCCACACCTGCCACGAGATGTTCGCCGGCTCCGACGGCGTCCACCACCAGGCCAACATGATGTTCAGCATCCGCCAGTCCGACCTGGCGGTGACCGACGGCAATTACCAGGTGAGCAACAGCTCCACGGGCTACATCAGCCACTCCTTCAACCAGTTCATCCTGGTGGACCGGGACGGGCGGCTGGTGACGGCCAACCACGGCGACGCCTACCCGCGGGCGCTGACCGTCTCCCTCTTTGACAAGCCCGCCGGGGAGGAAAAATTCGTCAGCTATATGGTGGCCACCACCGCGGCCCAGTCCTTCATCCCCGCCAAGCGGCAGTATAACTACACCGGCGCGTGGCTGGGCGGCTTTGAGGAATCCCCCGCCGGCTACCTGCTGGCCTATGCCTCCTGCCCCCAGACCAGCGGGGACGTGTTTGACTACAAGACCAAAAACATCTTCGTCAACCTCACCGGCCGGGACATCAAGCGCGGCCAGAACGGCGCAAGCCGCCCCATCCAGCTCACAAGCTACGCCGAGGGCGGCGCCCGGAGCGCCGGGATGCCCTTCCTGGTGAAGGTCAGCGACCAGCGGTATGTGCTTCTCTGGAACGTCCAGCAGCTGGACCAGTACGGCTATTACCGGGACACCGACACCCTGGGCTATGCGTTTGTGGACGGCAGCGGCCAGCTCATCGGCCAGCCCGGGACCGCCCAGGGCGCCCTGTCCGACTGCCAGCCCATCCTGCTGGACGGCCGGGTGGTGTGGTATGTCACCAACGAAAGCGCGCCGGTGTTCTACTCCATGGACCCCGCCAGCGGCGCGGTCACCGCCAGCGGCGCCCTGGACGGCAAGCCAGACGACGGAACCGGCAAACCCGACGACGGCAAGGAGACCGAGCTCCCCCAACCCGGCCAGCAGCAGACCGATTTCACCGATGTGCCCTCCACCCACTGGGCCATCGCCTCCATCCGGCGGGCGGTGCAGGACCGGATCACCAACGGCTACCCTGACGGCTCCTTCCGACCCAAGGAGACCATGAGCAACGCCCACTTTGCCGCCTTCCTGGCCCGGAGCCTCTACTCCGACCTGTACGACGACTCCAACGCGTCCCCCTGGTACAAGCCCTACATGGACACCCTGTTTACCCGCTCCGTGTGCGGCGGGACGGCAGCCGGGAACGCCTACCAGTCCTCCGGCAGCTATACCGGCGTCGCCAACAGCCCCATCAGCCGCTACGACATGGCCCAGCTGATGTATAACATCCTGCTGGACAAGGGCGTGGACCTGCCCGACGCCGCCCAGCGGGAGGCGTCGGAGTCCGCCATCACCGACTGGGCCGGGGTGCCCGCGCAGTACCGGGAGGCGGTGCGGTGCTGCTACGCCCTGGGCCTGCTCAAGGGGAGGGGAAACGGCAGCTTTGACGGACAGAGCATCATGAACCGCGCCGAGGGCTGCGAGGTCATCTGCCGCCTGAAGGACTTCATCGCCGGCTGAGGCGCCCAATTCCATCACAAAACCGCCGCCGGGGGCTGTATCGACCCCCGGCGGCGCAAAAAACTGTAAGGAGGCAGCACCATGGAGGCACAGCTTTCTTGGCTGACCGACCCCGCCGTGTTCCGGGTGAACCGCCTGGACGCCCATTCCGACCACGTCTGCTACGCGTCTGCGGATGAGGCGGCGCGGGGGGAGAGCTCCCTGCGCCAGTCCCTGGACGGGGCATGGCGGTTCCAGTGGAGTCCCAACCCCGCCGCCCGGCCGGCGGACTTCTGGCGGGAGGGGTTTGACGATTCCGGGTTTGGGACGATTTTGGTTCCCGGCCATATGGAGACCCAGGGCTATGGGCAGCTCCAATATATCAACACCCTCTATCCCTGGGACGGGCATTCGGAGCTGCGCCCGCCCCAGATCGACTGGGAGGACGACCCGGTGGGCAGCTATGTCCGGGAGTTTGACTTGGGCCCCGGCCTGCGGGGCAAGCGGGTGTGCGTCAGCTTCCAGGGGGCGGAGCAGGCTATCTATGTCTGGCTCAACGGGCAGTTTGTGGGCTACGCCGAGGACAGCTTTACGCCGTCGGAGTTCGATTTGACCCCATACATTCGGGAGACAGGCAACCGCCTGTGCGCTGAGGTGTACAAGCGGTCCAGCGCCGCCTGGATCGAGGATCAGGATTTTTTCCGCTTCTCCGGCCTTTTCCGCCCGGTGTACCTGTACGCCAAGCCCGTCGCGCACCTGGAGGATGTCTGGTTCCAGGCGGGGCTGGATGAGGACAATGCCACCGGCACCCTGTCCATCCGGCTGCTGCTCAGCGGCGCGGCAGACGGCGCGGCAGTCCAGTGTAAGATCGCCCACCCCGCCCAAGGCGTGCTTTTTGACGGCCCTCTGGAGCTGGCGCGTGAGGGCGAATACCTCCGCAGTCAGTCTTTCCGCTCTGTAAACATCCTCCCCTGGGATTACGAACACCCGGAGCTGTACCGGGTGACGCTGACCCTCGCAGACCCAAAGGGGCAGGTGTGCGAGGTGATCCCCTATTCCATTGGCTTTCGGCGGTTTGAGCTGAAAAACGGCCTGCTCCTGCTCAACGGGAAACGGCTGGTGCTCAACGGCGTCAACCGCCACGAGTGGAACCCGGAGACAGGCCGGGCCATCGGCATGGCGGACATGGAGGCGGCCATCGCCGTGTTCCGCCGGAACCACATCAACGCCGTGCGCACCTGCCACTACCCCAACCAGACCCCCTGGTATCACCTGTGCGACCCAAGCGGGATCTACGTCATGGACGAGGCCCCTCGGGAG
>CATLEJ010000141.1 GCA_949916125.1 uncultured Oscillospiraceae bacterium
GGGCTGGGAACTTGCCTGTCCGGGAAAATTTGTCCGGTTGGGGGAGGCGGTGCTTGACAGAGGGCGGGGGGCAATTTAAAATAGGGATATGGCGGGGTACCGCCGTACAAGCCGCAGCGGTCACAGGCCGTCCGCACGTGCCTTGAGAAACGGGAAAGGAAGTGTCACGATGAAAATCATTACCATCAGCCGGGAATTTGGCAGCGGGGGCCGGGAGCTGGGCAAACGGCTGGCAGAGCTGCTGGGGTTCGACTATTATGACCGGGAGATCATCACCTCCATCGCCCAGGCGCAGGGGATGGACGCGGGCTATGTGGAAAAGGCCCTGGAGGATCACGCGTGGCAGCACATTCCCCTGACCTATGGGCGGACGTTTACCAGCAGCGCCGTCATGCAGAACACCCAGACCAACCTGCTCATTGAGCAGAAGCGGGTGCTGGACGGCATCGCAAAGGCGGGCCGGGACTGCGTGATTGTGGGCCGGGACGCGGACGTGCTGCTGGCGGCGGAAAAGCCCTTCAGCATTTTCGTGTGCGCGGATATGGAGGCCAAGGTGCGCCGCTGCGCCGAGCGGGCGGCGGAGGGGGAGAACCTCTCCCACAAGGCCATCGAGCAGAACATCCGGCGGATCGACAAGGCCCGCGCCCGCAGCCGGGAGATGATCTCGGACAGCAGATGGGGCCAGGGCAGCAGCTACTGCATGACGGTGAACACCAGCGGCTGGGACCTGAAGGAGCTCACCCCGGCGGTGGCGGAATTTATCAACCGCTGGTTTGAGCGCAGGCAGTAAGGGCCCGGGGCGTCCGTCCGGGCGGCTGCCCCAGCGGCCCTCTGAATTCCTATATCAATGAAGAAAGCCCGGCCCTCCGGCAGCGGAGGGCGGGGCTTTTTTTGCGCCGTTTACGGACGGCGGCCCAGGCTGCCGTACAGCCTGTCCAGCAGCTTTTGCAGCGGGGAAAACAGCACCAGGGCGATCACAAAATTCCCCGCGCCGTGGAGCAGGTCGAAGGGGATGCCGCTGATCCACCAGGCCAGGCCGTAGGCCCAGCCGCCGGTGAACGCGTACACCGGGGCGCACAGGGCCCCGAACAGCAGGCCGAACGCGCCGGATACCAGCGCCCACACCAGCGGCGTGCGGCAGGCGCGCAGGGCGATGGATGCGGCGGCCAGCACCAGCCAGACATAGAGGTAGCACACCGACCACAGGTGGACGGGGTACACCACGCATTCCAGCAGGACATAGGTGTAAATGGGATACAGCGCCTTCCAGCCGAAGGTGACGGAAAACAGCATCACAAACAGGGAAACCGGCTCAAGATTGGGCAGGGGGGCCATAACCACCTTGCCCAGGAAGCACAGCGTCCCCAGTACGGCGAACAGCGCCAGCTCGCGAAGGGAGAGGCCCCGCCTCACTTGGAGTAGACCAGCTGGAAGCTGTCGCCGTCCCGGATGGGGGTGGAATCCGCGCCGGTCTGCGCGTACTCGCCGTTCTGGTACAGCGCCCAGTACGCGCCGCTCTCCTCAAAAATGGCGTCCTCGCCGTCCACGGTGAGAATCATCAGGCCATACTGGCTGTCCTCGCCCTGCACCAGATCTTCGGCCAGCAGCACCTCGCCCAGGTACTCCGCGTCGGTGTGGTAGGTGAAGGTTTTGCTGCTCTGGTCGGAGTGGATCACCTCTACCGTAATCTCCTTGGCGCCCTGGGAGGCGGCGGGCCGCGTGGCCAGGTAGATGCCGAGCATGGCCCCCGCCAGCACCAGCACCGCCAGTACGGCGATCAAAATCTTTGTCGTGCGTTTCATTGCCCGCTCCCCCTCTCTCCGGTCATTTCACGATACCCTGGGACTTGACCCGCAGGCGGTTCAGCGCCCGGGCCAGGGTGGCCTGGGCCATCTGGTGCTCCTGCCGGCTCTTTTTCTGGAGGAGGGCCTCCCGGGCCTGGTCGGCCTCCCGCCGGGCGCGGGCGGCGTCGATGTCCTCCGGCCGCTCGGCGGAGTCCACCAGCACCAGCACCTCGTTTTTCTCCACCTTCACCATGCCCGGGGAGACGGCGGCCAGCTGCACCTCCCCGCCGGGGGCCTGCCAGCGCAGCGTCCCCGGCTGGACGGCGGCGATCATGGGGCTGTGGTGGGCCAGGATGCCCTGCTCCCCGTCGCTGGTGGGGATGGTGAGGCTGACGCAGGGCCCCTCGTAAAAGGTGCGGTCTGCCGCCAGAATATGAACCTGAAAGGTGTCCATTTACAGCTCACCCGCCTCGATTTTCTTCGCCTTTTCCACCACGTCCCGCCACGCGCCCACGTTGTAGAAGGCGGCCTCTGGGTACTTGTCCAGCTCGCCGTCCACAATGGCGGCGAAGCTCTCCAGGGTGTCCTTCAGCGGGACATACACGCCGGGGATGCCGGTGAATTTCTCCGCCACATGGGTGGGCTGGGCCAGGAAGCGCTGGATGCGCCGGGCACGGGCCACGGTGCGGCGGTCGTCGTCGCTGAGCTCGTCCATGCCCAGGATGGCGATGATGTCCTGGAGCTCGTTATACTTCTCCAGGATCTCCTGCACCCGGCGGGCCACCCGGTAGTGCTCGGCCCCCACGATGTCCGCCTCTAAAATCCGGGAGGACGATTCCAGCGGGTCCACCGCCGGGTAGATGCCCTGCTCGGAGATTCTGCGGCTGAGCACGGTGGTGGCGTCCAGGTGGGCGAAGGTGGTGGCGGTGGCGGGGTCGGTCAGGTCGTCGGCGGGGACATACACCGCCTGCACCGAGGTGACCGAACCCTTTTTGGTGGAGGCGATCCGCTCTTGCAGCTCGCCCATCTCGTTGGCCAAGGTGGGCTGGTAGCCCACGGCGGAGGGCATACGGCCCAGCAGGGTGGACACCTCGCTGCCCGCCTGGACAAAGCGGAAGATGTTGTCGATGAACAGCAGCACGTCCTTGTGCTCCACGTCCCGGAAATGCTCCGCCATGGTCAGGCCCGACAGGGCCACCCGCATCCGCACGCCGGGGGACTCGTTCATCTGGCCGAACACCAGGGCGGTCTTGTCGGACACGCCGCTCTCCCGCATCTCCCGCCACAGGTCGTTGCCCTCCCGGCTGCGTTCGCCCACGCCGGTGAAGATGGAGTAGCCGCCGTGCTCCATGGCCACGTTGTGGATCAGCTCCTGGATGAGCACGGTTTTGCCCACGCCGGCCCCGCCGAACAGGCCGATCTTGCCTCCCCGGGGGTAGGGCTCCAGCAGGTCGATGACCTTGATGCCCGTCTCCAGGATCTCCACCGCGGGGCTCTGCTCCTCGAAGGAGGGGGGGCGGCGGTAGATGGTGTGGGTGGGCGTCCCCTCGGGCACCGGGCCGCCGCCGTCGATGGGCTGGCCCAGCACGTTGAACATACGGCCCAGGGTGGCCTTGCCCACGGGCACCTCGATGGTGTGCCCCGGCACGTCCACCGCCAGCCCCCGGGCCAGCCCCTCGCTGGGGGAGAGCATGATGCAGCGCACGGTATTGTGCCCGATGTGCTGGGCTACCTCCATGACCCGGAGCGTGCCGTCCCGTTCCACGGTAAGCTCCTCCCGCAGGCGGGGAAGCTCCCCGTCCATGATCTCCACGTCCACCACGGGACCGGATATTTGTACGATGATTCCACGTTCCATAGTCTCACCCCTTGTTTTTTTGACGTTGGGCGCGGGCCCCGGCGGATACCTCGGTAATGCTCTGGGTGATGGCCGCCTGCCGCACCCGGTTGTATTGCAGGGAGAGCTCGCCTAAAAGCTTCTCCGCGTTGCGGTTGGCGCTGTCCATGGCGGTCATCCGGGCGTTCTGCTCACAGCAGAAGCTGTCGATCCAGGCGCTGTAGATGAAGCCGGACACATAGCTGGGCATCATGTTGTTCAGCACCGTCCGCACGTCGGGAAGGAACTCAAAGGGTTCGTCCACCGGGGGCTCGGTGCCGGAGATGTCGGCAAAATAGGCCCGGTGGAAGGGCAGCAGCCGGGTACACTTGGCCTCATAGCTCATGCTGTTGGCCATGTCGGTGTACACGACATAAATCCGGTCCAGCTGGTCCTTTTGGAAGCCGTCCAGCAGCAGTGCGCAGATCTCCCGGGCCCTTGCCATGGTGGGGTTCTGGGCGGTGTAGAGGAAACTGTGCTCGATGGGGATATTGTGGGAGGCAAAGAACCGCCGCCCGTATTCCCCCACCACAAAAAGCCTGGTGTCCGGATGCTGCTCCAGCAGCCTGAGCGTCTCCTTGATGGCGTTCTGGTTGTAAGCCCCCGCCAGCCCCTTGTCGGCGGTGATGACCAGACAGGCGCTGGGCTTGTCCAGGGGAGGTTCCCCTTCCAGAGGGTAGAAATAGGGGCTGTCCACCACCTCATCTTTTATGGTGCGGAAAATACGCTTGATCTCCCCCCGCAGGGCCTGGAAATAGGGCCGGGTGTTGTCCAGCTCCTGGCGGGCCCGCTGAAGCTTGGTGGAGGCGATGAGGTACATGGCGTTGGTGATCTTCTTTGTCTCCTGGACGCTCTGGATGTGGGTCTTGATCTCCTTTGTCCCCGCCATATCAGCCGCCCTGCTTTCCGTCCTGTTGGAACTGGGACAGGTATGCCCGGGCCAGGGACAGGATTTCCTCCCGGTCTTCCGGGGAGAGCAGGCCGGTCAGGTCGATGCGGCGGCACAGGTCGGCGCCATTTTCCTCCAGGTCGGCCAGCAGGCCGGCCCGGAAGGCGTCCATTTTCTCCAGCGGCACATCCTGCATCACATGGCCCAGGGCGGACACCAGGATGATGACCTGCTGGTGCTGGGAGAAGGGGGCGTACTGGGGCTGGCGCAGCAGGCGCATGAGCCCCTGGCCATAGGTGAGCTGGCGCTTGGTGGCGTCGTCCAGGTCGCTGGAGAACTGGGTGAACACCTCCATCTCCCGGTACTGGGCCAGCTCCAGGCGGATGGCCCCGGCGGCGGACTTCATGGCCTTGGTCTGGGCGTCGCCGCCCACACGGGACACGGACAGGCCCACGTTGACGGCGGGCCGCTGGCCGGAGAAGAACAGGTCGCTCTCCAAAAAGATCTGGCCGTCGGTGATGGAGATGATGTTGGTGGGGATATAGGCGGATACGTCCCCCGCCTGGGTCTCCACGATGGGCAGGGCGGTCATGCTGCCGCCCCCCAGCTCGTCGGACAGGTGGGCGGAGCGCTCCAGCAGCCGGGAGTGGAGGTAGAACACGTCACCGGGGTAGGCCTCACGTCCTGGGGAGCGCTCCAGCAGCAGGGACAGGGCCCGGTAGGCCACCGCGTGCTTGCTGAGGTCGTCGTAGACGATGAGCACGTCCCGGCCCTGATGCATGAAGTGTTCGCCCAGGGCGCAGCCGGCGTAGGGGGCGATATACTGCAAGGCGGCGGACGCCCCGGCGGGGGCGGAGATGACGCAGGTGTAGTCCATGGCCCCCCGGCGCTTCAGGTTTTCCACCAGCTGGGCCACCGAGCTGGTCTTCTGGCCGATGGCCACGTAGATGCACACCACGTCCTTGCCCTTCTGGTTGAGGATGGTGTCGATGGCCACGGCGGTCTTGCCCGTCTGCCGGTCGCCGATGATCAGCTCCCGCTGGCCCCGGCCGATGGGGAACATGGAGTCGATGGCCAGCAGGCCGGTCTCCATGGGGGCGTTCACCGGCTGGCGGTCCAGGATGCCGGGGGCGGGGGCCTCAATGGGCCGGCGGCCCTGGGTGCGGATCCGCCCCCGGCCGTCCACGGGGACGCCCAGCGCGTCCACCACCCGGCCCAGGTATTCGTCCCCTACGGGCATACCGGCGGTTTTCAGGGTGCGGCGCACCATGCTGCCCGCGCTGATTTCCTCGCTGTCCCCAAAGAGGATGCAGCTCAGCCCGTCGGGGCGCAGGTCCTGGACCATGCCCCGCACGCCGCCCGAGAAGATCAGGATCTCGCCGTACTGGGCGTGGTCCAGGCCGGTGACGGTGGCGATTTCGCTGTCCACGGTGCGCACGGAGCCGATTTCCTCGGGGACTGCGGACAGCTCCCAGCTCTCCACCGCCTGGCGCATCAGGGGGAGCAGGTCGTCCTGTCCCGGCTGGATCTGGCGCAGGTAGTCGGTGAACTGCCGCACCCGCCCGTCGAAGGTCCAGTCGTACACGTCCGAGCCCACCTGGAGCCGGAAGCCGGAGCGCATGGATTCGTCTTCCTCCCAGCGCAGGGGGACCTGCCGCTGGTAGGTGCGGGTGAGGAATTTCTCAAACCGGCGCAGCTGCGCGTCGGTGGGTCTGGCGGCGCTGCGCAGCTCGGCGGTGAGGCGGCGTCTACTCTCCCTCATGCTGCCCGCCTCCCTCTGCCAGGTCCAGGAACTGGTCGAAGGGGTCCTTGCGGAGGGCGAGCTGCTTGGCCGCCGTCTCCGCCAGCTTGCGGATCTCCATCTGGGAGTCCCGCAGGGCCTGCTCCTTCACCCGGTCCGCCTCGGCGCGGGCATGGGCGACAATCTGCCTGGCCTGGGCCTCCGCCTGGTCAAGCTGCTCCTGGGCGGACTGCTGCACCGCCTGCTGGGCCCGGGCGCGGGACTGCCGGATCTCCTGGTCCGCCCCGGCCAGCTTGTTCAGATAGCTTGCCTGGACCTGCTCCGCCTCGGCCAGTTTGTCCTGGGCCTGCCGGTCCAAATCCCTGTAGTATTCCTCCCGCTTGGCCATGAACTGCTTCACCGGCTTGTAGAGAAGAAAGTACAGCCCGCCGGTGAGAATGGCCAGGTTCATCCAGTGCAGCAGAATCTGCTGCCAATCAATGTTCAGCGGCATATGGAAGACCTCCCGTGTTACAGCACGAAGATGATCAGGATGACCACCAGCAGGGCGTAGATGATGGCCGTCTCGATAAACACCAGGCCCAGCATCAGGGTGGTGCGCACCTTGCCCTCGGCCTCGGGCTGGCGGGCGATGCACTCGGCGGCCTTTGCGGTGGCAAGGCCCATGGCAATGGCCCCGGCCGCCGCCGCAATGCTCACCGCAAGGGCCGACGCCATCGCCTTGGAGCTGGTTACGCCGTCTGCGTTTTCCCCGGCGGCCTGGGCCGTCTCAGGCGCGTCCTCACCGGCCGGGGCGGCGTCCGCCGCAAGGGCGGGCAGGGCCAGCGCCAGGGCCAGCACCAGGGCAAGGCCCAGCGCCAGGGCCTTCTTTT
>CATLEJ010000142.1 GCA_949916125.1 uncultured Oscillospiraceae bacterium
GCCTCACCCTGTTTCCGCACCCAGATCAATATTTCAATGGTCTTCGCCGGGACGCGGGCATACTTGGCCGCGATTTCCACAAAGTTCTGGATCAGCAGCGGCGGGATCAGCGCGTCCTCCAGACCGTCCTGGACAAGATAGCTGCTGGACAGCTCACCAGGAAACCGCATTTTTTGCAGGCCGATATAATCCTCCACGAACCGAAGTTCCGACCGCAAAGGAACCAGCGTATTATTCTCCCGCAGGCAGTAGCGGAAATAGCCCACCAGGCTCATGGTGAACTGCTGGATGAGCATATACTGTTTCGTCTCCGCCAGGCTGTAAATCATGGTCAGG
Source organism: uncultured Oscillospiraceae bacterium (assembly GCA_949916125.1). Classification (GTDB taxonomy): domain Bacteria; phylum Bacillota; class Clostridia; order Oscillospirales; family Oscillospiraceae; genus Enterenecus. Next base: position 337 of record CATLEJ010000142.1, read on the forward strand.
GAGTTGAGCAGCATATGGGGATTGACCTGCAATTTCAGGTTGTTGAGCTGTGATTCATAGAGCTGGATATCTTTCTCATGGGATCGCTGGATATCCTCCGCCATTTTGTTGAAGGCGAGGTAGAGATACTCGAAATCCTCCGTATGGGCCCGGGCGCCGATCCGATAGCCCACATCCCCCTCCAGCTGTTCCATCCCGGTTTGCAGCGTTCGGATGGGCGTAATAACGTGGCGGCGGATCATCAGCCAAAGTGCCCTCAGCAGGACCAGGCTCCCCCAGGCCAGCGCCTGGAGCCAGATATGGGTGGTCGGGACGGTAACGCCGGAGGAGGGCAGCAGCGAGATAGTCAGCGCCCCCACCGCCGCCGTTTCCATCGCTGTCCCCGGCAGACCCTCCACCCGCGCTAAGAGGCCGCTTTCGTCCGCAAGGAATATCCCCGTCCCATCCGACACCGCCAGAGCGCAGTCCGGCAGCGTTTCCCGCCACCGGGCAAGCTCTTTTTCCAGATCCACGGCAAAGCCAATGGTGTAGTTGCGGAAGGAGTAGGCCGTATAATAGTAGCTGCCGCCGATAAAGCTCATGACCCCCTGCCCGGACAGCCCGGCATCCATAAGCTCGGCCCGCAGGGCCGGGCTTTGAGCAATGCCCACCTGGCCGGAGCTGCCTTTGACATAGAGCTTTTCGTCCTCCTGGTGCTCCCGGACGAACCCGAAGCCCCGGATCTCCTGGGCATCCAGCGCACCGCCCATCTGGTTGGCAAGGACGATGCTGTAGACGGCGCTGAACTGGCTGGGCGAGGCCATCCGCCGCAGATCCGCTTCAATCTGTACCACAAGCCAGTTTTCCACTGTGCTAATCTTTTCCCGCTCCCAGCCGGCCAGCCGCCGGAACTCGCCCGTCTGCGCCTGGAGCACTTGGGCGTTGGACGCATTGACCGCCATGGTGCTGAACACGATGGCGAGGACGTTGATAGGGATGACCATCAGGCAGGTCAGCAGGATCAGCCGTCGGTCCAGCCGTCTCCAGAGCTTTTTCAGCCTCTGCCCCATGGCTTGTCACAAGAGCTCCGCCCGCAGCGCACAGATTTCCGCGATAGCCTGATCATGGGCCTGTGTGGGCTGGCGGAACAGCGCCGCCCGGAACCGGATGTCCGCCAGACCCTTACTCATGGCCTCTACATCGCTTCGGTCTGTATCGGAAACGGTGTCGGGCAGGTATTTTTCCAGGATCGCCACCGCTCTGGGGTCGGCAAGCAGCCGCTCCAGCGGCGTATCTGCCGTATAGAGCGCCCGGTAGTCCCGCTCCGTGCAGACGGCGAAATCATAAGCGCCTGCGGTCAGAGTCTGGGTGGGCTGCCCGGGCAGGATGACGTCCGCCTCGCACCCGAAGGGGATCTCGAAGTGGAAGCGCAGGCTGCCGTCCGGCTCGATGCTCCAGTTTGAGATATAAGTTCCGTAAACGCTGTCGAAGCTGCACTCCAGATGGCCCAGGCGGATGTCGGGCAGGGGGGCCAGCCGCACCCGCTGGAACCCCGGCTTCACAGGGACGATGCCGGCGGCGTAGCGGTAGAAGAACTCCACCACCGAGCCGTAGGCGTAGTGGTTCAGGCTGTTCATTTCCGTGCCGCTCATGGAGCCGTCGGGCAGGACGGAGTTCCACCGCTCCCAGATGGTGGTGGCCCCCAGGTTCACCGCGTACAGCCAGCCGGGAAAGCCCTCATAGAGCAGGAAATCGTAGGCCAGATCCGCCATGCCGTGCTCCGCCAGTACGCAGTTCATGATGGTCGCGCCCACAAAGCCGCCCTTCAGCTTGCGGCAGTCCTTCTTGATGCGGGCTTTCAGGCCGTCCACCACAAGATCCTTCTCCCGGTACACGCCGCACTTCAGCGCCAGCAGATACCCCGTCTGGGTGTCGATGGCCAGACGGCCCGAGGGGGTGAAATACTCGTTGAGAATGGCCGCGCGGATGGCCTCCGCCCGGGCGCGGTACTCCGCCGCCTCGTCCAAGCCCAGCACCTCGGCGGCTTGTGTCACAGAGCGGGTGGAGGCGTAATAGTACAGAGAGGCGATGTAGCCCGTGTCCGTGCGGCCAAACTTGCTCTGCTCCGTGGCCCCGTCCAAAGCTACCCAGTCGCCGAACTGGAAACCGAAGTCGTAGAGGTCTTTCCGGCCTCGCCGGCAGTCCTGCCGATAAATGAAATCCACCCAGTCCTTCATCAGCGGGTAGTGCCGTGCCAGCAGCTCTCGGCTTCCGTAGTAGTCGTAGAGCATCTTGGGGATGACGGTGGCCGCGTCGCTCCAGGCTGCCGCGTACAGGCCGGGGAAAGCGTTGGGCAGGTAGATGGCTGTCGCGCCGCCGTTTCGCAGCTGGTCGGAGCGCAGGTCGCGCAGGAACTTGCTGTAGAAGGCACGGGTGTCCATGTGGTAGGCCGCTGTGGTACAGAACGCCTGGGCCTCACCAGTCCAGCCCACACGCTCGTCCCTCTGGGGGCAGTCCGTGGGCATATCCAGGAAGTTGGAGCGCAGGCCCCACAGAGAATTGGAGATGAGCTGGTTGATTTTCTCGTTCTCCGTGGTCAGATACCCTGTCCGGTCCATCTCCGAGTACAGGGCGCGGCCCTCAAAGCAGGCGGGGTCGATATGGTTCAGGCCGGAAACCTTCACGTAGCGGAAACCGAAAAAGGTGAAGCGGGGGCGGATGACCCGCCGGACGCCATCGGAACGGTAGGTGAATTTGGATTCAGCGTTGCGGTAGTTATCGTGATAGAAGTTCCCTTGCTGTAAAATTTCGCCGAACTCCCAGGTCATGGTGACGCCCTCGGGGATGGGCTGAGTACACACCACATGGCCCGCGAAATTCTGCCCGAAGTCCAACACCGTCTCCCCGGTGGGGGTGTGGATCACCTCTTTGACGGACAGGGTCTCCATGTCGTGGAGGGGCGGGGAATACCGGGCAATCAGTGTGCCAGGGGCGTCGATGACCCGGGCGGGCTTCCAGGGGTGGTCAGCGTCCCGCCAGCCCAGATAGTCCTGGGTCTCGCCGTTGTAGATGTCGGACAGCTCCGTAAAGCTGCGGCGGTACTGCCAGCCGGCATCAGTGGTCACGGTCTCCACAGAGCCGTCCGCGTACTCCATGCGCAGCTCCGCCATGAGGGCCAGGGGACGCTCGTAGTGGGTGGGCTCGCCCAGGCCAAAATGGCCCCGGTACCAGCCGTCCCCCAGCAGCACAGACAGCTCGTTTTCCGCCCGCAGCAGCGTTGTCACGTCGTAGGTGCAGTACTGGTAGTGGGCGTCGTAGTCATTGATAAAGGGGGCAAGCTGGTCATCCCCTACCCGTTCCCCATTGATGGACGCCTCGAACAGCCCCAGGCCGCAGATGGATAGTCGGGCACATTTGACGGGCTCTTTCGTGGAGAACATTTTGCGGAATTCCGGGTGGGTATCGCCGTCGGCCACGCCGATCCACTCACCTGCCCAGGGCTCGTCCAGCTTGGCCGTTTCAAACCAGCTTGCTTCGCTTTGCGCCGTCGTTCCGGCATCATCCGTGACAGACACACGGTAAAAATAGCGGGTATGGGGCCGCAGGGACAGCTCCAGCGGCTCGCACGCGCTGTCCAGCGTTTCACCCTCTTTGGTATAGATGATTTCCGTGAAGCTCTCGTCCAGCGCCACTTGAATCTTGGCGCTTACTTGCCGGATGCCGGTGCTGCCGCGCACCTTCCAACTGCATAGTAGGTCATCGTATACAAACCCCAGCGGTTTGTCCAGACCGTTGATACGCAGCGTATTGATTTCCATCATAATACCCCCAATTTATTGTGTTTGCCTTTATTATAGAGCAAATGCGGAAACTTGCCATCGGATGAAGTTGGGGGAATATCATAATATCTTGCTTTACTTTTCAGAATCCCGGAGGAACGCGGAAATATGCCGGATCGCTATCTCTCTGTGTGCCCGATGCACAAAAATGTGCCCAGCTTCCGGAATTGTGACCAATGAGGCCCTTGCCCCAGCTCTTCGGTAGGATGCCAGCGCCTGCTGGGAATAGCGGACGTTCACCAATTGGTCGGCGTCCCCGTGAACCAGGAGTACATTGCCATAGTAGCCTTGGATCAGCTCAAAGGCATCCATCTCCATCACGTCTGCTGCATACCTGCGGCCCAGTTCCATAATGGAGCTCCAAAAGGTGTCCGGGATGTTATTGGGGTCGAAGCTTGCCCGCACCATATGTCCATTCTGGGCATCCTCTGGAATGGAGAATGCCGGATAGAGCAGAACCAAAGATCTGATTTCCCCGGCCCGCTCCGCCGTCACAAGCGCAGAGACAAAGCCGCCCTGGGAGCAGCCCATCAGCGCAATCTTGTTTCCGTCCACATCGTCCCGCGCTTTCACATAAGAGAGGACTGCGTTCAAATCCTCCATCTCCGTCCGCACGGACATATCTACGCTTTTCCCACCGCTGGCGCTTACAACCCCGCCGCCGCAGAAGTCAAAGCAAAATACCGCATAGCCTGTCTGCGATAGCGCTTGGGCGTAAGGAAAAGAAAACAGTTGGTTTGCCATAAACTCATGGGCAATGATAACGGCAGACAGCATTCCTGCGCGGTTTTTGGGCAGGAATGCCGTTCCGGCAATGTTCCAATCCCCGCGTTTGCAAAAAAATGCTTCAATGTAGGGCCCTCTCAACACTCCAACATTGGGGATACGGCACAAAAAGAATCAAGGTTATCGCGTTTAGCCAACACACCCCAAAATGTTGGGGCAGATCATAGCGACGATTGGCCATTCTTGGTGTTCTGTTGACTTATCACGATAATCACAAAAAGAATTGTGCTATCTCATCGGGATCCCTTCTGCCATGGTAATAGGAGTTAATCATACGCAAATCAGACGACGCAGGAAATTGTTTTTTATGGGGACTATTTGGAGAACTGCCCAGAGTGATTAAACTTGGCCCTGTTGGAATATTTTGAGCTGAAAACTGAGAACTTTGCCGAAACCGATTTGCTTTTATAAACGGGCTGGTATGGGATATTGCTAAGGACACAGCATCCCATACACATAAATTTCATAATATCCCAGAGTATAGCTTCTTCGACAGCACTTATCCCCGGAATTGCCTTCTACGGTATAAACCCGGCCATTCTCCACTCGTTCCACAATACCCACATGGTCGGGTACGCCATCCTGTGGGCCAGAGAAGCCGCCCGGATCATTCCAATCGAAAAATATAATGTCACCTGAATTCGGTGTATAGTTCTTGTCCTTCCACAGCCCTCGATCCTTGAACCACCGGGAGCCCTGGACACAGCCCGCGAACTTGGGTATCACTCCAGCATCGATATACCCGCACTCATTGGCGCACCAGCTGACGAAGATGGCACACCAATCCACCCGATGGTCGAAACCGTACCAGCTCCAATAGGGCTGGCCGCCTACGTTGCCCACCTGGGACAGCGCCACAGCCACGATTTCGCCGCTGCCTGTGCCGATGTCGTAGAGGACGGCGTTCCATTGATCCCGATACTCATCGGAGAGCAGTTCGGCCAACTGTTGGCGCTGCTCCGCGTTGAATCCGTATAAATCAGCCATCTCATCTGTGGTTTTGTGGGACGTAACGATATGGAGGGTGGTCGTGTCCTCCTCGTCCTCCTCACCTTGGACAGTGCTTGTAAAGCTGGACAGTTCGTTCATGTCCCAGAAAACCTGCTTCAGCAGTTCCTTTTTCTCCTCGTCCATAGTGACCACGTCCTGACCGTCAGTGGGATCGGTGACGGTCTTGACCGCATACACGGCCAGGATCTCTGGCCATGTTGCCCGGGTTCCGCTGATATTCAATTCATCATAGGTCGTTCCGGCTTTGAGCGATTCCACTCGCTCGTTGTACTCCTGGTTGATCTCCCGCACCGCCGAGGCCATCGTCTGACCCGTCCTGCTGTCCTCGCCGGAAAAGAAAATGCCCAGCGGGGAGGCCAAGATGCCCCCTACCAGGCAAAGCACCAGCACCACCGCGAGCACAGCTCCACCACCAGCGGCCAGTGGGGCCGCTAATGCGCGGATGGCTGACACGGCCCCGCGCAGGGCCGACACCGCAGCCTTTGTCACAGGCTTGCTCACGGTTGCCACCGTCCGTTTCGCGGCACCTGCGGCCTGTACGGCCCGCTGCTGGGCCTGTGCGGCGGCCCGCACGGTTTGTTGAGCGGTTTTAGCCGAGCGAGTGCCAACCTGGATCGTCTGCCGGGATGAATCCGCCGCTTTCACCACCTGACGGGAGACTCGTCCTATAGTTTTTGCTTCCGAGCGGGCTCCCTTGATCTGGCGCTTACCGCTTGGAACGGTTTCCCGAGCAGTATTCCCGGTGGGGCGCTGATCCTTGAAGCTGAATGGTGTGGATGTGCTTCGAGGGTGGGCAGAACGACCATTCTGCTGTCGAGAGGGAGACGCTCCGTCCGACCCGAGCGGGTGCCTTGCTTTCTCTATGGCCGCTTTTTTCTGCTGCTCCTGGACAAATTTCTGCCGCGCCTGCTCCATGGGCTGGGATGTCGGGGGCTCTGCCGAGACGGCGTTCTGGCGGATGGGGCTTTGTTCCTCCTGACGCTGACCGCTGGCTTGGTTAGAATGGCGGACTTCCCTTGTCTTGACCCGGAGCGTATCCCGTTGAGAGCTGTACTCCAACGGTGCGGAACTGTGGACAGCCTCTCTTGTTTTGATCCGCGCAGGGGTTGCTCCGTTTGGCGGAACATCTGGTGCAGACGGGACATCAGGGGCAGCACTGTCCGGGGGCGGTGCTGGTGTATC
>CATLEJ010000143.1 GCA_949916125.1 uncultured Oscillospiraceae bacterium
GGGCGGGTCTATTCCGCCCGGAATACGCTGCAGTTTTTTACCATCCCGGTGGGCTACCTGCTGGGCGGGGCCTTGGTGGACAAGGTCTTTGAGCCCTTTATGGCGGGGAGGGATCCGGCGGGGCTGCTGTGCGCCCTGTTCGGCGGCTTCCTCCACCACCTGCTCGGTGATATCCAGCGACACCAGGATCTTGCTGACTGCCGCCCCCTCCCTGCCCACCAGAAAGCCGGCGTTGTCAAAACTTTCCTGGAGCTCAAACGGTGCTTTTTCCTGCAAAAAAGCAAATACCTCGCCCACTGTGGTCATTGATTCCAGCTCCTTTTCCATTTGGATCAGCCCGGACAGCACAACATTCAGCTCCGCCACCGCCGCCTGGTCCGGTGTGCGCGCCGCCTGCTGTCCGCGCAGGGCTTTTTCCACCTTGCCCCGTACCATCGCCACATACTCCCTGCGCAGAGGGCCAACGCTCTGCCGCCCCGCCCACAGCTCCGCAGGCGTCAGCGGCTGCATCTCGCCACCCTTTGCGGTTAAAATACTGTACAGTCTTTTCCCTTCACGGGCTATGTGTTCCTCCACAATTTCATAGCCATGCTCCTGAAGCCAGCGGCGCAGCTCCACAAGCCCCGTCATGGGCTGGAGCAGCAACCGCACCCCGTCCCTGGTCCATGGGGCAGCGTTTAAAATGGAGACAATCGTCTCCCCGCCCATCCCGGCAATGACAACTGTATCTGCTTCGTCCTTTTGGACCGCGGACAGGCCGTCGCACAGCCGGAAGGAGATCTGGCCCTCCACCCCCCAACGCCGACCGGTTTCCCTGGCCCGATTCAGGGGACCCTCCCGCAGGTCTGCGGCAATGGCGCAATCAATCCTTCCCTGCCGCAGCAGCCATACAGGCAGATAACCGTGGTCGGTGCCCACATCCGCAAGGCGTGCTCCTTGGAAAACCTGATCCGCGATGGCCTGGAGCCTGGGCGTCAATTCCATCCTGGTCCCCCCTGACCTGTTGGAAATAATAAAGGAAAAGAGCGGAATTCCCGCTCTTTTCGCAGTGTTTGGCATTCAGGCGATGCTGGCGTTCAGCTTGTCCAGCAGGGCCTCCACATCCACGCCATGAACCATGCAGGCCTGCTCCACGGTCTCCCCGCGGGAAGACGGGCAGCCCAGGCAGTGCATACCAATGGACAGGAAAATGGGGGCGGTGTCGGGCGCGATGTCCAAAATATCGCCGATGACGGTATCCTTTGTAATCTTGGCCATTTCGGGATAACCTCCTTGCAGTTTTTGTCGAACATCATATAGTATACCCAAAGCCGAATTACTTTGCAAGTGTTTCCCTTAAATTTCAGCGGTCAACCCTTTAAAAATGCTTCCAACCGATCCATGCCCTCTTTGATATTGTCCATGGATGTGGAATAGGACCAACGCACAAAGTTTGGCGCCCCAAACCCGCTGCCCGGTACGGTAGCCACCAGCCCATGCTTCAAAAGCGCCGTGCAGAAATCGTCGGAGGTTTGAATCAGCTCCCCATGGATGGTTTTTCCAATCAGCTTTTCCATGTTCATCATGACATAAAATGCACCTTCCGGTTTGATGCAGCTCACGCCGTCGATCCGGTTCATCCGCTCTACAATATAGTTCCGGCGTTCCTCAAAAGATCTGCGCATTTTCTCCACACAGTCCTGGGGACCGTTCAAAGCGGCCACGGACGCCGCTTGGGATATGGTGCAGGGGGAACCGGTAGAATGGCTGACAAAATTACCCATCACCTTGGCAATCCTCTCGCCAGCCAACAGGTAACCGATCCGCCAGCCGGTCATGGCATAGGATTTGGACACTCCGTTAATCACAATCGTCCGCTCCTTAACCTCGCCGCCCAGGGAGGCAAAGGACACGGCCCGTGCCCCGTCGTACATCAGGCCATAATAAATCTCATCGGAGATCACAAAGATATCCTTCTCCACGCACACCTTTGCAATGGCTTCCAATTCTCCCCTGCTGTACACCATGCCGGTGGGGTTGCCTGGGTTATTCATAATCAGTGCCTTGGTGTTGGGCGTCACGGCGGCTGCCAGCTGCTCCGCCGTCATTTTAAAGCCGGCACTCTCCCCTGCCGTGACGACTACCGGTTTCGCGCCCACCATTTTAATAAGCTCCAAATAACTCACCCAGAAGGGCGCAGGCAGGATCACCTCGTCGCCTGGGTCCACCAGCGCCCTCAGCGCCAGGTAAACGCAGTGCTTCGCCCCGCTTGTCACCACTACCTGGGCGGGCTTGTAATTCAGCCCGCAGTCCTCCTTCATCCGCTTACAGATGGCCTCCTTCAACTCCACCGTGCCCGAGGCCGGAGTATAGCGGGTATTGTTGTCCGCAATGGCCTTTTCCGCCGCCGCCTTAATGTGGTCCGGGGTATTAAAGTCGGGCTCTCCCGCGCCGAAGCCAATCACATCAATCCCATCCGCCTTCATCTGCTTGGCCAGTGCGTCAATGGCCATGGTGCTGGATGCCTGCACGGCGGACGCGATTCGAGCAAGTTCCTTCAAAACGATCCCTCCAACCCAATTTATCTTGCCATATTATATTCTCAGTCCTGCAAAAATTCAAGTATATTTTCATTGAAAGCGGATATTTTTGCAGTTTTAACAAATCGATATTGCATTATGGATAAAAATGTCCCCGCCTGCACAGACAGGCGGGGACACATATCACATTCAGCGCCGGGCGTTTTTACGGTACAATAAATACAGCCCCTTCACCAGCAGGTCGTGGTCATACCGAATCTCCCTGCGGCAGTGGTGATAAAGCTCCGGAGTATGGCTTCCAGTAGACACCACCGTGAGCGCAGGCGCACCCGCGGCCTCTTCCAGGGATTGGATCACCCGGTCAAAGGCCCCGCTGTATCCATACAGCACCCCCGCCCGCATGGAGTCCACCGTATTCCGCCCCAGAGGCGTCCCCACCTGGGCCATGGAAATCTGGGGAAGCTGAGCGCCGTGTCGGGACAGGGCCTCCAGCGCAATGTCAATGCCGGGCATGATAGCACAGCCTTCAAAGGTGTTCTGGCTCAAATAGGAAAAGGTGACAGCGGTGCGAGAATTGATTACAATGGCGGGGGTGGGGTATAGAGCGGACACAGCCACGGCGGAAGCCACAATATCGCTTCCCAGCTGATCGTGAATCTCCGTTTTGATATTCAGCCCAGTTTTCAGCCCCGGTCCTACGATCAGCGGCGCTTTACCAGTAAGCCGCCGGAGCGTGCGCACATAGGACGAGGTAATAGGCGGCACAACGCTTGACAAGATAGATCCCTTTACAGCTAAAAGATCCGCCTGATAGAGCTGAAACACCCCCATCAAGTCGATAGCACAGCGGTCGTCCGTCATTTTGCCGTCCGTCTCCAGCTCCGATTGGAAGGACAGCGTACCGTCCTCCCTGAACAGCGCAATCGTGGTGCCCAGGTTGCCGATGTCAATCGCCAAAATCATATGCACACTCCCTCCAAAACATCCACAGCCTCAATCTGCGAATACACCGTCTATTCCAAATCATTTTAACATGGGACGCTCCGCATTGCAAGATGGACAGGCAAAGGCCGGGGTATATTTGCCCCGGCCATGTCGATTAGATATTTTCAACAATAATCTCGCCCATCCGCCGGGTGCCGATGACCGCCTCCCCGGGCTTGGCGATGTCGGCGGTGCGCCAGCCGTCCGCCAGCGCCTTGTCCACGGCGGCCTCAATGGCATCCGCCTCTAAAGCCAGGTGGAAGGAATAGCGGAACATCATGGCGGCGGACAGAATGGTGGCGATGGGGTTCGCCTTGTCCTGCCCCGCGATGTCCGGTGCAGAGCCGTGGATGGGCTCGTACAGCGCGGGGGCCCCATCCCCCATGGACGCGGAGGGCAGCAGGCCGATGGAACCGGTAACCATAGAGGCCTCGTCGGACAGAATGTCGCCAAACATATTCTCCGTGACCACCACGTCAAACTGCCCCGGATCCCGCACCAGCTGCATGGCACAGTTGTCCACCAGCACGTCTTCGTATTCCACGTCGGAGTATTCCTCCGCCAGCCGGTGCATCACCGAGCGCCACAGACGGGAAGTCTCCAGCACGTTGGCCTTGTCCACGCTGGACACCTTTTTCCTGCGCAGGCGGGCCATCTCAAAGGCCCGGCGGCCGATGCGCTCAATCTCTTTTTCGGAATAGGCCATCAAATCAGTGGCCTCCATCCCCCGGTCCTCAGTCTGGTACTTATCCCGCTTCCCAAAGTAAATACCTCCGGTGAGCTCCCGCACCATGAGCAGATCAATGCCCCGATCCGCTGTTTCCTTCTTCAACGGGCAGGCCTCCGCCAGCGCAGGGCGCAGTGCGGCAGGGCGCAAATTCGCGTAAAGGCCTAAATCCTTACGGATGGCCAACAGCGCCGTCTCCGGCCTCTGCTCCGCCGGCTTATCGCTGCCCCATTTCGGGCCGCCCACCGCCCCCAGCAACACTGCGTCGCAGGCTTTACACCGATCCGCCGTGCCGTCCGGATAGCTTTTGCCCACCGCGTCGGTGGCGCAGCCGCCCAGTAACACGTCCACATACTCAAAGGTGTGGCCGAACCTCTCCCCTACCCGGTCAATCACCTTGACGGCCTCGTTCACAATTTCCGGGCCAATGCCGTCTCCCCGAATCAACGCGATCTTATAATTCATCGTATTTCACCCCATCCGTTGTCAAACATCTGTCCACCCATCAAATCTCACTGAGATCTGCGGGTCATACATCGGGACGCCGAATTCTTTCGTCATCACATCAATCAACAGGTTCAGGCTCTGCTCAGACATTCCATAGCAGTCAAACCGAACCAGCTTCGGCGTAGTATACAGCTCAAAGCTGCCAAAGCCCCGCTTTTCGCAGTTGTCCTTGTCAAGCCAATCCCAATCGGAAAACACCGCATAAATCCGTTCCCGAATCTGCTCTATGGGAAGCGCCTGTAGCTCCGCCAGCTCTTCGCCATCGCACAGCGCCATATATACCCGTCCATCATCGTGAACCGCGCCCTGCCGATACTTCCAGAAATCGTAGTCCACACTCATTTTGCCACACCCCGCGCCTTCAGCGACTTCAGCAGCCCGCCGTGCTCAATGATCCCGTTGACAAACTCTGGGAAGGGTGCGGCCTGGAACCGCTCCCCGGTGGTCTCATCGATGATCACCCCGGTCCGGAAATCCACGGAAACCTGATCCTCCGCTGAAATCCCGTCCACCGCCTGGGGGCACTCCAAAATGGGGAAGCCGATGTTGATGGCATTACGGTAGAAAATCCGGGCAAAGCTTTTGGCGATCACACACTTCACCCCGCAGGCTTTGATGGCCAGCGGCGCGTGCTCCCGGGAGGAACCGCAGCCAAAATTGGCGCCGCCGATCACGATGTCCCCCTCGTTTACTGTGGATGCAAACCCCGCATCAATGTCCTCCATGCAGTGGGAGGCGAGAGACTTCTCATCCGGGGCGTTAAGATACCGGGCCGGGATGATTACGTCGGTGTCCACGTTGTCGCCATACTTGTAAATTTTCATTCCTTTACACCTCTTTTAAACCTTGGCCGGATCGGTTACCACACCCGTAACAGCGGAAGCTGCCGCTACCGCAGGGCTGGCCAGGATAATCATGGAGCTTGTGGGCCCCATGCGGCCCACAAAGTTTCGGTTTGTGGTGGAGATCGCCCATTCGTTGTCGCTGAGCACCCCCATGTGTCCGCCAAGACACGGCCCGCAGGTGGGGGTGGACACCACCGCGCCCGCGTGAATAAAGTCGGCCACCAGCCCCTCCGCAATGGCATCCAGGTAGATCTGCTGGGTGGCGGGGATGACAATGCAGCGCACCCCGTCCGCCACCTTCCGCCCCCGGAGGATAGCGGCGGCCTCCCGCAAATCCTTCAGCCGCCCGTTGGTGCAGGAGCCGATCACCACCTGCTGAATGGGCTTCCCTGCCGCCTCGTCTATGGTTTTGGTGTTGGACGGCAGATGGGGGAAGGCCACCGTAGGCCGCAGGGCGGACAGGTCAATGGTGACTTTGCTTGTGTATTCGGCGTCCGGGTCTGCCTCAACCGCCTGCCAGGGGCGGCTGACCCGGCCCCTTAAATAGTCCATCGTCTTGTCGTCCACCGGGAAAATACCGTTCTTAGCCCCGGCCTCAATGGCCATATTGCAGATGGTAAACCGGTCGTCCATCTCCAGGGAGGCCACCCCCTCCCCGGCAAATTCCAGGGACTGGTACAGCGCCCCATCCACCCCGATGAGGCCGATCAGGTGGAGGATCACGTCCTTGCCGCTGAGATACTGCCCCAGCCTCCCCACCAGGTTCACCTTGATGGCGGAGGGCACCTTGAACCAGGCCAGACCGGTGGCCATCCCTGCCGCCATGTCGGTGGAGCCCACGCCGGTGGAGAAAGCCCCCAGCGCGCCGTAAGTGCAAGTGTGGGAATCCGCGCCAATGATCACCTCGCCGGGAGCGGCCAGGCCCTTTTCCGGAAGCAGAGCGTGCTCGATGCCCATCTGGCCCACGTCATAAAAATGGGTGATGGCGTGCTTTTTCGCAAACTCCCGGCAGGCGGCGCACAGCTGGGCGGACTTGATATCCTTACAGGGGGTGGAATGGTCCAGCACAATGGCAATTTTGTTTTGGTCAAATACGCTGGACAGCCCCGCCTTTTCAAACTCTGTAATGGCCACCGGGGTGGTAATGTCGTTGCCCAGCACCAGGTCCAGCTTTCCCTCGATAAGCTGGCCGGCCTCCACCTGGGCAAGCCCGGCGGAGCGGGCCAGGATTTTTTGGGTCATGGTCATTCCCATGAAGCAGTTCCTCCTCAAAAAAATTGTTCCCATACCCGCCCTTCCAGGGCGGGTATCAAGCTTATGGCTTCATTATGCCAGAAGTGCTGGACGAAAAATGCAAACTGTGATACAATGTCGCGGATGAAACCACATTGTGCGAGGTGAGCGGTATGGCGGCATGGGACCTGCTGGCGGAGGGCCGCATCCCCCGGATGTACAGGGCAGGACAGCTTGTCTACCTGCAGGGCGCCAGCCCGGACTGCTTTTATTATCTGGTATCCGGCTCGGT
>CATLEJ010000144.1 GCA_949916125.1 uncultured Oscillospiraceae bacterium
GAGACGGAGGGAAGCCGGGCCGTCAAGCCAGCCCAACGCGAGCGTGACAACAGAGAAGCGCGGAGCTGTTGTGAGCAGCGCGGATGGACCGAAGCGAGGCCGAGCGCAGGCCCAACGCGAGCGCGACAACAAGGCTTGATAAAGGAGGGGCCATCTATGCGGGACGGCTTTGTGAAGGTGGCGGCGGGCACGCCCAGCATACGGGTGGCCGACTGCGACTACAACGCGGGGCAGATCATCGACCTGATGAAGGAGGCGGCGGCCCAGGGGGTAAAGGTGCTGGCCTTGCCGGAGCTGTGTGTCACCGGGTATACCTGTGGGGATCTGTTTTTGCAGCCCACCCTGCTGGACGGGGCGGAGCGGGCGCTGGAACACATTTTGGTGGAGACGGCGGAATTGGATCTGCTCACGGCGGTGGGGCTGCCGGTGCGGGATCAATATCACAAATTGTATAATTGCGCCGCTGTAATACGGCGTGGGAAGATTCTGGGGCTGGTTCCCAAGACCTATTTGCCCAATTATGGGGAATTCTATGAACAGCGATGGTTTACTCCGTGCCCCTCCCCGGCTACGATTCCGGAGGACGACCGCAGGCGTATGCAGCTGATCGAACTGGCAGGGCAGGAGGAGCCGACCGAGTTGGTTTCCGGGGCAGTCTTTTTCAGTGTGGATGTGCCGGGGCTGAACGTTGGCGTGGAGATCTGTGAAGATCTGTGGAGCCTCGATCCTCCGTCTGTTCACTTGGCCCATGCGGGGGCCACGGTTATTTTGAACCTGTCCGCCTCCGATGAGGCGGCGGGCAAGGCGGACTACCGCCGCCAGCTTGTGGTGGGGCAATCGGCCCGGTGTGTGTGCGGCTATGTCTATGCCGACGCGGGGGAGGGGGAATCGTCCACCGACCTGGTGTTCTCCGGGCACAACATGATCGCGGAAAACGGGACGCTGTTGGCGGAAAAACGGTTCAGTACGGGGCTGACGGTAAGCGAGATCGATGTACAGCGGCTGGCTTACGAGCGGCAGCGGGTGAACACGTTCCCCGCGTATTGGAATTGGAACAGACGCTATCGGGAGTATTTCTTTTATGACATGGAGGTGCCTGACACCCCCCTCACCCGCCCTGTCTCCCCCACCCCCTTTATCCCGTCGGACGAATCCCGCCGGGGGGAGCGGTGTGAGGAGATCCTCACCATCGCCGCCCTGGGTCTGAAAAAGCGCCTGGAGCACACCAACTCCCCCTGCGCCGTGGTGGGCCTGTCCGGCGGGCTGGACTCCACCCTGGCCATCCTCATCACCGCGAAAGCCTTTGATCTGCTGGGCCGGGATCGGAAGGGGATTCTGGCCGTTACCATGCCCTGCTTCGGCACGACGAAGCGCACCCGCTCCAACGCCGAGATCCTGGCCCAGGAGCTGGGGACGGATTTCCTGGAGGTGAACATCGGCGACGCGGTACGCCAGCACTTCGCCGACATCGGCCAATCCATGGACGATCACAGCGTCACCTTCGAGAACGCCCAGGCCCGGGAGCGCACCCAGGTGCTGATGGATCTGGCCAACCAGCGGGGGGGCCTGGTCATCGGCACCGGGGATCTGTCCGAGCTGGCCCTGGGCTGGGCCACCTACAACGGCGACCATATGTCCATGTACGCCGTCAACGCCTCCATCCCCAAGACGCTGGTGCGCCATCTGGTGGCCTGGGAGGCGGGGCGGCTGGGCGGCCGGGCCGGGGAGGTGCTCCGGGACATTCTGGACACCCCGGTGTCCCCCGAGCTGCTCCCCCCCAAGGACGGGGAGATCGCCCAGATCACCGAGGATCTGGTGGGGCCTTACGAGCTCCATGACTTTTACCTCTATTATGCCATCCGCTGGGGGTTCCCGCCCCGTAAAGTGCTGCGACTTGCCTGCCGCGCCTTTGAGGGCCGCTATGACCGGGAGACGCTGCTGAAGTGGCTGAAGAACTTCTACCGGCGCTTCTTCTCCCAGCAGTTCAAGCGCTCCTGCCTGCCCGACGGGCCCAAGGTGGGCTCGGTGGCGCTGAGCCCCAGAGGGGATTGGAGAATGCCCAGCGACGCCGTGGCGAAGCTGTGGCTGGACGAATTGGAGGCCCTGTGACCGCGGGTGTAGGGGCGGATACCATCCGCCCGCACGATACGGTACGCGGCCAATAAACCGTGGGCGGATGATATCCGCCCCTACGAGGTGATTTCATGAATATTCTCATCGACCTGTTCCTCACCTTCGCCCGCATCGGCGTATGCACCTTCGGCGGCGGCTACGCCATGCTGCCCATCCTCCAGCGGGAGCTGGTGGAGAACAAAAAGTGGGCCACCGAGACCGAGTTGGCCGACTACTACGCCGTAGGCCAGTGCACCCCCGGCATCATCGCCGTGAACACCTCCACCTTCGTGGGCCGCAGCCAGGCGGGCATCGCCGGGGGCGTCATCGCCACCCTGGGGCTGGTGTTTCCCTCGCTGGTCATCATCATGGTGATCGCCGCCTTCCTGCAAAACTTCATGCACCTGGAGTGGGTGACCCACGCCTTCAACGGCGTCCGGGCCGGGGTGGTGGCCCTGATCCTGTCCAGCGTGATCAAGCTGTTCAAAAACGCCGTCATCGACTGGCCCACCCGGGCGATCTACGCCGTGGTGCTGGTGCTGGCGGGATACGGCACCTTCTTCTCCCTGCCCCAGGGCGCGCTGGGGGCGGCGCTGGGCGTGGCGACCTCCCCGGTGTTCCTGGTGATTGCCGCGGGCGCGGCGGGGCTGTGCGTGCGCTGGGCGAAGGGAGGGCTGAAAAAATGATTCTGCTGAGACTGTTTTTTGAGTTCTGCCGGGTGGGGCTGTTCTCCGTGGGGGGCGGCCTTGCCACCATCCCCTTCCTCACCGACTTGGGGGAGCGCACTGGCTGGTTTGGCGCGGGGGATCTGGCCAACATGATCGCCATCTCCGAGTCCACCCCCGGCCCCATGGGGGTGAATATGGCAACCTATGTGGGCTTCCACACCGCCGGGGTGGCGGGGGGCGTGGTGGCCACCCTGGGGCTGGTGTCCTCTTCCATTGTCATTATTCTGGTGATCGCCGGGTTTCTGGAAAAGTTCCGGCAGTCCAAGGCGGTGGACGCGGTGTTCTACGGCCTGCGGGCGGCGTCGGTGGCGCTGATCACCGCCGCCCTGCTCCAGGTGGCGAAGATCGCCCTGATGTTCCATGAGACGGCGGGGCCGGAGATGGCGCCCGGTTCGGTTGTGCCAAAGTACGAAGCGTTCTATTGGCCCGCGATTATACTGGCGGCAGTCATTTTTGTGCTGGTGAAGTTCTCGCCGCTGAAAAAGCTGCACCCGATCTGTTTTATAGGACTGGCGGCACTGGCTGGGATCATCTTCCAGATGTGAGTCAGGCCCCCGCCACAAAACTTCATGCGTCCGGGCGACGCATGAAGTTTTATCCATTCTTAAACAGTTCAGGGTTGACAGATTAAAACGTTCGTTCTAAAATGGGAACACACAGTTGAGGGAGGGGCCGTTATGCCGAAGTTTGAAGTGGTGTCCGAATACACCCCCTCTGGCGACCAGCCGGAGGCCATCGCCGCCCTGGCGGCGGGCATCGAGAACGGCCTGGACGAGCAGACCCTGCTGGGCGTCACCGGCTCGGGCAAGACCTACACCATGGCCAAGGTCATTGAGGCCGTCCAGCGGCCCACCCTGGTGCTGGCCCACAACAAGACCCTGGCCGCCCAGCTGTGCGCCGAGTTCAAGGAGTTCTTCCCCCACAACGCGGTGGAGTATTTTGTGTCCTACTACGACTACTACCAGCCGGAGGCGTACATCCCCCACACCGACACCTTTATTGAAAAGGACTCGTCAGTGAACGAGGAGATCGACCGGCTGCGCCTGTCCGCCACCGCCTCCCTGCTGGAGCGGCGGGACGTGATCGTGGTGTCCTCCGTGTCCTGCATCTACGGCCTGGGCGAGCCGGAGGACTACGGCAAGATGATGGTGGCCCTGCGGGTGGGGACGGTCATCAGGATTGAGGATCTGCTGAAAAAGCTGGTTGCCATCCGCTACGAGCGCAACGACATCGCCTTTGAGCGCAATATGTTCCGCGTCCGGGGGGACACCGTGGAGATCTGGCCCGCCTACTGGAAGGACACCGCCATCCGGGCGGAGTTCTTCGGGGACGAGATCGACCGGCTCAGCGAGATCAACGTGGTGACGGGGGCCCCTATCCGGCGGCTGAACAACATCCCCATCTGGCCCGCCACCCACTACGTCACCCCCAAGGAGAAGATGGACGCCGCCATCCAGGATATCTACAAGGAGATGGAGGAGCGGGTGGCCTTCTTCGAGAAGGAAAACAAGCTCATCGAGGCCCAGCGCATCAAACAGCGCACTATGTACGACATTGAGATGATGCAGGAGCTGGGCTACTGCTCCGGCATCGAGAACTACTCCCGGGTCATCGAGGGCCGGCCCGTGGGCTCCCCCCCCCACACCCTGCTGGACTACTTTCCCAAGGACTTCGTGCTGTTCATCGACGAGAGCCACGCCACCCTGCCCCAGGTGCGGGCCATGTTCAACGGCGACCGGGCGAGGAAAACCACCCTGGTGGAGTACGGCTTCCGCCTGCCCTGCGCCTTTGACAACCGGCCGCTGAAGTTCGACGAGTTTGAGAAGCGGCTCAACCAGGTGGTATATGTCTCCGCCACCCCCGGCGAGTACGAGCGGGAGCGCTCGGGGCAGATCGTGGAGCAGGTGATCCGCCCCACCGGCCTGCTGGATCCCAGGGTGGAGGTGCGCCCGGTGGAGGGGCAGATCGACGACCTCATCGGAGAGATCCAGGAGCGGACGGCCCGGGACGAGCGGGTGCTGGTGACCACCCTCACCAAGAAGATGGCGGAGAGCCTGACGGACTACCTGAAAACGGCGGGCATCCGGGTACGGTATATGCACCACGACATTGACACCATCGAGCGGATGGAGATCATCCGGGATCTGCGCCTGGGCGAGTTCGACGTGCTGGTGGGCATCAACCTGCTCCGGGAGGGCCTGGATCTGCCGGAGGTGTCCCTGGTGGCCATCCTGGACGCGGACAAGGAGGGCTTCCTGCGCTCGGAGACGTCGCTGATCCAGACCATCGGCCGGGCGGCCCGGAACGCCGACGGCGTGGTGGTGCTGTACGCCGACACCATCACCCCCTCTATGCGCCGGGCCATGGACGAGACGGAGCGCCGCCGGGAGAAGCAGGACGCCTTCAATAAGGCCCACGGCATTGTGCCCAAGACGGTGAAGAAGGCGGTGCGGGAGCTGATGGCCCTGTCCGCTGAGGACAAGCCGGACTACAATGACAAGGAGCTGTCCCAGATGACCAAGCTCCAGCGCATGGAGGCCATCGCCGGGCTGGAGAAGCAGATGAAGGAGGCGGCGAAAATGCTGGAGTTCGAGGTGGCGGCGGCGCTGCGGGATCAGATCATAAAATTGAGAGGAAACGGAAAGTAGCCGCCTCCTGGGGCCCCGCCGAAGGTGGGGCGGCGCTTGCGCCGTAAATTCGGAGCGAAGCGGAGAATTTTGCAGGGCGGATTCATTCCGCCCGTAAGCAAATGAAATCGGGGCCCCCGCGCGGCTTGCCGCGTGGGGCGCGGCCAAGATGCTGGAATTCGAGGTGGCGGCGGCGCTGCGGGATCAGATCATCAAGCTGCGGGGAGCGGGGAAATAGATGTCCAAACAAAAAGAGGAAAAAACCAACGTCATGCGGGTATTGGATCAGAAGAAGATCCCCTATGCCCCCCACGCCTACCCGGTGGGGGACGCCGCCCCGGACGGCGTGAGTGTGGCCCAAATGCTGGACCAGAATCCGGCGGCGGTGTTCAAGACGCTGGTGGCCAAGGGGGCCTCCGGCGGGTACTATGTGTTCGACATTCCGGTGGAAGCCACGCTGGATCTGAAAAAGGCGGCAAAGGCGGTGGGGGAGAAGTCCGTCGCCATGCTGCCCGCCAAGGAGCTGCTGCCCCTGACGGGCTACGTCCACGGGGGCTGCTCGCCGGTGGGGATGAAGAAACGGTTCCCCACGGTGTTCCACCGGAGCTGTCTGGAGCACGAGACCATCTGCGTGTCGGCGGGGAAGGTGGGCTTTCAGGTGGAGGTGCGCCCCGCCGATCTCATCGCGCTGGTGGACGCGTCCACGGCGGATGTGACGGCGGAAGACTGAGAAAAGGGGAGGAAACCCATGAAGTATGAGTGGTTAGACGAATACTTGCTGGACAAGCCCGGGGCGGAAAAGGATTTCAAGCTGGAGTGGGGCTGGCACCGCTACATGGTGCGGGGCAAGCTGTTCGCCGCCGTGTGCTCGCCCAGGGGGATGAAGGACGAGCGGTATAACGACCACGATCTGGTGAACCTGAAGTGCGACCCCCGGCTGGCCGAGGCGTTCCGGGCGCAGTACTCGGATATCCTCCCCGGCTTCTACTGCGACAAGAAGCTGTGGATCGCCGCCCTGCTGGACGGGGAGCTGCCCGACGGGGTGCTCAAGGATCTGTGCGATATGTCCTATGAGCTGGTGGTGTCCAAGCTGCCCAAGTATGCGCAGAAGGAGCTGGCGAACGGTGGATGACCAGAGGAAAAGGCGGGAAAAGTTCTTGTATCTCCCCGAGGCCCACAACGACCACTTCATCATAACAGACGGGGCTCGTCAGCCGGAGGAGCCGGTCTCCATGCCCGTGCCGGGGCCTGAGCCGGAGGAACCCGCCGGGATCTACCCCTGCCCCTGCTGCGGGTATCTCACCTTTCCCGTCCCCAGGGAGGACGCGGTCGCCTACATCTGCCCAGTGTGCTTCTGGGAGAACGACGTGTTCGACCCCGGCGAGGACGATCCCAGCGACGAGAACGGCGGCATGACCCTGCGGGAGGGCCGGGAGAATTTCCGGAGCTGCGGCGCGGTTCGGCCGGATCTGGCGAAATACGTCCGCCCGCCCCGGCCCGGGGAGCGGCCCCAATGAGAGGAGAGCTTGCGTATGGCGTTTGTATCCCTGTTTTTCATTTTCCTGCTGTGGCCTGTGTGGATCGTGATGATCGCCCTGGCCTTCATCCTGCCCTGGCTGGGCATGGCGCTG
>CATLEJ010000145.1 GCA_949916125.1 uncultured Oscillospiraceae bacterium
ACCCCCAGCACGCCCTCATAGGCGGACAGCACCGCCTCCATCTTGGCCGCGCCGTCGGTCTCGTCCTCCATGGGGGTCTGGAGGTCCCGGACAAAGTCGGCGTTGTCCTGGCCGAAGGCGGCGGCGATCTGGCCGTAGAAGTCGTTGATATAGTAGCCGGTGACGGAATTCATGAGGAACGCGCCCACCACCACCATCAGCGACACGATGAGCAGCATGAGGATCAGCACCAGCTTCAGATGCAGGCTCCGGCGCATGGCGGGACACCTCCCTTTCTTTGGTTGTCACGCTTCAAAGCGGTCAGGTCGTTCGCTCGCCTTCCCTCCGACTCGGACAAAATCCGGCCCCGCTTTGCGGGCCCTGGGTTTTTGTCCTCGCTTCGGTCCAGGCTCCCTCGCCGACCGCTTCTCAGCGCTCAGATTCCGAAGGCGTAGCCCAGCCCCCGCCGGGTGATGATGAACCTGGGCTCCGCCGGGTCGTCCTCCAGCTTTTCCCGCAGGCGCCGGATGGCCACATCCACCGCCCGCACGTCGCCCACGAAGCCGTCAAAGTTCCACACCTGCTTCATCAGCGACTCCCGGCTCAGGGCCTGTCCCCGGCTGGAAGCCAGGGTTTTCACCAGCTCGTATTCCCGCTGGGTCAGATCCAGCGGCTCGCCGTCCTTATAGACCAGCATGGCGTCCAGGTCCACCTGCACCCGGCCCAGGTCCAGCCGGTTGGCGGCGCTCCGGGGGGCGGCGCGGCTGAGCATATCGCTGCGGCGGATGTTGCTCTTGACCCGGGCCAGCAGCTCCCGCACGGAAAAGGGCTTGGTGATATAGTCGTCCGCGCCCAGCTCCAGCCCCAGCACCTTGTCCGTCTCCTCCTCCCGGGCGGTCAGCATGATGACGGGGGTGGCCCTCCCCCGCTCCCGCAGGGTCCGGCACACCTCGAAGCCGTCCATCTTGGGCAGCATGAGGTCCAGCAGGATCAGGTCCGGGTCCTGCTCCAAAGCGAGGCGCAGCCCCGACGCGCCGTCCAGCGCCTCCAGGGTCTCGTACCCCTCCCGCCGGAGGTTGAAGGTGAGGATGTCCACAATATTGCGCTCGTCCTCCACCACCAGGATTTTCTTACCCATCGGCTTCCTCCCGCTCCTTCCGCATCAGCCGGTCCGCCCGGAACAGGGCGGCCACTGTTTTGGCGTCATTGATCCGCCCGTCCGCCGCCATCTCCAGTACCTCGCCGAAGGGCAGCTTGAAGGGCTCCAGAAATTCGTCCTCGTCCAGGTGGGTCTCGCCGAACGTGAGCCCCCGCGCCAGGTACAGGTAGAGCATCTCGTCGGTATACCCCACGCTGGGCATCACATACCCCAGGGGATCCCAACGGCCCGCCTGCGCGCCGATCTCCTCCCTGAGCTCCCGCCGGATGGCATCGAAGGGGTCCTCCCCCCGCTCCAGCTTGCCCGCCGGGATCTCGGTGACCACCCGGCGGTAGGGATACCGGAACTGCCGCTCCAGGTAGACGTTCCCCTCATCGTCCAGCGCAACCGCCGCCACGCCGCCGGGGTGGTGAACCACCTCCCGCACCGACGTGCCGCCGTCCGCCAGCCCCACCTCGTCCCGGTATACCTTCAGCAGCACGCCGTCAAAAACCAGCTCGCTGGCCAGTGTCCTCTCGTTCAGCTCCATGGCCCGTCCCTCCATGCCGTATTCCGCCTGCGGAGCAGGCTGCCGCGCGCCGCGCGGCGTTTGCCCTTATTGTACCACATTCAGCAAAAAATAGAAAGCCGGGTTTTCTACTTTCTTCCCAAATCCATCAAATCGCACAAAAAGGGCTTGCGCCGGGGCGGCGACTTGATTATAATAAAGCTGTTGGGCTGAAAACGGCCCGCAATGCGCGCGCCGGATAAGGCAGACCGGGAAAACCGGCTGCGAATCCCGGCCCGTGGAGGGATTGAGAAATGGTAAAAGCAATCGTAGGGGCAAACTGGGGCGACGAGGGCAAGGGCAAGATCACCGATCTGCTGGCGGAGACCTCCGACGTGGTGGTGCGCTTCCAGGGCGGGGCCAACGCCGGGCACACCATCATCAATGATTATGGGCGCTTCGCGCTGCACATCCTGCCCTCCGGCAGCTTCTACCCCCACGTCACCAATGTCATCGGCAACGGCGTGGCGCTGGACGCGGTGAAGCTGGCCGCCGAGCTGAAGGACGTCACCGGCCGGGGGGTGCCCGCCCCCAACCTCATCGTGTCCGAGCGGGCGCAGCTGCTCATGCCCTACCACGTCCTCCAGGACGGGTATGAGGAGGAGCGGCTGGGGGGCAAGGCCTTCGGCTCCACCAAGAGCGGCATCGCCCCCTTCTACTCCGACAAGTACGCCAAGACGGGCATCCAGGTGTGCGACCTCTTTGACGAGGAGCGCCTGTGGGACCGGCTCACCCGGGCGGTAGAGGTGAAGAACATCCTCTTTGAGCACCTCTACCACAAGCCCGCCCTGGATGTGAAGGCGCTGTACGACCAGCTGATGGACTGCCGGGAGCTGCTGCGGCCCTATGTGGGGGACGCGGTGGGCTTCCTCCACCAGGCGCTGAAGGACGGCAAAACCGTTCTGCTGGAGGGCCAGCTGGGCTCCATGAAGGATCCCGACCTGGGCATCGTTCCCATGACCACCTCCTCCCACACCCTGGCGGGCTACGGCTGCGTGGGCGCCCCGGTGCCCCCCACCGCCATCCAGGACGTGATCTGCGTCACCAAGGCCTATTCCTCCAGCGTGGGCTCCAATACCGAGCCCTTTGTCAGTGAGCTCACCGGCCCCGAGGGGGACGAACTGCGCCGCCGGGGGGGCGACAAGGGCGAGTTTGGCGCCACCACGGGCCGCCCCCGCCGGGTGGGCTGGTTCGACGCCGTGGCCACCAAGTACGGCTGCATGGTGCAGGGGGCCACCCAGGTGGCGCTGACCTGCCTGGACGTGCTGGGCTACCTGGACGAGATCAAGGTGTGCGTCGGCTACGAGATCGACGGCGAGGTGACGGACGTGTTCCCCACCACCCCCCGGCTTCTGCGGGCCAAGCCCGTGTTTGAGACGCTGCCCGGCTGGAAGTCGGACGTGCGGGGGATCACGGACTACGGCGCCCTGCCCGCCAACGCTCGGGGCTACGTGGAGTTTTTGGAGGCGCGGATCGGCGTGCCCATCACCATTGTGTCCACCGGGCCCAAGCGCCACGAGATCGCCCTGCGCAAGTGAGATAGGGCACACACTCCCCGCTGACGCGGGGAGTGTGTGCTGCGAGAATAAGCGCCACGAAATTGCCCTGCGGAACCAAGCTGAAACATACACGCCCCGCCCTGCTGACACGGGGCGGGGCAGGCTTTTTGACAGGAGGAACCCACATGACACTGTACGAACAATACCGCAGGCTGGACATCGACCTGGCCCAGCTGGGCCTGGAGCGGGGCGATACCGAGGGCGGCTACTTCTGCGACCCGGTGGGGGCACAGGTCATCGGCTGGGCGGGGGTGGACGGCATCCACGTCTGCTTTGTGGAGGGCTTCGGGGACATGGTGTTTGCCGTCAGCCCCGAAAATTTGCCCGGGGAGTATGTCCACCCCCTGGCCCGGAGCTTTGAGGACTTCCTGCGGCTGGTATTGGCCTGCGGCAGTGTGGACGCGCTGGAGCAGGCGTGGATGTGGAACCGGGGGGAGTTCGACGCCTTCCTGGAGACCTATCCCCCCAGCGCGGGGCAGCGGGCCGTACTGGACGCCCTGGCGGGTGCGCTGGCCCTCGCCCCCATGGACGACCCCTACGGGTATCTCAAGGAGGTGCAGTCCTCCTTTGATTACGGGGCGCTGAAGTTCAGCGGCGAGTATTATGATCTGGTGGGCGAGCCGGAGCCGGAGGGGCCGCCGGAAAAGCCGGAGTGGGCGGTATACTACGAGGGCGGCTTTGGCCGACACTGGGGCCACGACAGGCCGGGGGATGAGATCCCCCTCCGCAAGACCTTCTCCTGGGGCGGGAAGGTGTGGCATATCCCGGCGGCGTATGCCTGCGGCAAGGGGATTGTGCTGGATCTGTGCGTGGAGATCGACCCTGGGGAGCTGGGGGCTTTTCTGGAGCGGTGGAGGCCGTGGGCGGAGGGGGAGCGGCCCATGACCCCGGAGGATGAGGAGCGGCAGGACGCGGAAAACCCCATGACCCTGGACTACAGCCCCGAGCTGACAGTGAACGGCCGGGTGCTGGGGGGCCGGAGCGGAAACGGCTCCGGCTGGGTGCCCATGTATCTCCGCCCCGAGGACTGCCGCGGGGCGTATAACCAGCAGGATTGGGAAAATGTCTGGCTGATGGAGCATTACGGCCTTGACCCTGAGAAGGGGTGGATGTTCTGGCGGGAGTCCTTCCCCTGGGCCACGAAAGGGAAACCCAAGCTCAAAACCCTCTCCCTGACGCTGGAGGCGCGGCCCAAACCGATCCCCGGGCCCCGGTTCACCGTGTCCGGCCCGGGGGACAGCGTGGACTTCACCAACCCCCTCACCGGGCGGGCCCATACCCTGCGGGTGGCGGAGTACGAGGCACAGGAGATGGATCTGTCCCGTATGCCGGAGGGCTGGGACTACCCCTCCCACTGCATCGCCATGGCCTACACCCTGGAGCCGGAGCTGCCCCGGGGAGCGCTGATGATCCGGGACGCGGGGGAGGGGGACAGCCCCCGGCCTAAGCCGCTGGATGAGCTGGCCGCCATGGTTGGCGCGGACGGCCCCGCGGCCTGCTCCATCGGGATCATCGGCGGCTCGGACGGGCCCACCGCCCTGATCGTGGCCCACGCCAAGGGGTCGGCCGCCTCCGACGGCCCCCGGCTGTATTCCGCCTGCTCCGCCCTGCGGTTTGACCCGCCGGAACGCGTCCGGTGGCGAATGTCCTTCCGGGACACGCAGCCGGACAGGACGTCCATGGAGCTGCTGCCGCCCCCGGCAGGGGCGTAGCCCCGGCTGAAGCCCTGCGCCCGCCCCCGCGGCGTGCCGGAACAAACGCGGAAAAAGGCCCCGGAAGCGATGCTTCCGGGGCCTTTGCCTATTCATCCGGGTGGCAGATCCCTTTGGAGGGGCAGCCGGCACAGCCACATCCGCAGCCCTGGCCGCCCGTTTTCTTCTTCCGCCGCAGGCTCCATATAATCCCGGCCGCGGCGGCCGCCACAATGGCCAGCACCAGGAGGGTGCCGCCGTTTTCCGCCAAAAAACCCGCCATGGCTTACACCCGCCCCGCGTCGGCGCCGCGGACCGTCACGCCCCCGGACGCCTTGGCTGCGGGCCGGAACAGCAGGTACAGCAGCCCGGCCAGCGCCGCCAGCGCCGCCACGGTAAACGGGTTGAAGGGCACCACGCCCAGCAGCAGCCCGCCCAGCTGGTATACGATGAGGGAGACCACATAGGCAAAGCCGCACATATAGCCGATGGCCGCCCAGGTCCATTTGCCGTTGTTCATTTCACGCCTGATGGCGCCCATGGCCGCAAAACAGGGGGCGCACAGCAGGTTGAAGATCATAAAGGAGTAGGCCGACACGCCGGTGAAGGTCCCGGACAGGTTTACGTAGATATTCCCCGGGTACAGCACCTGGAGGGTGGCCACCACTTCTTCCTTGGCGATGAGGCCGGTGAGGGTGGCCACGGCGGTCTGCCAGTTCCCGAAGCCCAGGGGCGCAAAGAGGAACGCCACGATCCGGCCCATGCTGGCCAGCAGGGAAAAGTCGCTGTCGGACACCGGGCCGAAGGAGCCGCCCTCAAAGCCGAAACCCTGGAGGAACCACAGCACGATGGTGGACAGCAGGATCACCGTACCTGCCCGCTTGACAAAGGACCAGCCCCGGTCTCCGGTGGCCCGGAGGACGTTGGATGCGGAGGGGAGATGGTAGGCAGGCAGCTCCATGACAAAGGGGGCGGCCTCACCTTTGAAGGCCCTGAACTTTTTCAGCATGACGCCGGACACCACCACCGCCCCCACGCCGATGAAGTAGGCGGACACCGCCACCCAGACGGATTTGCCGAACAGCGCCCCGGCAAACAGGCCGATGATGGGCATTTTCGCGCTGCAGGGGATGAAGCAGGTGGTCATGATGGTCATTTTGCGGTCCCGGTCCTGGTCGATGGTGCGGGAGGCCATCACGCCGGGCACGCCGCAGCCCGTGGCCACCAGCATGGGGATGAAGGACTTGCCCGACAGGCCGAACCGGCGGAACAGCCGGTCCATGATGAAGGCCACCCGGGACATATAGCCCACGTCCTCCACGATGGCCAGCAGCAGGAACAGCACCAGCAGCTGGGGGACAAAGCCCAGCACCGCCCCCACGCCGCCCACAATGCCGTCCAGCACCAGCGACTTCACCACGTCGTTGCAGCGGAGCGCATCCAGTGCGCCCTCTACCAGCACCGGCACGCCGGGCACCCATACGCCGTATTCGGCGGGATCCGGCTCATCCACGGTCAGGGCCGCCTGATAGGCAGCCTCGGTGACGGCCAGCGTGATCACCTCGCCCGCGTCGGCGTCGTAGAGGTACGCCTCGCTCTCCCCCGCCTCATAGGCGGCGATGACGGCCTCCGCCTGCTCAAATGCGCCGGAGGACTCCTCCCAGGCGCCGGTGTCGGCGGTGAAGGGGACAAACCAGCCCTCCCCGAACAGGCCGCCGCTGGCCCAGTCGGTGAGCCGCGCCCCCACGGAGATGGGCCAGGGGCCCATGGCGATGGCATAGATCAGGAACATCACCGCCACGAAGATGGGCAGGGCCAGCACCCGGTTGGTCACCACCCCGTCGATTTTGTCCGAGAGGGTGGCGGCGTGCTTGGGGTTCTTCTTCACCACCGCCCTGGCCACCACGCCGCCGATGTAGTCGTATCGCTGGTTTGTGATGATGGACTCCGCGTCATCGTCCAGCTCCCGTTCGCAGTCGGCGATGTGCTCCTCCAGATGAGCCCGGAGCTGGCCGTCGATGCCCAGCTCCTCCAGCACCTTCTCGTCCCGCTCAAATACCTTGATGGAGTACCAGCGCAGATGCTGCGGCTCCACCCGATCCTGGATTGATTCCTCGATGTGGGCCAAGGCGTGCTCCACGCTG
>CATLEJ010000146.1 GCA_949916125.1 uncultured Oscillospiraceae bacterium
GATAGGGTGATCTTACCCCATTCCACAGGTGAACGTCCGGCAGGCTCAATTTGACGATGGGTAAGCCGGCGGTGGCAGCCTCTTTCCCATCCTCGTCAAGAATGGTAATGTGTACTTCGCCCTCCTTACCGTTCCGCCAGGTCTCCACCACGACTTCGCCCCGGGTGTAGTTGTCCACCGGCTTAGCGGTGACCTTGATGCCGGAGCCACCGTAATAGTCCATGTCGAAGTGGCACTTGTTCACGATGATGAGACTCACGTCCCGGTAGATGCCGCCGTAGAAGGTGAAGTCCGCCTTCTGGGGGTACACCCGGTCATTGCGGCTGTTGTCCACGTGGACAGTGAGGGCGTTTTCTTCCTTGAGCAGATCCGTCACGTCCCAGCGGAAGGTAGAGTAACCCCCATCGTGGGCGCCCACCTCCTGACCGTTCAGTACCACCCTGGCGGAGGCGTTTACGCCTTGGAATTCCAAGTACACCCGCTCGTCCGGCCCGAAGCCCGGCCTGGGGAATGTCTTTTGGTAGACGCAGGTTCCCCGCCAGTAGTCGTTTCCTCCGTCCTGACCGTCGGTGGCGTTCCAGGTGTGGGGCAGATCCACCGGGGCAGACCCACCGTGTGGGCCAATGAATGTCCAAGCCTGGTTGATGTTGATCGTGCGCCGCTCCATGCCGCGCGCCACTCCTTTCTAAAACAGCGCCCCGCCCCAGGCCAACCGCCCGGAGCGGGGCATTGCCGTGCTTATTGATTCTTTCTGGCCTTTTTCTGCGCCTGATAGGTCTGGCACGCCTCCGTTTTGGAAAAACGAACTCTGCCCCAGATGTACAGCCCCAAGCAGACCAGGAACAGCACCGGGAGCAATACCCGAAGCACCCGAACCGTGGTGGCGAAGCCTGGATCTTTGGCCTTCACGGTGGTGTCTGGCCCCACACCGTTCATTCCCAGGGAGTTGACGATGGTGTACAAGTTGTGATGGCAAGCCTCACGCATGAGGGCTGCGGCGGTGGGGTCGTCTTTGTACGCCAGCAGGTCGCCCTCCTTGCCGCCCATCATGTCATCATAGGCGGAGCTGCCCGCCGCCACGCCGCTGATGGCGTCCATGTGGTTGCGGCAGTTGTCGGACAGCACCATGCCCTGGCAGCCCCATTCGCCCCGCAGGATACCGGTGATAAGCCCCTCGTGGGCGCCCGCCCAGGTGGTGCCCCAGCGGGTGTAGGAAGTCATGACGCCGCTGGCGCTCTCCGCTTCAAAGGCGGGCTGGAACGCTGTCAGATAGACCTCCCGGATGGACTGCTCGTTGGCCCAGATGGAGATGCCCACACGGGCGTTCTCGTGATCGTTGAGGGCGAAGTGCTTCATGGTCACCTGGGCCCCCATATCCTGGACGCCCTGCACCTCCTGCCGGGTGATCTGGCCGGAGAGGAAACCGTCCTCAGAGTAATACTCAAAATTCCGCCCGGAGTAAGGGGTGCGGTGGATGTTGTTGCCGGGGCCGTAAAGGACGGCTACGTTATTGTCCACGCAGTCGTTGCCCACCACCTTGCCGTTGGCATAGGCCAGTTCCCGGTTAAAGGTAGCCGCCATCACGTCCTCGGAGGTGAGGGCCACAGTGGCAAACTTGGGCCCGATGGGGAACAACCGGGCGGTGAGACCCTGGGGCCCGTTCTCGTTGCGGGTGCCGGGGGCGTTGATGGACTCCACCGGCATGGTCCAGTGGAAAGCGTCGCCGATGAGCTCCGCCATCTCCTCAAAGGTGAGCTGATCCAGAAGCTGCTCCCACTTGGGGTCATCGTAGTCCAGCCCCATCATGTCGTACAGCTTCAGGCCGTTGTCCGCCCCCAGGACAGGCATGGCCCCGGCTTCCCGCTCCTGACGGTCATAGAGCTTGGGATCCAGATCCCGGATGAGCTGGTCATTGAGCTGAATCTGGATGGCCTCCTGGGGGAAGGTGCCCGCCCAGTCGCTCCGGGAGAGGTAGGTCACCTCCACCCCGGCGCCGCCATAATAGTTCAGATCCGCGTCGGACGCCTGGTTGACAATTTCTGTTCCATTGTCTGACACGGCATAGGTCTTGGCATCGAAGGTGTCGTTGACGTACTCAAACGTCAGCCCGGCATCGCCGTCAGCGTCCATGCCGTCCGCCTTGGAGAAACCCTTGGCCGCCAGGATATGATTCACCGCGTCATGGGCATTGTGGGCGGCGGTAAGATAATAGGTGCCATCCTCTAAGATGTAGGTGCCTTTTCCGTTGGTATCGTAGGAGGCCAGTTCCCGGCGGGGCACGGTAACGGTCAGCGTTTCAGATGCGCCGGGGGCCAGCTCGCCGGTCTTGGCGAAGCCCACCAACTGCACCGCCGCTTTCTCTACGCCATTTTGCTTGTCGTACTCGGTGTAGGGAGACTGACCATAAATCTGAACCGTCTTTTTGCCTGCAGCATCCCCGGTATTGGACACCTTCACACTGACCTGGAAGGTGTCCTCCCCGGCATTATAGCTGGCGTTAAAGTCACTGAGGGCAAAAGTGGAGTAGCTCAGACCGTAGCCAAAGGGGAACGCCACATCCGCGCCATACTCATACCCGGAAGTATTTCCCGTTCCCATGACGGCGTCCTCATAGCGGGTCTCATAGTATTTGTACCCGACGTAGATGCCCTCCTGATAGATCATGTAATACTGGGCGGTGCTCCCCAGGCCGCTGTCCGCGAAGCCGCCCCACTCCATAGGCGCAAAATTGACCATGGCCGGAGAGGAGTAGTTATCATAGCAGTAGGTGGCCACCAGGCTGCCGGAGGGATTCACTCTGCCCGCCAGAATGTCCGCTACGGCGTTCAAGCCGGACTGGCCCACGCCGCCTGTCCAAAGCACGGCGTCGATGCCGTAGGGGTTCCCCTTCAGGAAGTCCATTTGGAGAGCGTTAGAGGTATTCACCAGCACTACGATGCTCTGGAACACACCCTGATCCTTCAGCGCCTTCAAGTTTTCCAGCAGCTCCCGTTCCACCGGATCCAGCTCCAAATAGTTGTAGTCAGTAAACTCCAGGTCATCGTCCTCACCGCCCACCCGGGAGAGCACAACAACTGCCGCGTCGCCGTATTCCACGAAAGTGTCCTTTAACTCCTCCGTATAAACAGCCCAGGGTACTTCTACTGTCCGGGTAGCTTCCGAGGAGAACATACCGCCGTCCACCCGGACGTACTCTTTGCCCG
This sequence comes from uncultured Oscillospiraceae bacterium, assembly GCA_949916125.1. Taxonomy (GTDB): domain Bacteria; phylum Bacillota; class Clostridia; order Oscillospirales; family Oscillospiraceae; genus Enterenecus. The sequence continues at coordinate 3,204 of CATLEJ010000146.1, forward strand.
GCCCCTGTGTGTAAAAATCCCACAGCGCACTGTTCACCGCCAGCCCGGACTTTTCCGCCGCCTGCTTCAGATTGTCGGCAGTGGATGAGTCCACGTTGGCGGAGCCGGTGCCGCCGTAGACCACATTGACGCTGCTGTTAGAGAACAGGCTGATCCTGGCCCCCTCCGCCAGGGGCAGGGCGCCGTTGTCATTTTTCAGCAGTACCGCGCCCTCCGCCTCGGTCTGATATACTACATCCGACCCCGCGGCCAGCCGCTCTGCCTCTGTGGCGTAGTCGCCGGAGTAGTAGACCGCACTTGAGTCCTGGTTTTTCAGATCCCAGAAACGGTCTCCGGCCACGATGGCCAAGGTATTGTCCGCCATATTTACCACCATCCCCACCGCCTGCACCAGCAGGGCGGGGATGATGAGCAGGATGGCCAGAACTTTCCATGGCTGAACATATTTCCGTTTCGCTTTTTTATAGGCTTTCTTTTGTGCTTTCCACTCGCCTTGCGCTTTTGCTTGCTGGCTCATACTCTCTCCTCCACATTTTAATTATTTTTGTGCGCCTTGAACCAGGTCGTAAAAAAAGCTGACGCCGTCGGCAATGTCCCCCTCGTTGGGCCTCCCCTTGGCGATGCCTCCGATGAGTTTGAAGGGGCCGAAGGTGTCAAAACCGGGGCAGCCGTACTCCCCCAGCAGGTCGCCTCCTTTTCCCCTGACGATTTCGGCGATGGCGTTGGCATAGCCGGGGCGCTTGATGCCGTAGGTGTAGACAAGGAACACTTTCTTGTCCCTGGGCAGGTTCTGCTGGGCAAACTTCATCACGGATTGGTGGTATTTTTGGTAGTAAATGCCGGAAGCCAGGCCGATGAGTTCGTAAGGAGCCAGATTGGCGCTTTGGACAGCAGCGGCGTCAATAAGGGTCACATCCCCCTGCGCGGCGATGGCGTCCAACAGCTTTTTGGTGTTGCCGTGGTGCTGGGAGCAGTAGACAATGGCTGTTTTCAATGGATTCACCCCCTTATTCGTACCGAATGGTGATCTCCAGCTTGCCGTTTTCCGCTTTGGGCAGCGCCTCAACGACCCGCTTTCCCTGGTGCTCCAGCGCCAGGGCGGCGTGGCGGGCGGCGATGCCCAGGTCGATCTTGTTCAGTTTTCCCCGGAGGATCAATCGCGCCGGACCCCGTCCTTTTTCCCGGAGAACCACTTTGCGATCCTCAAACTCCACCGTCCAGGGCTGGGAATTCAACGAGGATGGGGCCAGGCGCACCGCACGGGCCACGTCATTCTCCTCCCGGCAGATGTCGCTGAGCGGGCGGCGCTTGAACTGTGCTTCCTCGGTTCGTAAGGGCTCATCAGTGTGCCCGAAAGCCAGACCGATGCAAAACCGGGGGTCGGGCTGGGCGGGTTTGAGATCCATAAACCAACCGCACCCCAGCCCCAGGCTCTGGAGCAGCAGATCCGCCTTTTGCAGCACGTAGCCCGCGTTGGCATAGGCTGCCGGATCTTCCTCGCAAAAGCTGAACACGCACCAGGGCGCGCCGTGGCTTCCGCCGGCCGCTTTGGCGGGGACAACCTCAAACTGCCCCTGGCGCCCGGTCAGGCGCTCCGTGTCCCGCAGACAGGCGCGGAGCTGATCCAACACCGTTTCATCTACGGGGCCGGGCCGGAAGGAACGTACCTGACGGCGGGCGGATATTGCTTCGTACAGGGTCATGGAAATTCCTCCTCGTTGACAGATGATACAAGATGCTGGTATAATCATAGCCAGATTTCCACAAAACCGTCAATCGACTGATTTTTTGAGTTTGTTGTGAGGTAGACATTTCCGGGCTGGTTTGTCGTAAGGTCAACACTTTTGGCAGATTTGTTGAGGTGAACTCCATGGAAAACCAACGCATTCGGGTGAGCAAGACCATGCTGGAGGGGGCGCTGATGCGCCTATTGCGGGAAAAGCGGGTGGACAAGGTCACGGTATACGAGCTGTGCCAGGAGGCGGGCATCAACCGCACCACCTTTTACAAGTATTATGGCAGCCCCCAGGATCTGCTAAATCAGATTATTGCGGAGATGCTGGCCCAGTTTGAGCAGGCGCTGGCGGAAGACTTCACCCACCGCAGCGGCACCCACCACGCGCTGGCCTACCTGGCATCGGAGCAGGAGCGGTTCCGCACCGTCATCGCCAGTGTGCCAGAGGGGGAACTGCTGGATAAGGTGTCATCCCTCTGGCCCATCCGAAACGTGCTGGATCAGATGCTGTCCGGCCCCATGACGGACAGCGAGCGGGATTACGCCCGGCTGTTTTTCTGCCAGGGAGGCTATGCCATTATCCGCAAGTGGCTCCAGGACGGCTGTCCCCAGCGGCCGGAGGAGCTGACCCGCATGAGGGAACAGGCTTTGCAGGCACGGGACGCGGACAGATAATAAAAGAGGATCCTTCGGTTCAAGCTTCCGGAGGATCCTCTTTATTATGTTATGTCCTTCGCAATGTTCTGCGCCGCTCTTGCCACCGCGCCTTCCACCGCTCGGCGGTGCTGGGATATCCGCCCCGAACCGGGCGGTACACCAGGCGGCAGACGAGATCGCTCAACAGCAGCCCCGCCGCCACATCCAGCACGGAGTGCTGTTTGAGGAACACGGTGGACAGGCAGATCAGCACCGTTGCCGCGGAGAAAAACACCCGGCACCCCCTGTGGGAGAACAGCCCCGCGTCCCTGGCGGCATACCACACCGCCATAGAACCCACCACATGGAGAGAGGGGCAGACGTTGGTGCTGGTATCTATGCGGTAGAAAAAGGCCGTGATCCGGGTCAGCAGGTTCTGCCGCTCAAAGGCCAGGGGCCGCAGGTGCTGGCAGGTGGGGAACAGAAAGAAGATGGCCAGCGCGCAGGTGTGGGAGATGGCCACAAACGCCATCAACCGCTTGAAGGCGGCGGCGTCATGCTTGGCTGTGTAACAGTGGATGCCAATGAGGAATAGGAACCAAAACACATAGGGGATCACAAACCCCTCGCAGAAAGGGATCCAATCATCCACTTCGGTGTGCATCACATGATATTGGGCAGGCCGGCGAAGGCGCTCCAGGGCAAAGAACAGTGCCCCGTAGACGGGCCAGTAGGCCAGCATCCACAACTGCTTCCGCGCAGCCCAGCCATGGAACAGCCTGCCCGGCCCGAGCCGCGCCGTCGTTTCTCCCCCGGCTGGGGACTCGTTTTTTATCAATGCAAACAGCTCCTTTTCATCCAGCTCCCGCCGCATCCAGCGGCAGGTACACGGTGAAGGTGGTCCCTTTCCCCTCCTTGGAGGACACGACGATCTCGCCCCCGTGGAGATCCACCACCCGCTTGGCCAGGGCCAGCCCCAGGCCGTTTCCCTGGGAGGTCCGGGAGGGGTCACCCTGGTAGAATTTCTCGAATACCCGCCGCTGTACTTCCCCGCTCATGCCTGGGCCGGTGTCCACCACGCTCACCCGCAGGCGGTTTTCCTCCCGCCGCAGCAGGACGCGAACCAGCCCCCGCTCCGGGACAAACTTCACCGCGTTGCCCAGCAGGTTCTGCCACACCTGGGCCAGCAGATCCCGGTTCCCCCGGTAGTCGGCGCTGTCCAGGTCTACCTCCAGCTCCAGATCCTTCCCGGCCCAGCCCTCCTCTTGGGAGAGGATGACCTCCCGGAGCTGCTCATCCAGGCAGAAGGTCTCCCGGGGAATATCCAACTCCTGGTTCTCCAGCCGGGACAGCAGCAGGATGTTGCTGGTGAGGGTGGAAAGGCGCCGGGTGTTATAAAGGATCTTCCCGGTGTACTCCGCCCTCTTTTCCTCGCTCAGTCCCGGCTTTTGCAGCAGGGTGGCGTAGCCC
>CATLEJ010000147.1 GCA_949916125.1 uncultured Oscillospiraceae bacterium
TAAGAACCTGTATTCACAGCCGAAACCGCCGGATGGCCGAGGGATTTCCCCGTCAGGCAAGGCAAATTTTCGCAGGAATAATTGGGTTTATTTCAAGAAAATTTAACGCGGCATGGCGGGAAAAGACCCGGCCAGACGGTGGATTGAGGTTGTGAATACAGGTTCTAAGAAGCGCTTTTTGGAGTGAGACACAATGAATCTGAAAACCATGCTGGCCGCCCTCCAGGGCGTGGCGGCCTACAAGGACATCCTTACCCTCCCGGTGATGGAGTGCGCCCTGCGCCTGGTCACCCGCACCACCCACGGGGACGGCCTGGGCGGCCTGGAGGCCTACACCGACCTGTTCTACCGCCTCCGGGTGGAGGGACAGCCCGGCCTGGGCCAGTGGCTGGGGGAGGCCCTGCGCTGGTCGGAGGGCCCCTATCCCCGGCTCGCGGAGCGGGGGGACCGCGACCCGGCGCTGGAGCAGGCGGCGCGGCTGGATATCTCCGCCTTTGAGGTGCTGGCAAGCGTGGACTGCGACCGGTGGCTGGCCCAGCTGGGGCGGCTGCTGGACAGCGACTACCAGGGGGTGCTGACCTCCCTGCCCCGGTGGCAGAGCGGCGTGCCCTTCTCCTTCGAGGGGCTGACGGAGGCCTACCGGGGGGAGGGCGCGGGGCAGTTTGCCCGGTACCGGGCCTTCGTGTGGGACAGCGGGGCGCTCATCCCGGTGGAGCGGCCCGACTGCCCGCCCTCCGACGCCCTGCTGGGCTACGACGGGCAGCGGGCGGAGGTGGAGCGCAACACCCGCGCCCTGCTGGAGGGCCGGCAGGTGAACAACGTCCTGCTCTACGGCGAGAGCGGCACGGGGAAGTCGGCCACGGTGAAGAACCTGCTCACCCTGCCGGGGATGGGAGAACTTCGGATCATCGAGGCGGACAAGGGCGACCTCAGCGGCCTGCCCGCCCTGATCCGCACCCTGGACGGGCGGCGGCAGAAGTTCATCGTGTTCATCGACGACCTCACCTTCGACCGGGACGACCCTACATACTCCATCCTGAAAACCATTTTGGAGGGGGGCGTGGAACCCCGGCCCCGGAATGTGGCGGTGTACGCCACCTCCAACCGCCGCCATCTGGTGCGGCAGACCATCTCCGAGCGGGCGGGGGACGAGATGGACCGCTCGGAAACCATCCGGGAGAAGACCTCGCTGGCCGACCGCTTCGGGGTGCGGGTGCTGTTCCAGGGGCTGGACAAGGGGGAATTCCTGGCCCTGGTGGATCTGCTGGCGGCCCGGGAAGGGGTGGGGCTGCCCACGGAGGAGCTCCACCGGCAGGCGGTGGCCTGGGAGCGGTTCCACGGCGCCCAGACCCCCCGGACGGCGCTGCAATTCGTCCTCTCTCTCTAAAACAGGACGGCGGGCGGTGGAAAGGCCGCGCGCCGCTTTGTTTTTGCGGGAAATGGGCGGATTCCACCGCTGGTAGCGGGTTTTCCAGCGAAAGCTGGTGGACTGCCACCGGCCTTTGCGGTAGGATAGACGCAGAAAGGAGGTCGGTTTTATGACCTTTGGAGAACGGCTCCAGCAGGTGCGGCGGGCGGCGGGGCTGTCCCAGGAGCAGCTGGGGGAGCTCATCGGGATGTCGCGGCAGGCGGTGTCCAAGTGGGAGACGGATCAGGCCGCGCCGGACATTGAAACGCTGGCCCTGCTGTGCGGGGTGCTGGGCGTGTCCGCCGACGATCTGCTGGGCCGGGAGGCCCCGCCCCGGCGGGCGGAGGGAGCGCCCCCGGGGGGCGGGCTGGAGGAATGCGTCCGGGTGAACGCCGCCAAGCGGTGCTTTACCGCCGGGTGGGTGACGGCGGTCATCGGCGTGGTGCTGCTGATTGTGGAATTCTTCTCCCTTCTGGTGATCCAGGTGGTGGATCTGGAGACAACCAAGGATTGGTATCCCAACGCCATGGAGTACGCCGCCAAACCGCCCATGCCGGTGATCTTCGGCGTCACCATCGCCGTGATCGCGGCGGGAATCGCCCTGGCCGTGGGCAGCGTCCTGGCCATGCGGGGGAAACGCCCCGGCAAGGCCCCAAAAACAGCGCCCTGACATGGCAAAAGCCCCGCGGCCAAAGGCTGCGGGGCTTCGTGCGTCTTTTCTTACTCTTCGGGCTTGTCGTCCTCGGCCGCGGGCTCCTCGCCGCCGCAGCAGCAGGAGGGTTCCTCATCCACGGGCTCCCCGTCCACCGGCTCGGCCTCTTCCGCCTCTTCGTCGGAGATGTGGCCCGCCGCCTTGATGTCGGCGATGCGCTCGTTGTTGTAGGAGATGCGGGCCAGGGCGTCGGTGATCCGCTGGCACAGGTCGGCATAGGCCGGCTCGGGGGCGGAACCCCGCTCGGCGTAGTACAGCTTGCCCAGGTCGGAGTAGGCCTTGCGGATGGCCTCCTGCTCGGTGGAGTTCTGCACCTTCAGCTTGCCGATCTCGGTGATCTCCTTGGCCTTGGCCGCGCCGGTGTCGGCCAGCTCCTTGGCCTTGGCCACGCCGGTCTCGGTGAGCTCCTTGGCCTTGGTCACGCCGGACTGGGCGAGAACCACAGCTTTGTCCTTCAGGCTCTCAAAATCAATGCTCATGATAAATTCCTCCTGTCGTAATGTTGTGGGCCGCCCAGCGGCGCTGCCCGGCGCCGCCTCAATTTCCACGTTTTTCATTTTAGGCCCCGGCGCCCCAAATTGCAAGGGCCTTTCGCGAATATTTATAAAGGTTTAACAATCTTCGGAGCCTGACAAGCCGCAAAGGCCCTATTCGCCGTCCCCCTGGGCCCCGTCGTCCCCCAGCACCTCCCGGACGAGGAAGCGGGGGCGGCCCTTGCTCTCCAGGTAGAGCTTGCCCAGGTACTCCCCGATGACCCCCAGTGAGAGCAGGATCAGCCCGCCGATGAACCACACGGAGCAGGCCAGGCTGGCCCAGCCCGCCACGGTGTTCCCGGTGGCCCACCGCACCACGTTGTAGAGGATCATCACCAGCGACACCAGGAACACCAGGAAGCCCAGTCCCGTGATCATCCGCAGGGGCCGCACGGACAGGGAGGTGACCCCCTCCAGGGCGAAGGCCAGCATTTTTTTCAGCGGGTACTTGCTCTCCCCGGCGAAGCGCTCCCCCCGTTCGTACTCCACGGTATCGGTGCGGTAGCCGATCATGGGCACGATCCCCCGGAGGAACAGGTTCACCTCGGTGAACTGGGCCAGTCCGTCCAGCGCCCGCCGGGACATGAGGCGGTAGTCGGCGTGGTTGAACACCGTCTCCGCGCCCAGCAGATCCATCATGCGGTAGAAGGCCTCGGCGGTGGTGCGCTTGAAGAAGGTGTCCGTCTTCCGGGAGGAACGCACGCCGTACACGATGTCCACCCCGTCCAGATATTTGTCCACCATGGCGTCCACGGCGTCCACATCGTCCTGGAGGTCGGCGTCCATGGAGATGACCATGTCCGCCCGCTCCCTGGCGGTCATAAGGCCCGCCAGCAGGGCGTTCTGGTGGCCCCGGTTCCGGGACAGGTCCACGCCGCACAGCAGGCCGTTGTCCCGGTGGAGCCCCTGGATCACCTCCCAGGTTTTGTCCTTAGAGCCGTCGTTGACGAACAGCACCCGGCTGCGGGAACCGATCTTCCCCGCCTCCATGAGGGCGCGGAGCTTGTCCCCCAGGCGGCGGGCGGTTTCGGGCAGGACTTCCTCCTCGTTGTAGCAGGGGACGACGATATACAGGGTATTTCCGGGCATGGGATGACCTCCTGACTGGCCCGGACAGGGCCAATGCAAATGATTTGGCTGCTTTGACTATAGCAGAAAGGGGGCCCGCCGTCAAGAACCGGCCCGCGCCGCCTTCCCCCGGGCCGCCGGCTACTTCAGCCCGGTGGAGCCGAAGCCGCCGCTCCCCCGCTCCGTGTCGTCCAGCTCCTCCACGCTTTGGAACTGGGCGGTGAGATAAGGGACGACCACCAGCTGGGCAATGCGGTCGCCGTCCTCCACCACCTGGGGGACGGCGCCGTGGTTGTGGAGGAATACCATCACCTCGCCCCGGTAGTCGGCGTCGATCACCCCCACCTTGTTGGCGGGGGCCAGCCCCCGCTTGCAGGCCATGCCGGAGCGGGCGTACACCAGCCCCACATACCCCTGGGGGATGGCCACGGCAATCCCGGTGCGCACCAGCGCCGTCCCGCCGGGGGCGATCTCCACCGGGCCGTCAGTGAGGGCGTACAGGTCGGCCCCGGCGGCGCAGCCGGAGCCATAGACGGGCAGCCTCGCCCGGGGGTCCAGCAGCTTGACAGGGACGGGGGCATTCATCGCGGCATTCTCCTTTACACGGTGATGGGTTGGATGGTGGTCTCCCCGTCCCACAGGACGGGGGCGCGAGCCGCCAGGCTGGCGGGGACATTCAAAATCCGCTGGTTGGAGGAACCGCGGAACCGCAGGTTGAGATCCTTTTTCTCCAGCACAAACGGGCCGTCCACCAGGACATCGATATACGACAGCATTTCGTCGGTGTACTCACACCGGGCGCGGCTGGGCTGCCACAGCTCCCCGTCCAGGGTGTAGCCGGAGTAGCACCACACCTCTTTGCCGGGGTATTCCCCCTTCACCCGGCGCAGCAGGGGCAGCAGGGCGCGCTGGTTGTCCGGCTCGAAGGGCTCGCCGCCCAAGAGGGACAGGCCCTTGATGTGGGCGGGGGCCAGGGCGGCCACGATTTTGTCCTCCTCGGCCTGGGTGAAGGGCTGGCCGTAGGCAAAATCCTGGGCTTCCTCGTTGAAGCACCCCGGACAGCGGTGGGTGCAGCCGGACACGAACAGGGACACCCGCACGCCGGGACCGTTGGCCACGTCGGCCCATTTGATGGTTGCGTAGTTCACGAAAAATCTCCTTTACCAGAAGAAACGGGGCGGCCGGACGACCGCCCCGTTTTCCATTATGTTATAGATGCAGGACCCGGGACGCGATCTCCTTGGTCTTGCCCTCGTTCCAGAAGTTCTCGCCCAGGTAGCCGCAGGTGCGGCGTGTCACGTTCATCTTGGCGTGATCCTTGTTGTGGCACACGGGGCACTCCCACTCGTTGTCCTCGTTGACGATGATCTCCCCGTCGTAGCCGCACACCTGGCAGTAGTCGCTCTTGGTGTTGAACTCGGCGTACTGGATGTTGTCGTAGATGAACCGCACCACGTCCCGCAGGGCCTCCAGGTTGTGGCGCATATTCGGGATCTCCACGTAGGAGATGCAGCCGCCGCTGGAGATCTTCTGGAACTGGCTCTCGAAGGTGAACTTGGCGAAGGCGTCGATGTCCTCCCGCACGTCCACGTGGTAGCTGTTGGTGTAGTAGCCCTTGTCCGTCACGTCGGGGATGGTGCCGAACCGCTCCTTGTCGATGCGGGCGAAGCGGTAGCACAGGCTCTCCGCCGGGGTGCCGTACAGGGCGAAGCCGATGTTGGTTTCCTTACGCCACCGGTCGGTGGTGGCCCGCAGGTGGTTCATCAACCGCAGGGCGAAGTCCTCCCCCTCCGGCTCGGTCTGGGAGCAGCCCTTCACCAGCTTGGTGACCTCGTACAGGCCGATATACCCCAGGGAGATGGAGGAATAGCCGCCGTAGAGCAGCTTGTCGATGGTCTCGCCCTTGTCCAGCCGGGCCACGGCCCCGTACTGCCAGTGGATGGGAGACACGTCGGAGCGGATGCCCTTCAGGGCGTTGTGGCGGCACATGAGGGCCTCAAAGCACAGCTGGAGACGTTCCTCCAGCAGGGGCCAGAACTTGTCCTCGTCGGGCCCGGAGAGGATGCCGATCTGGGGCAGGTTGATGGACACCACGCCCTGGTTGAACCGGCCCTCGAACTTATAGTTGCCGTTCTCATCCTTCCAGGGGGACAGGAAGGACCGGCAGCCCATGGGGGAGAACACGTTGCCCTCGTAGTGCTCCCGCATCTTCTTGGCGGAGATGTAGTCGGGGTACATCCGCTTGGCGGAGCACTTGACGGCAAGCTCGGTGAGGTAGTCGTACTCCCCGCCGGTGAGGTTGTTGCACTCGTCCAGCACGTACACCAGCTTGGGGAAGGCGGGGGTGATGTACACGCCCTTCTCGTTCTTGATGCCCTCCAGCCGCTGGGTGAGGATCTCCTTGATGATGGCAGCGTTCTCCTGGATATAGGGGTCGCCCTCCCGGAGCACCAGGAACAGGGTGACGAAGGGGGACTGGCCGTTGGTGGTCATCAGGGTGTTGATCTGGTACTGGATGGTCTGCACGCCGCTCTTGAGCTCATCCTTGGTGCGGGCCCGGGCCAGCTTTTCGATGGTGGCGTCGGGAAGTTCCGGGGCGGCTTCCCGGGTCTTGCGCAGGTACTTCTCATAGGTGAGCCGCAGGTACTTGCCCAGGTGGCTCATCTCCACGGACTGGCCGCCGTACTGGTTGGAGGCCACGCAGGAGATGATCTGGGTGACGACGGTGCAGGCCACCTGGAAGCTCTTGGGGGACTCGATGAGCTTGCCATTGATCATGGTGCCGTTGTCCAGCATATCGCCGATGTTCACCAGGCAGCAATTGAAAATGTGCTGCACGAAGTAGTCCGCGTCGTGGAAGTGGAGCACGCCCTCGTCGTGGGCCTTGGAAATGTGCTCGGGCAGGAGGATGCGCCGCGTCAGGTCCCGGCTCACCTCGCCGGCGATGTAGTCCCGCTGGGTGGAGGCGATGGCGGTGTTCTTGTTGGCG
>CATLEJ010000148.1 GCA_949916125.1 uncultured Oscillospiraceae bacterium
GATTTTTGCGCCCATGGCCCAGTTGGGGTGCTTCAGCGCCTGGGCCTTGGTCACCTGGGCCAGCTCCTCCCGGCTTTTGCCGAAAAAAGGGCCGCCGGAGGCGGTGAGGATCAGCCGCCGCACCTCTCCCCTGTTTTTGCACCCCTGCAAACACTGGAAGATGGCGGAGTGCTCCGAGTCCACGGGGACGATCTCCGCCCCCTTCTCCTTTGCCCTCGCCATCACCAGCTCCCCGGCGCACACCAGCGTCTCCTTGTTGGCCAGGGCGATGCGCTTGCCCGCGTCGATGGCGGCCAAGGTGGGCTCCAGACCCGCCACCCCCACGATGGCGGTCACCACCGTGTCCGCCTCGGGCAGGGACGCGGCCTCCAGCAGGCCCTCCCGGCCGGACAGCACCTTGACATCCGTATCCGCCAGCCGCGTCCGCAGATCGGCGGCGGCAGTCTCGTCCACCGCCACCGCCAGCTTCGGCTTAAACTGCCGGGCCTGCTCCTCGGCCAGCTCCACGCTGCGGTTTACCGTGATGGCCGCCACCTCATGGCCGCAGGCCACCGCCACGTCCAGCGTCTGCCGCCCGATGGAGCCGCTGGAGCCCAAAATGGAAAGCGTCCGCCTCATGGCGCCACCGCCTCGAACACCGGCAGGCACTGGACGATGAACAGCACCACCGGCCCGCAGAACAGCATACTGTCGAACCGGTCCAACATCCCGCCGTGGCCCGGCAGCAGATGGCCGAAGTCCTTCACGCCGTACTGCCGCTTGACGAAGGAGAAGGCCAGATCCCCCACCTCCGTGGCCAGGGCCCCGAACAGCCCGCACAGGGCCAAGGACAGCAAATTAGCGGGCGCCCGGGCGATCTCCCCCGCCACCAGCCCGTACAGCAGGGCGAACACCACCCCGGACACGAAGCCGCCGATGTACCCCTCCACGCTCTTGTTGGGGCTCACCTGGGTGATCCCCCGGTGCTTGCCCAGAAACACCCCGGCGAAGTAGGCCCCCGCGTCGGTGACAAACGCCAGCAGCACCGCAAACAGCACCAGGTATTTCCCATTTTCCATGCACCGCAGCTCCACCAGCGCCGCCAGGGCCAGGGGGATGATCACGCCCCCGAACAGGCACACCAGCACCTGGAAGAAGCCCACCGGGGTACTGTGCCCGTCGTAGGCCCGGATAGCGCACCAGAAGCACACCGCCGTCACCACAAAGGCCCACAGGTTCACATAGGCCGTGCCCAGCCCCGCCCAGCTCCCCAGGGGCAGCAGGGCGGCGGACAGGATGGCGGCGCTGCGCATGGGCGGTGTCACCTTCCCCTCCCCCGTGGCCCGCAGCAGCTCGAAGCAGGCCATGGCCGAGATGAAGCACACCACCGCCGTCCACGCGATGGCGGGCGGCACCAGCATCACCGCCAGCAGCGCCGGGACAAAGATCACCGCCACTAAAATTCGTTTTGCCATGTCACACACCTCCATACCGGCGGGAACGGCCCTGGTAGGCCGCCAGCGCCCGCAGCAGTTCGTCCTTGCTGAAGTCGGGCCAGAGCACGTCGGTAAAGTAGAATTCCGCGTAGGCGGACTGCCAGAGCAGGAAATTGGATATGCGCACCTCGCCGCTGGGCCGGATGATCAGATCCGGGTCGGGCACCCCGGCGGAGTAGAGATACTTTCCAAAGGCCTCTTCCGTCAGGTGGGCGGGATCCGCCCTGCCCTCCACGCAGTCCGCGGCAAAGGCCCTGGCCGCCCGGAGCAGCTCGTCCCGGCCACCGTAGTTCAGGCAGATGTTCACCTGGCAGCCGTCGTACCCCTTGGAGATCTCCTCCGTCTCGTGGCACAGGGCCTGAAGGTGGGGGGCCAGGGGAGACAGGTCGCCGAAGAAGGCCATCTTCACCCTGTCCCGGGCCATGGTCTCAATGGCCTCGTGGAGGTACTTCTCCAGCAGCTTCATGATGGAGGCCACCTCGTCGGCGGGCCGCTTCCAGTTCTCGGTGGAAAAGGCGTACACCGTCAGGTACTCCAGCCCCAGCTCCTTGGCAAAGGTGGCGATGGTGCGGAAGGTCTCCGCCCCGGCGGCATGACCCGCCTTCCGGGGCAGGCCGCGGCTTTTGGCCCAGCGGCCGTTGCCGTCCATGATGATAGCCACGTGGCGGGGCAGGCGCTCCAAATCCACCTGAGGCGCCTTGCTGCGGCGAAAGAATGCCATATGCAACCCATCCTAACTTATGATAGTGTTGACAAAAAAGAACCCAATCAACCGCCTGGACAGCACACAAGGGGGGCGCGCCCCCCTTGCATGGCCAAAGCAGTTTGTTTAAACCGCCATCAGTTCCTTTTCCTTGGCGGCGGTGAGGGTGTCGATCTCCTTGCAGCGCCGGTCGGTGAGATCCTGGAGCTCCTTCTCGTCCTCCTTGCGGTCATCCTCCGTGATCTCCGATTTCTTCTCCAGGGCCTTGAGCTTGTCCATGGCGTCCCGGCGGATATTGCGGATGGCCACCTTGCCGTTCTCTCCGTACTTGCGCACCTGCTTGGTCAACTCCAAACGGCGCTCCTCGGTGAGCTGGGGGAAGGCCAGGCGGATCACCCGGCCATCGTTCTGGGGGTTGATGCCCAGGTCGGAGGTCTGGATGGCCTTCTCGATGGCCTTGAGGATGCTGGCGTCCCAGGGCTGGATCTGGAGGGTGCGGGGGTCGGGGGTGGAGATGCTGGCCACCTGCTGGATGGGGGTGGGGGTGCCGTAGTACTCCACCTGGATCCGGTCCAGCACGCCGGCGTTGGCCCGGCCCGCCCGGACGCTGGCGAAGTCCCCCTTCACCGATTCGATGGTCTTGCCCATTTTCTCGTCATAGGCCTTGCAGAAATCGTTCATTTTACTTCCTCCTTCACAATGGTGCCGATCTTCTCCCCGTGGATCACCCGGATGATATTCTCCGGGTCCTTCAGCGCAAAGAGGATGATCGGGATATTGTTGTCCATACACAGGGAGGTGGCGGTGGAGTCCATCACCCCCAGGTGGCGCGCCAGCACGTCATCGTAGGTAATGCTGTCATACTTTACCGCCCCCGGGTCTTTCAGCGGGTCCGCGCTGTATACGCCGTCCACGTTCTTGGCCAGCAGGATGATATCGGCATCGATCTCCGCCGCGCGGAGCACCGCCGTGGTATCCGTGGAGAAGAAGGGGCAGCCGGTGCCGCAGCCGAAAATCACCACCCTGCCCTTTTCCAGGTGCCGGATGGCCCGGGAACGGACATAGGGCTCCGCGATGGAGCGCATCTCGATGGCGGTCTGCACCCGTACCTCCACGCCCTTCTGCTCCAGCACATCCGCCAGCGCCAGGCAGTTGATGGCGGTGGCCAGCATCCCCATGTGATCCGCCCGGACCCGCTCCTTCATGCCCTTGCCGTCCTTCAGGCCCCGCCAGAAGTTTCCGCCGCCCACGACAATGCCCACCTGGGCGCCTTCCGCCGCGCACCGGGCCACCACGCCGCACACCTTGTCGATGACGTCAAAGTCCAGCCCCCGGCCGGCCTCGCCCCCAAGGGCTTCGCCGCTCACCTTCAGCAGAACGCGCCTGTATTTCAAATCACTCATGCCGCCGTCACGCTCCCATCCGTTTATATGTGCCTCTATTTTAATACAAAACCTTCCACTTGCATAGGGGCAAATTGAAAATTTTCCGTGTATTTTCTTATTTCCCCCCTTTTGATCCACAATGTATAGTAGGACCGGCCCCCTCATACACTGATACGGAACGAGAAAGGAGGGTATCTTAATGATCTGCCGCATCGCAGAGCTGCAATATAAGGAGGTCATCGACATCTCCGACGGAACCCGGTACGGATTTGTGGAGGATGTGGAGCTGGACCCGGAGCGCGGCGCCATCGAGAGCATTGTCGTAGGGGGACGGGCCCGCTGCTTTGGCCTGCTGGGCCGGGAGCCGGACCAGGTGTTCCCCTGGGCGGCCGTCAAGCGTTTTGGGGAGGATATCATTTTGGTGGAGGGCCGCGCCAGGAGCAGCCGGGATCGGAACCGCCGCTGATACTAATTCTACGATGCAATCCTTTATCAAGAAATATATGACGGCATTTTTTCTTAAAAATCACGAAAAAACTCTTGCGTTTCTTCGGAACACGTGATAAAATGTCCAGGCATTCCGCACGAGAGCAGATTTTTCGTCCGGTGCCTTTCTCAGAAAGGCGGGCGGAAGGGATGAAGCTCCCGGAGGTAAAAAACCAAATTTCAGGAGGAAAAAAACAATGGCAGTCGTATCTATGAAGCAGCTTTTGGAGGCCGGCGTCCATTTCGGCCACCAGACCCGCCGGTGGAACCCCAAGATGGCCACCTACATTTACACCGAGCGCAACGGCATCTATATCATCGATCTCCAGAAGACGGTGAAGAAGCTGGAGGAGGCCTACAACTTCGTCAAGGAGCTGGCGGGCAACGGCCAGTCCCTGCTGTTTGTGGGCACCAAGAAGCAGGCCCAGGAGGCCATCAAGGAGGAAGCCGGCCGCTGCGGTATGTTCTATGTGAACGCCCGCTGGCTGGGCGGCATGATGACCAACTTCAAGACCATGCGCACCCGTGTGGACCGCCTGAACCAGCTGAAGAAGATGCAGGAGGACGGCACCTTCGATATGCTCCCCAAGAAGGAAGTCATGAAGCTGCTGGGCGAGATCTCCAAGCTGGAGAAGTATCTGGGCGGCGTGGTGGAGATGAAAAAGCTCCCCGGCGCCCTGTTCGTGGTTGACCCCCGCAAGGAGCGCAACGCCATCAACGAGGCCCGCAAGCTGAATATCCCCATCGTGGCCATCGTGGACACCAACTGCGACCCCGACGAGATCGACTACGTGATCCCCGGCAATGACGACGCCATCCGCGCCATCAAGCTGATCTCCTCCGTCATGGCCAACGCCGTGCAGGAGGGCCGCCAGGGTGTGGACGCCGCCCCCGCCGCCGAGGCTGAGGTCCCCGCCGCCGAGGAATAATTTTACGCAGCATTTTGTGTAGGGCGCGACGACTCGGCGCACCGCACACCGCATCCGGGGAAAGCGGCGTGCCGGGGTCGTCACGCCCTACATCGGTAACCATACACCATATCAATTTGGAGGTAATATACTATGGCAATTTCCGCAAAAGACGTGCAGAAGCTGCGCGAGATGACCGGCGTGGGCATGATGGACTGCAAGAAGGCCCTCACCGAGAGCAACGGCGACTTTGACAAGGCCATTGAATGGCTGCGGGAGAAGGGCCTGGCCGCCTCCCAGAAGAAGGCCGGCCGCATCGCCGCCGAGGGCATGGCCTATGCCGCCATCATCGACGGCGTGGGCGTGGTGGTGGAGGTCAACGCCGAGACCGACTTCGTGGCCAAGAACGAGAAGTTTGTGGACTTTGTGAAGGGTGTGGCCGCCACTGTGGCCGCCTGCGCCCCCGCCGACATGGACGCGCTGATGGAGTGCAAGTACAACGGCACCGACCTCACCGTCACCCAGCAGCAGCAGGAGATGGTGCTGGTCATCGGCGAGAACATCAAGGTGCGTCGGTTCCACCGCTTCGCGGACGGCGTGTCCGTGCCCTATATCCACGCCGGCGGCAAGATCGGCGTGCTGGTGAATCTGGCTGTGGAGGGCGGCATCGACGCCACCGAGATCGGCAAGGATCTGGCCATGCAGATCGCCGCGCTGAACCCCCGCTTCCTGGACAAGGCCCAGGTCACCCAGGACGTGCTGGACGAGGAAAAAAAGATCCTCCTGGCCCAGATGGACAACGACCCCAAGATGGCCTCCAAGCCCGCCCAGGTCAAGGAGAAGATCGTGGCCGGCAAGCTCAACAAGTTCTACTCCGAGAACTGCCTGCTCCAGCAGACCTTCGTGAAGGACAGCGAGGTCACCGTGGAGCAGTACGTGGCCGCCGCCGCCAAGAAGCTGGGCGGCTCCGTCACCCTGAAGGACGCCGTCCGCTTCGAGAAGGGCGAGGGCATCGAGAAGAAGCAGGAGAACTTCGCCGAGGAGATCGCCAAGCAGCTGGGTAAGTAAGTCTCTTCCCTGCTATTTGCTGTGTTTTGAGATGAAAAGCCCGCTCCACTATTTGGTGGAGCGGGCTTTTATGGTTACAAATTCAGCGGTTTTGGGAGAGGTATCCTGTGGAACGCTGTCCGTTGTGGGAGCTGTCCACCAAAATGATA
This sequence comes from uncultured Oscillospiraceae bacterium, assembly GCA_949916125.1. Taxonomy (GTDB): domain Bacteria; phylum Bacillota; class Clostridia; order Oscillospirales; family Oscillospiraceae; genus Enterenecus. The sequence goes on from CATLEJ010000148.1 coordinate 6,175, forward strand.
TCCTCCCCCACCTGCCGCACCCGCGACCATGGGATCAGAATGTCCTCGTCCCGGCCCAACAGGCCAAAGAACCGCGGCCGCCCCGGGATCACCAACGCCGTCATCTGTCCCGTTGACAGCTCCACCACAATGTCCTGAGGATAACCATAGCGACAGCCGTCCGCCATATCAATGACCTCTTTATAGCGAAGTTCGCCAATTCTCGTCTCCATCCTTCAAACCCCTTTCCAAATCGGCCGGTCTATGCTATCATTATGTGAAAAGCAGGTTTGATATGAGAGGAGGCGGCAGCGTGACACGGAAAAAGAAGCGTTTGATCATTTGTGCAGTCATAATTGTTGCCGTGGCCGCCGTCTGGCTTTTTCTACAGCACATTTATCCCCATTTTCACCCTCCCTTTGTTCCGTCCTATTCCCCCGCCAGCCTGACGGATCTTCTGGCCAAGCCCGCCTTGCAGGAAGCGGACTACCGCCTTTTGTTTGCACAAACTGGCTTGGGAAAACCGGCCATCGACG
>CATLEJ010000149.1 GCA_949916125.1 uncultured Oscillospiraceae bacterium
GAGGGCGTCGTACAGGTCGTCGTTGTTCACCAGCACGTTGCGGGCCGTGTTGACAAAGTAGGAACCCTTTTTCATCAGATTGAAGTGGTGCTTGTTGATCATGCCCTTGTAGCTGGGCTCGCCGGGGATGTGCAGGGACACCACGTCGGACACCCGGAAAACCTCGTCCATGGAGGGCAGCATCTTGATGAAGTAGGGCACGGTGTCGTCCGGGGTACGCTTATAGCCCACAATGTTGCAGCCCATGCCGTAGTACATCTTCTGGGCGTAGGACCGGGCGATGTTGCCCACGCCCAAAAGGCCGATGGTGGCGCCCTGGAGCTCCATGCGGTTAAAGGCGCGGATGCCCTCGGGCGTGCGCACGCCGGCGTTGTACTGGCAGATGTTGCAGGTCATGGCCATGGTCAGCGCGGCACAGCCCTCGGCCACGGTGTCGTAGTTGCCATAGGGGGAATAGGACACGTAAATGCCCCGCTTGGCCGCGTCGGCGCACACGATATGGTCCTGATAGCCCACGCCGTGTACCATCACCATTTTCAGGTGGCTGGCAGCGGCCAGAAGCTCGTCGTCAAAGAAGTGCACCCGGGCGATGACCACGTCCGCCTCCGGGGTATACCGCTTCAGGTCCTCCGGGGAGCCCTTGCCTGTGCCGATGAATTCAAAGCCTTTTTCCTCCAATGCCCGCATCCCCTCGTCATAGATGGGCTTGGGCGCATAGATCTTATATCCCATGGTTTCCTCCTTGTTACGCATCGATGACGGCGGCGGTGGCATCTACCTCAACTGCATAGGGGCCCAGCTTCACCACCCGCGCAGTGCGGGGCGGGAAGGGCTGGGGAATGTACTGCGCGTAGATTTCGTTCAGCAGCGGGAACTGGCTCTCATCGGTGAGGTAGACGTTGACCCGCAGCAGGTGGGCCAGGTCGCTGCCCCCCGCTTCCGCCACGGCCCGGACATTCAAAAGCGCCTGGCGCAGCTGCCCCTCAAAATCCGGGGAGGCGGGCTCGCCGGTGGCCGGGTCCAGGCCCAGCTGTCCCGCCACGTAGACGATGCCGTTATGCACGCAGCCCTGGGAGTATGCGCCCTTGGGCGCGGGCGCGCCGGGTGTGTTGATCCATTCCATATTCATCCTGCTCCTTTTCGGTTTTAGAGCGCGTTGACGGCCTGTTCCAGCCGTTCCAGCGCCTCGCTGAGCTGCCGCCGGGGGAAGGCGTAGGCCATGCGCACATAACCCCGGCCGTCCCCGTCGGCAAAATAATCGCTGCCGTCGGACAGCATAACCCCCGTTGCGTCCAAAAAGGCCATCAGCTCTTTTTGACTGGAAAAGCCCAGGCCGCTGCAGTCCAGCCAGCACACAAAGCAGCCCTCCGGCCGGACCATTTTGATGCGGGGGATGCGGGAGGCGAAAAACTGCTCCGTATACAGCAGATTTTCCTCCACATACCGGGCTGCCGCGTCGGCGTAGTCGTCGCAGCGCCCGTCGTAGCAGGCCTCGAAGGCGGCCACGCCGGTGATGGTGCGGCTGATGCCCTTGACGGCCAGGATGCGCTTGTTTACGGCCGCGTGGATCCGGTCATTGGGGATGATGATGGCCCCGGTGCGAAAGCCCGCCACATTAAAGGTCTTGCTGGGATTGACCACTACGGCGCTGTTTTGCTCCGCGTACCCGGTGACGGTGGGGTAAGGGATATGCCTCCCCCGGAACACGAAGTCGGCGTGTACCTCGTCCACGATGACGAATACGCCGTATTTTTGAGACAGCTCAGCAATGCGGGCCAGCTCCTCCCGCGTACAGCATTTCCCCGTGGGGTTGTGGGGGTCGCAGAGGATGAAGGCCTTGGTGACGGGATCGCTGAACTTGCGCTCCATATCCTCCCAGTCGAAGGCGGCGCCCTGGGCCGACACCTTCAGCATGGACTCCACCAGCACCCGGTCGTTGGACTCAATGGTGGAGCGGAACGGGGAGTAGGCCGGGGCGTTGATGAGCACCTGGTCCCCCACCTGGGTGACGGCCTGCAGGGCAAAGGCGATGCCCGGTACAATGCCGCCCACAAACTCGATCCACGCCGGATTGCAGTCCCAGCCGTGGCGGCGCTTCTGATAACCCGCGGCGGCGTTGACGAAATCCTCGGTGAAATAGGGGTAGCCGTAGATGGGCCAGTCCGCCACCGCGTGGATGGCGCTGCGGACCGGCTCAGGGCAGGCAAAGTGGGTCTCCGCGCCATTCATGGGGATGGCGCCGGGCTTGAGGGTGCGGAAATCCCAGGTTTTGGAGCGCTCCCGGGTCCGGTCCAGAATTTGGTCAAAATCAAAGGTATGTTCCATGTCCGGTGTCCCTTACTCCAGCTCCAGGACGTAGATGTTCAGCGCCCGCAGCACCGTGGCGCCCCGGAAGCCGCCGCCCATCACCGTACCGTTGGTATGGGAGCAGGTCATGTGAATGTGGACGATGTAATCCGACGGCGTGTCCGCGATCTGGCAGGGCAGGCCCGCGGGGGCGTCTTCCTTGCGGGTGATCTCCCCCATGAAGCTGGTCACTTCGCACAGTTCGGGGATGTTGGTCACCTGGAGCTGGGGGGGGTTGTCGTGGGAGATGGGGTTGTTCACGGTCACATCGTAGATGGAGCCCACCGCCGAGACGATCACGCCGCCCTTCCAGGTCTTGTCCATAAGGTAGTTGTGTATGCCAGTGACGACGTTCTCATCTTTTTTCAATTCGATCACATGAAGTTTCGGCATAATATCTTCCCTTTCCTGTAAAAAATGTGGCTGCCCGGCATCCCGCCCCGCTGCAAAGAGCGGGATGCCCATCCGTTCCATATTGTATACAATCTACAATGTTAAGCCTATTGTAACATCCGGCTCTCCCCTTGTCAACTCCCGCGCACCAAATATTTTTACAACCCGGCACAGACTGCCCAGACAGGCGGTTTTGCTTTATTTTTTCTCAAAAAGGTGTTCCCAATTTCGATTTCCTATGCTACAATAAGGGAGAAGATGTAATAGAATGGCGCGCAAACGTTAGAACGGTTTTTTAACGGAATACCCGTCCGTACAGGAGCGGAGAGTTTCGTGCTGTTTGATATTCAGTTGAAGGAATGGATCATATGCGGACTTCAAAAATCGTAACGGACTCCATCAAAGACCAGATTTATGAAATTCTGAAGAATGAGATCATCTCCGGGGAGCTGTCCTCCGGGGAGCAGCTGGTGGAGCAGGCCATCGCCGACCGGTTCCACACCAGCCGCTCCCCCGTGCGGGAGGCGGTGAAGCAGCTCACCGGGGACGGGCTGGTGGTGAACATCACCAACAAGGGGACTTTCGTCAAGACCCCCACCTTTGCCGAACTCAACGATATGCAGGAAATGCGTCAGATTTTAGAGGTGTTTGCCGTCAACAAGGTGATCCACAGCCTCAGCGGCGCGGACAAGGCGGAGCTGTTGAACCTGCGCCAGCGGATCATCAACAGCCGCAACGCCAAGAACCCCGAGGTCTACCTGGAACTGGAGCGCACCATCTGGAGCTCCATCATTATGATGACGGGCAACTCCTACGTCATCGACACCTACTGCAAGCTGTACGCCATCACCACCAACTTCAGCAAAAGCGTCATTGACCGGATGCCCAACAGTTTCGAGCACTCCATGGAAGAGCGCATTGCCATTATCGACGCGCTCCTCAGCGGCAACGCCGAGGAGGCCGTGCGCATTACGGAAGAGCACCTGCAAAGCGGCACCCGGATCCTGTGCGAGGCCCTGGCCCATCTGCAGTCCAGCGGCAAAAATTGACCGGCCGAAAAGTCCAGCCCGCCCGTCCTTATGGAACGGGCGGGCTTTTTTCATTGGTCGAAGGTGAGCTCATCCAAAGTGCGCGGGAATTCCGTCACATTTTCAAAGCCGTTTTCCGTGACGATGATGGTGTCCGAGTGGCGGAAGCCGCCCACGCCTGGGATATAGATGCCCGGCTCCACGGTGAACACCATGTCTTTTTGAAGTACGATATCCGTCTGACAGCTCAGGTAGGGCTCCTCATGCCGCCCGAGGCCCTGGCCGTGGCCGATGCGGTGGATGGCATAGTCCCCATACCCGTATTTTCTCAGCACGTCCCGGCCCACCAGATCCAGGTCCGCGGCACACACGCCCGGCCGCACCTGGTCGAACACCGCCTGCTGGGCTTCCACCATGGCGCAGAAGGCCCGTTTGGCTTTCTCGCCGGGTTGGCCAATGAAAAAGGTCCGCTCCAGCTCAGCGTGATAACCGTTGATGGCGGGCTTACGCACATGGATCACCATGTCGCCTTTGGACAGGCGGCGGCAGGAGGAATAGACGTGGGGCATGATGGTGCGCGCCGCCCCGGAGGGGGTGATGCAGCTGGGCGAGGAAAAATCATAGGGGTAATGATCGCCCAGCAGCTCGTACAGGGCCTGGGTGCCATACTGTTCCAGTTCCATCTCGCTGACGCCGGCCCGGGCGTGCTCCAGCGTTTTGCCGAAGGCGAAGCAGCACAGCCGTCCGCCCTCCCGGATGTACTCCTTTTCCTGTTCGTCCTTGAGGTAGCGCATGGTTTTCAGCGTGCCCGACAGGTCGAACAGCGTGTAGCCCATAGCGCGCAGGGTATCCGCCATGCGCAGCGAGACGCTGGCAAACTCCACGCCGAGCCGAATGCCGCCGGGCAGGATCTCCCCCAGGGGGTCAAAGGGGGAGGCGGCTATGGAGATCTTTTCCGGGTGCTCGTAATATACCCGCAAGTGCTCCACCCCGGTGGAGGTCAGGTCGGCGTGCTCTTCCTCCAGGGCGGGGATAATGAGGTGGGTGGATGCCTGGTCCACCACAAACAGGATGGGCCGGGAATAGGTGATGGCCTGGAAGCCGCTCATATACTGCATATTTTCCGGGCTGCTGAGCAGGCAGGCGTCCAGCCCCTGCTCCGCCATATGGACCCGGAGGGCCTGTATGCGAAGGGATGTGTCCATAAAATTACCTCCTGTAGTGGAAAACGCGCGCCGCGGGATGCGGCGCGCGTTTTGTCTGGCCTGCTTCCCTGCGGCTTAGAGGAACAGGTTGGCGCCAGGGCCGATGGGCAGCTTGAGACCGAACCAGATCAGGGAGATGGCGCCCCAGACGATGAGGAATCCCACCGAGTAGGGCAAAAGCGTTGCCACATAGGTTCCGATCCCGCTGTCCTTCTTATACTTCTGCATGAACATGATAATGACGGGCAGGAAGCTATTGAGAGGGGTGACGCCGTTGGTGCAGCTGTCGCCGATGCGGTAGGCCAGCTGGGCCAGCTCCGGGGCGATGCCCAGCTGCATCAGCATGGGGACGAACACGGGGGCAAAGACGTACCACTTGGCGGTGCCCGAGTTCATGAAGATATTGATGAGGGCGGTGAGCAGAATGAAGATGGCCAGCAGCAGCACATAGTGCAGATTCAGCTTGCCCAGGAAGGACGCGCCCTTGAAGGCAAGGATCTTGTCCAGGTTGGTCTTGGAGAACCACTTCATGAACTGGCCGGCGGTGATGGCCACCGCGAACACGGAGGCCAGGGAGCCGAAAGACTTATAGATCTGGCCCACCACGTCCTTCTCGCTCTTAAAGATGCCCGCCTGGAAGCCATAGACCAGGGAGGGGATGAAAAACAGGATGGACAGCAGGGGGATCAGCGCGTTCATCAGCAGCGAGCCATTGACCAGGCTGCCAGTCTCGGGGTTGCGGAAGATGGAGTTCTGGGGGATGCACAGTACCACCAGAACCACAACGAGCACCAGAAGGGTAATCATAGCGCGGGCAAACGCCTTGGACTCCCTGTCGGTAATCTCCTCCAGCTTGACCTCGCTCAGATCCTCGCCGGCCTCTGCGGGGTTGTAGGGGCCCAGCATGGGCTCGACGAACTTCTCGGTAATGATGGTGACAAGGATGGCCAGCAGGAAGGCGGAGAACACAAGGAAGAAGTAGTTGGCCATGGGAGTGACGGTGTAGTTCGGATCCAGGATCCGGGCGGCCTCCTGGGTGATGGAGGACAGCACGGCGTCCATATCCGTAATAATCAGGTTGGCGGAATAGCCGCTGGTAATGGCGGCCAGCATCCCCATCATACCGGCGATGGGATGCTTGCCGTAGCTGTAATAGATGATGCCCGCGATGGGTACCAGCACCAGCGTTGCGGAGGAGGAAGCCAGGTTGCCGCACACGCCCACCAGCATAAGGATGGGGATCAGGATTTTGCGGGGGGCGTGCTTGACCACCTTGCGCAGGGCGATGGCGATCAGGCCGGAGCCGTCCGCCATGCCGATGCCCAGGAACATGACCAGCATCACGCCCAGCGGGGAGTAGGTGATCACGTTGTTGACGAAATTGCTCAGCATATAATTGATGCCGTCGGCGCTGAGCAGGTTATATACCTCAATGGTGGTCATCTGGACCGTGCCGCTGGCTTTGTCGTACATTTCGCCGGTGGCGCTCCACCCAAAGATGGAGCCAATCGCGGACAGGACGAGAACGATCAGGCACAGGATGCCGAACAGCGTCATGGGCTGCACCATCTTGTTGCCGACGCGCTCCACTGTGCGCAGGAAGCGGCCATTTCTCAGCTTATCGCCGCGAGCTTCTGCATTGTTACTCATTAGGTTGTGGACGGTACC
>CATLEJ010000150.1 GCA_949916125.1 uncultured Oscillospiraceae bacterium
AACCCCGTGGCGGACACAGGCAGGCCCAGCTCGTCGGACACGGTGTGCCCGCCGAACTTCCCGCCGATCACGGTCTGCAAAATGTAGGTCAGCACCGACGGGGACAACCCCGTGGTGTAGGAATTGAGAATGACGAACAGCGGCTGGGCGGACAGCACGCCGGACACCAGCTCCACGAAGGGGTACAGGTTCTCCTCCAGCTTCCACACCTCGCCGGAGGGGCCCCGGCCATAGGAGGGGGGATCCATGATGATGGCGTCATAGGTTCGGCCCCGGCGGATCTCCCGCTCCACAAACTTGGCGCAGTCGTCCACGATCCAGCGGATGGGCCGATCCTCCAGCCCGGAGGCGCGGGCGTTTTCCCGGGCCCACTGCACCATGCCCTTTGCCGCGTCCACGTGGCACACCGACGCCCCCGCCGCCGCGCAGGCGATGGTGGCCCCGCCGGTGTAGGCGAACAGGTTCAGCACGCTCACCGGCCGTCCGGCGCTTTGGATCCGCTCCCGGGCGAAGTCCCAGTTGGCGGCCTGCTCGGGGAACACGCCGGTGTGCTTGAAGTTCATCAGCCCCACCTGGAAGGTGAGATCCCGATAATGGATCTGCCAGCGCTGGGGGACGCTTTTGTCCGCCCACTGGCCGCCCCCGGTGCTGGAGCGGGCGTACCGGGCGTCGGGGCGCTTCCAGCCCTTGTGGGCGCGGGGGGTGTCCCAGATGGCCTGGGGGTCGGGCCGTACCAGGAGGTGCTCCCCCCATCGCTCCAGCTTCTCCCCCCGGCCGCAGTCCAGCAGCTCATAGTCCGTCCATTGGTCAGCCAGCCACACGGCGTCTTCCCCCGTTCCCTCCAGAATGCAATCGAATCATTATACTACACCAGAGTGAATTAGTCAAACCTTCCGCGGGATTTCCCGGTATTTCAAAACCCTTCCAGCTCAATGTGAGGATTTTCCTCCGCCGCGTCGGCCAGCACCCGCAGCAGCAGCCGCCCGAAGGGCGTTCCCTCCATGGCCGCTCGGTGTTCCAGGCAGAGCCGCATCGGCTCCCCCTGCTGTGTCAGGCAGTCATAAAGCGCGTCCAGATTCCGCCCCCACCAGGCCGGCAGGGCCAGCGCCCCGCTCAAATACTCCATGGCGTCCGCCCGCCGGGCCAGGCGGACGCCGTCCAGCGTTACCGTCCTCATCTCAAGGCTCCCCATAGAGCAGCTCGAAGCTGTTGTAGTGATCCCCTGTGTAGTAGATCAGGCCGTCATTGGAAAACACGATCCGCTTGGCCCCGCGGGAGGACGTGCCCACCGTATCGATGTCGCACTCCCAGTAGCTGCGGCCCTCCTTCTCGGGCAGCAGGCCCTCGTAGTTGCCGAAACGGCTTCCGCCGATGGCGGTCCCCTCCCCTGCGTACCGTTCCACGCTGCCGCCGGACCAGCCCAGATCCTGGGCCTCCCGCTTGGTTACATAGTTTCCGGGCAGGTGGCCGTACAGATGGATGTACAGCGCCACCTCATCCTTGGTGTGGTAGGAGCCGCCCTCCTCCACGGCCGGGGCCGGGGACTCCGAAGTGGGGCCGGGCGTTTCTGCCGCCGGGGCGGACGCGGACGGTTCCGGCGACGGGGTTTCCGGCAGTGCCGTCGCCGGGACAGGTGCATCGGTCTGCCCGCCGGCGGTCTCCGTGCCCAGCGGCCCGGCGGCGGGCAGGCTGACCGTCTGCTCAGGCGGCAGGGTCCCTACCGCCCCATCCCCTACGCAGCCGGCCAGGAGCAGCACCCACGCCAGGGCCAGCAGAAAAGCGGATATCCGTTTTTTCATTACAATCACTCGCTTCCAGAACCTCAGAATACAAAAAGCTCCCCGCTTGACCGCGAGGAGCCTGGAGCTGGTAATGTGACTCGAACACACGACCTGCTGATTACGAATCAGCTGCTCTACCGACTGAGCTATACCAGCGTCTTATGAGAATTGGCTCCCCGCCAGCTTCTTTTTTTCCCATCCTGCCGCCGGGAAAGCCGGATACTTTTTCATCATACACCACCGGCGACGGTTTGTCAAGCAGTTTCAGGACACCCCTTGCTAGGGATACCGCAGGGCCGCAGATCACTTGCACCGCTGCCCGAATCTGCTGGATCGGGACTTTCATGCAGAACGGCCCAACCAGAAGTGGGTAACAGACATCTCCTACATCCAGACCGGCGAGGGTGTGCTGTACCTGTCCATGATCCGTGATCTTTATGATAAAAGCATCGTGGCGTATAAAACGGGTACGCGGCAGACAGTGAAGCTGGTTACAGATACAATCCGTATGGCAAAGCGAAAAGAGAAGGTCACTGCGGAGTTGCAGCTCCACAGTGACCAGGGGTTCCAATATACGTCCTCAACATATTTTGGAATAACTCAAGCATACGGCATTTTACCGTCCATGTCAAGACGGGGAAATCCTTATGATAATGCCATGGCAGAGAATTTTTTCTCTATCCTGAAATGCGAGTGTATCTACAGGAGAAAACCTCAGACCAGGAAACAGGCCAGGAAAATGATCGATGATTTCATCTGGTTTTATAACCATACCCGGCTTCAAACCTCCACTATTTTTGGGGCTGTTCATTGCGCAGCATCACGTTGGCGGTGAACACCCCGCTCCCATACAGGAACCGGCAGTATCCCCCGTTCTTCTCCGCAATGCGGGCCACGGACTCCAGCCCAATGCCCCCGCCATCAGATTTGGTGGACTGGAGCGTTCCGTCCTTCTCCGCCAGCGCCCCGGCGTAGGTGTTCTCCACGGTGAGCAGCACCAGCCTGTCCCTATGGAGCGAACCTTTGAGATGGATGTACCCCCCGCTTTCCATCTGGCCGCTGGCCTCCAGGGCGTTTTCCAGCAGGTTTTGCAGCACCACGCACACGTCCATCTCCTTGACGGGCAGCTCCGCCGGAAGATCCAGCTCGCAGGAAAAGGCCACGCCGCGCTGGCGGCTCAAAGCGGCGTACCGTCCTGCCACCCCGTCCACCGCCTGGTTTTCGCACAGGTTCAGATCTTCAGCGGGGATGCTGTCCGACACGTCCGCCAGGTAGTCCCGCAGCTCGCCCCAGGCCTCCCGCTGGGCCAGGGCGGACAGGGCGCCGAAGTGGTGGCGCATATCGTGGCGGGCCCGACGGGTCTCGGCGATGCTCTCCCGCAGGGCGGAATACTGGGCGGCCTGCATCTGGAGGAACTGGTTCTGCCGCTGCAATTCGGTGTTGGCGTCCAGCTCCCGGGCCACAATGTAGAACAGCAGGTAAAACAGCAGCAGCAGCCCTGTCATCACCAGCGACAGCAGGGCGTACATGGCCAGCAGCTGCCCGCTGTACAGCAGGGCGTCCAGCTGGGCGCGCAGCGCCAGGCACACCAGCACGAACACGGCGGGCAGAATCCAGAACACGTACCAGGTGCGGGCCACGGTGTCGTTTTTCAGCAGCCGCCGGGCGGCGTGGGTGGCGGGATACCAACACAGCGCCACCAGCACCCAGCCCATGGCGCAGTCGATCAGGCCGCCCGCGGGGGTCAGCCAGGGGGAGTCGGCATTGCCGGGGAACAGCAGCGCGTCCGCGATGTTGGCCAGGCCGCCCACGCTGGACTTGGCCCCGCACACCCCCAGGAAAATGCCGATGGACTTCCACGCGGGCAGCGCCACCAGGCGGCAGAACGCCACCGCCGCCGGGACAAGAATCGGGAGGATCAAATAGCTGGTGGGCCAGCCCATCCGCCAGCACAGCCCGCCCCCTAAGACACAGACCGCGGTCAATACCGGGATCACGAGGAGGGCCAGCGCGCGTTTGCTCACCCGCAGGTGCTCCGCCGTGACCAGAAAGCAGAGGAAGGCCGCCGGGAACAGGATGCTCAGCTCCAATATGGGTTGTAAGATCATGACACAGGCCCCCCTCCCCGGCGGAACAGGCGGTCGCCAAAGGCCGCCCGGGCCTCCGACGCCAAATCCCGGCTGACAGGCACCCGCCCCCCGCCGTCCAGCAGGAAGGCCCCGCCGTCAAAGTCGGCGGCGTGGTCCAGGTTCACCAGCACCCCCCGGCCGCACACGAAAAACCGGGGCTCGGCGGACAGCAGCTCCGCGAACGCCCCAAAGGTGGTGCGGGTGGATATCTCCCCGCCCCCGGCGGTGTGGACAAATACCTGGTGCTGGAAATGCTCCGCCCACAGGATGTCACGCAGGCGCACCCGCACGTCCTGCCGCCCGGAGCGCAGCTCCACAAATTTCTCCGGCGCGGGCAGTAGGCGGACGAGCTGGTCAAAGGCCCCCTCCAGCGCCGCCGTGTCGTAGGGCTTGAGCAGGTACTGCACCGCCCGTACCCGGTAGCCGTCCAGGGCGTGGTCGGGGGAGGAGGTGGAGAACACCAGCAGGCAGTCCGGGTCGAAGTCCCGCAGGGCCTCCGCCGTGGAAACGCCGTCCCGCCCCTCCATATAGACGTCCAGGAAGGCCAGCGCGAACCGCTCCCGCCGGGCGGCGGCCAGGAAGCCCTCCCCGTCCGGGAAGGGGAACACCGTCCCCTCCAGCCCCCGGCGGGCCAGCAGCTCCTCCACCTGCTGGGCCAGCCAGGCCCGGTCGGCGGCGTTGTCGTCCACTATGGCCACGCGCATGGCGCTCCCCCCTCTCTGTGAACCCTATCATACCACACGCCGCCCCCGCCGTCATTACAATTCGGGACGGAAAAACGCAATTCAGGACACTTTGCTTGAAACGGGGCTTGACAGGTGGTATACTGCACTCAACACTGATTTGTGAAAATCGGTGCTTTTTTATGCGCGCAACTGGAGATTGGAACGGGGGTACCCCCGTTCCGTCCTGCCCATGGGCAGGACGAGGCTGTTTGCCCGCGGCTGTGTAAGGAGGTTTTTCATGATGAAAAAACGAGCGCTCAGTATTGTGATGGCCCTGGCCCTGTGCCTGGGTCTGCTGCCCGCCCCGGCCTGGGCGGTAGAGGCGGACCCGGACCCCCAGGAGCTGGAGCTCGATGTCGGCAATCTGCCGGAGGGAACCCAGACGATCTTCATTAAAAACAATACGGTAATGACGCTGAATGAAAGTGGTGCTCCAATAGGAGAAACGCAGACCTTTTCCTCCCTGACCCTCACCGGCAGGGCCCAGGGGATCGGCATTGTGGTCAACATGGATTTGGCGGATACAGTTGTGGAGCTCACGTTCAGGAACCTGGACATTACATCCCCCGCCGATAACGCGTATGTTAAGCCGCTGGAAGTAATGGACGGCACCGTCGAAATCTATGTTGTGGGGGACGTATGCCTTTCCGCGCCTCAAATGGCGATTTCCGTTGGCGACGGGAGGACAACCCCCACTGTCAGCCTGGCCGGCCCCGGCAGCCTCACCGTGAGGCAGACGCAGGGCAGCCTGGATTGCGGCATGATCGAGCACAACTCCACGTCCCCCCTCACGGTCGATATCTTGGGAGACGTCCGCATGGAGGCCCCCAATGGCTACCTGTTCGACAATAAAAGAGGTTCCGATATCTATCCCATCTCCATCGAAGCCGGAAATATCACCCTGTCGGACAAAACGGGCAGCACCGGCTTCGACGGCGTGACCCTGGTCTCCAGCGGCACGCTGAGCATCAACGGCCAAACCCCCGCGGCCAAGGTGGAAAAGGACGGCGAAACCACTTACCTGTTTGATGGAGACCTGGACGGCGCGTTCGGGCACCAAAACGGCGACGCCAACGCCGGCGCGGTCTTCACCCTGCTGAACGACGTGACGCGTACCAAAACGCTCCAGATCATGGTCAGCTGCACCCTGGACCTGAACGGGCACACCATCCGCAATACCAATTACGATTGTATCTCTATTGATAGTACGGCGAATGTGACCATCCGGGGCAAGGGCGAGATTAACGCCGGGGAGCAGGGTTGTGCGCTGAATGTGAGCGGAACCGCAGTGCTGGAGGGCGGAACCTTCACCTCCCGCGGAGGCAGGGATTGGCCTTGCGTATTTGTCTATGGCAGTTTGTTTGTTACCGGAGACGATGTGGTCATAGAAAGCACGAGCAGCGACGGCTATGGGTTGTTTGTTCGGGGGGAGGAATCGTTCGACTTGCGGGGCGGGACCTACTCCGGCGGAGGAGCGGCGATTAAGATATTCGACAGCGACAGCAAGACCCTTGCCGACCTGCTGGAGAGCGGATACGCCTATCATAGCGATGGTACACCCATCCCGCCCCCGGAGGGCAAGGCGCTGACCGGCACGGTGACGGTGGAGCTGTGCCGCCACAACGGGGACGTGGCCACCTATGCCCCCATAGAGGGGGAGGGGCAGAACCGGCACAGCATAAGCTGTTCGGCCTGCGGCAAAACGAATGGGACAGGGAACTGTATTTTAGAGAACCCCGTCCCGGACGGTGAGACGAACCACAAGGGCGTCTGCCGCTGCGGCCGGGAGATGACCGAGGCGCATAGGATAGTGGACGGTGTTTACGGGTCCGGCTACTCTGAGGGGCTTGCGGCCTATAAGTCCGTCACGTTTTGCCAGAGGTGCTGGGCTTGCGGTTACGTGGTTCCGGGTTCGGAGCAGGGCACCTATAC
>CATLEJ010000151.1 GCA_949916125.1 uncultured Oscillospiraceae bacterium
CACGGGCGGCCACCGGCATATCGGAGGTGTTGGCGATGAGCACCGTGCGCTTCATCAGCGTCTCGCCGGTGCGGGGGTCCACCAGCTCGGGGAACTCCCGCAGCACGTCGGTCATCTCGTTGCCGCGCTCGCCGCAGCCGATATACACCACGATGTCCACGTCCGACCACTTGGCCAGGGCGTGCTGCATCACCGTCTTGCCGGAGCCGAAGGGGCCGGGGATGGCGGCGGTGCCGCCCTTGGCCACGGGGAAGAAGGTGTCCACAATCCGCTGGCCGGAGGACAGGGGCTTGACGGGTGGATATTTGTGCTTGTAGGGGCGGCCCACACGGACGGGCCAGCGCTGGCTCATGGACAGCTCCACCTCGGCGCCGTCGTCCTTCGTCAGAACCGCTACCGTCTGGTGGACATTGTACTGGCCCGCGGCCGCCACGCTTTTCAGTGTGCCCTTCAGGTTGGGGGGCACCATGATCTTGTGGAGCACCACCGGGGTCTCGGGGACGGTGCCGATGATGTCGCCGCCCACCACCTTGTCGCCAGCCTTGGCAACGGGGGTAAAGTCCCACAGCTTGTCGGGGTCGATGGGGGGCACCTCTACGCCGCGGGGCAGGTTGTTGCCGTGGACCTTCTCCATGATCTTCTCCAGCGGGCGCTGGATGCCGTCATAGATGTTCTCAATCATGCCGGGGCCCAGCTCCACGCTCATGGGGGAACCGGTGGTCACCACCTCGGTGCCGGGGCCCAGGCCGGAGGTCTCCTCATAGACCTGGATGGAGGCGGAGTCGCCGTTCATGGTGAGGATCTCACCGATCAGGCGCTCGGGGCCCACGCGCACCACGTCGGACATATTGGCGTCCGCCATGCCGGTGGCCACCACCAGGGGGCCGGAGACCTTAACTACTTTTCCCATAGGTCTGCATACCTTCTTTCATAAAGGTCTTTGTTAAAAAGAATACGTTGCCTGTCAGTAGCATTGTCACGCTCGAATTGGCCGCGCCGCCGGGTCGCTTTCGCTCCGTCTCAGGCAAAACCCGCCTCCGCCCCGCGGCGGCTGGGCTTTTGCCTTCGCTCCGTTCCAAGCTCCCCTGCGCGGCTATTCTCGCGCTTCTACAAAATATCCGCCCCAACCGCCCGTTCCACCGACTTCTTGATGTTGGCCATGCCCAGGCCCAGGCTGCCCTCTTTGCCGGGTATGAGGATAATCGCCGGGGTGAGCTCGTCCTTGTACCGGGCGATATCCGCCGGCATCTGGGCGGCGTACTGCTCGGTGAGATACACCACCGCGAAATCTTCCTTGGCGATGCGGTGCAGCGTCGAGCGGGCCTGCTCCACACTCTCCACGGGGAAGACCGTCAGCCCCAGGGCCTTGAAGCCCATGACGCTGTCCTTGTCGCCCAGCACGGCGATCTGATAGCTGTTTGCCATAAAGTCTCCCCCCTTAACAGTAGGCCCGGCGCAGGCGCTGCCGGATGGTGGCGCCGTCGATGCCGGCCATGCGGCCGGTGAGGATGATGCGGATGGCGGTGGCCTCCGCCTCCCGGGCGTAGAGATAAGCCGCCACGGGCTGCTCCCCGAAGGGGATCATCCGGGCCTTTGCCATATAGGCCATCAGCGCGTCGTCACACAGGCGCTCGAAGTCGGTGAGGGGCCCGCCGTTGGGCACGGCCAGGGCGGCGCCCGCCTCCGCCGCGGCGGACAGGGGCGAGCTGTGGAACAGCCGCGCCAGATCCGGGCCGGGGGTCATGGCGAGATCCGCCGGGGACACTGTGCCCCCGTCCACCAGCACCAGCCGCAGGAAGTCCGGGCCCTTGCCCAGCCTGGCGGCGCGGACCGCGGAGCGCAGGTTGGCCCCGTCGATGGCCAGGGTCACGTAGCCCTTCAGAAACTGGCTCCCGGACTCCTTCGCCATGGCCGTCAGCTCCCCATAGTAAGCCCGGTCCAGCACAAAATCGGCCTGCTGGGGGTCGCCGGAGGAACCCAGCAGCTCCCGGGCGTGGGCCACGGCCTCCTGGAATTCGGGCGTGCAGGCGCGCAGGTCCTCCCGGCGGAAGTCCTCCGCCAGCTTTTCCGGCGCGTACCGCCCGCCCCGCAGGAGCAGCCGGTCCTGGTCCAGCCCCAGCGCCGCCGCCTTCACCAGCGTCTTGGCGTTGTGGTAGTCGTATTTACAGCGGAACACGTCCAGCAGCGGGGGATCGTCCACCGCCTTGCCCAGGTCCTCGAACAGCGCGCCCTGGGCCTGGGCCAGCATATCCTCCACCGCGGAAGGGGTGACCTCGGCCAGGTCGGGGTAACCGCACTCGCCCAGCACCTTGGCGGCCTCCGCGGCGTCCCGGGCCTCGATCATGCGCTCCATCCGCTCCGCGGTGAGCAGCCGGGTCTCCATCACCCGCACCCGGGCGGAGATGGACAGGAAATCGGTTTCCTTGATTTTCTTAGACAAGTTGTTTCCCCCTTTCACATTCAGCCTGAAAGGGGCTTTATTCAAACAGCACTTTGGCCACCTCGCCGGCCAGCGCGCCGCGCTGGAGCCGGATCAGGGTGTCAAAGGTGCAGTTGACCTCCACCGCGCCGTCGCTGAGGATGAAGCCGCCGTCCATGGGGCGGGTCTCCTCCGCCAGGGTGAGCATCCCGGTGCCGCTGAGCACGGCGGACGCGCCGGTGACCACCTTGTCCAGGATAGCCCCGGCCTTGGAGCTGGTGACCTCCTCGGGCAGTTTGGGGGCCACGGCCTCGGCCAGCTTTTTGTTGGCCGCCATCACCACCGCCTTGCCCACCTGGGCGCGGTGGCTGGGGGAGAAGATCAGCTTTTCCTTCCCGGTGGCGGACGCCTGCACGGCCAGGTCGGCCAGCAGGGCCACATACTGCTCGGTGGGCAGGGCCAGCAGCTTCTTGTGAGCCAGCTGGAACGCCTCCTCGATGACCTCCTGCTTGGCACACAGCACGGCCTTGCGGCACTCCATCTGGGCGGTGGACGCCATACGCTCCTCCCGCTCCGCCGCGGCCCGGCGGCCCTGGGCCAGGATCTCATCCCCGGCGGCCTTGGCGTCCGCCTCAGCCTGGGCGGTGATCTGGGTGGCCTTGGCGCGGGCCTCGGCCAGGATGGCGTCGATCTCCTTCTGGCCGTCCTGCTGGATGCGCGCGGTAATCTTTTCAATTCCGTTCATGTGTTTGGTTTACCGCCTTTCCTCGCTTGTTTGGTATAGGCCCATGCTTACCCCGCGTTCATGACCAGCAGGATGGACGCCAGCAGGGACAGGATGGCGTAGAACTCCACGATACCGCACAGGATGATGCCCTTGGTGGACTCTTCCGGACGCTTGGCCACGATGTTCACGGAGGCGGCGGCCACGCGGCCCTGGGCGATGGCGGACAGCAGGCCGCCGAAGGCGATGGGCATACAGGCGGCGAAATAGGCCATACCCTGCTGGACGCTGCTCACGGGGCTGCCGCCGAACACGCCGATGTTCAGCATCACCATGAACCACGCCACCAGGCCGTACAGGCCCTGGGTGCCGGGGAGCACCTGGAGGATCAGGCACTTGGAGAAGTTCTCGGGGGACTCGGACACCACGCCGGTGGCCGCTTCGCCGGCCATGCCGGTGCCCTTGGCGGAGCCTACGCAGCACATGGCCACCGCGATGGCGGCGCCGAGGAAGGCCAGGGCCTGGCCGTCAAAGAAATTGAAGAATGCTTCCATGTTAGTTTTCCTCCTTAATGATATCTACATATTTTGTATCGACTGACAAAGGCCGGTAGGGCTTTCCGCCCTCTTCATAAAACCGTCCAAAGAACTCCAGGCATTGCAGACGCAGGTCGTGGACATAAGCGCCCAGCACGCACAGCGCGAAGTTCAGCAGATTGCCCAGCAGGGAGATTACGATGAACACCGGGACGATCCCCGTGGTGGCGCCCAGGGTATTGAACACCGAGGCGATGACGCTGCCGGACAGCATCAGGGCCATGATCCGGACATAGGAGAGCGCGTCGCTGAAGAACCCGGTGACGCCGTTGTAGACGATGCCCACAAGGCTGGTGAGCTTGCCGAAGCCCTTGGCCTTCCGGGTGCCGCCCAGCGCCAGCATGAGGCCTCCCACGATGAGCATACCCAGCCCCACGGTGCCGAACACCGGGGGCAGCACCGCCAGCATGGATCCGCACAGCCAGACGACCAGCCCCGCCAGGATGATCCACCAGGCGATCTCGTCGAACAGGGCGTCCAGGAAGTCACCCTTCTTGGTTTTGTGGCAGACGCTGACGGCCATGCCGGTGATGATCTGGACGAAGCCCAGCGCCACCGAACCCACCATGATGGCCAGGGTGTCGTTCATGGGGGAGAACAGGGCGGGCATGGTGAACTGGATGCCCATCATGGCCAGCAGCTGGGGGATGAAGTCCCCGAAGAAGCCGCCGGTGAGCGCCCCCACGACAAAGGTGCTGATGCCGCACCAGAAGAACATCTCCATAAAGTACGGGTTCTTGGGCCTGGCCTTTTTCAGGAAGATCCCCGTGCCCAGCATAATCAGCAGGCCATAGGCCATGTCCGCCATCATCAGCCCGAAGATCACGATAAAGAAGGGTGCCATCAGGGGGTTGGCGTCCACACCGTCGTAGGCGGGCAGGGAGTACATCTCCGTGATGGTGTTCATGGAGCGGGTGACCACGTTGTTTTTCAGCTTGACGGGCACCTCGGGGTATTCCTCGGGGGCGGGGTCGGCCGTCTCCCAGGCGCAGGTGAAGCCGCCCAGCACACCGGCCAGCTCCGGCTCCCTGTCGGCGGGCACCCAGCCCTCCAGCAGGAAGGCGGCGTCTGTGTCAATGAGCCGGGCCTTGTTTTCCTCCCGGCCGATTTCCTGGGCGGCCCGGTCGGCGCACAGCCGCAGCAGGTCCCGCTTGCCGCCCATAGAGGCGATATGGGCCCTGTGCTCCGCCGCCTGCCGCTCCAGGGCGGCGATGCGGTTGTCCAGCAGGCGGATATTGTCCGCCGCCGTCCCCGTCCACCCGCGCAGGGTGACCCGGGAGAACCCGAAGGGCCGCATGGCGTCGGTGCAGTCGGACAGCACGCTGGCATGGCACACCAGCAGGAAGTACCGCAGCTCCCGGTCGCTGCCCGCGGGAAACAGCTGGGCCAGCTCGGCGGCCTGGGCCACCGCCGCCTCAAGGGCGGCAAATTCCACCCTGGCGGGCACCGCGCCGAAGATCACGGGCACCGTGGCGTCCCCCTCCGTTTCCAGGGGCACATCCAAAGGCAGCCACGGCTCCAGGGACGCCTTCTGGGTCTGGAGCTTGGCCTGCTCGGCCATACACTGGGCCAGCGCACGCTCGCCGTCGGTGACCTGCCAGGCGGCGGCGAGGCCGTCCGCGTATGCCCCGTCGTCAAAGAGCTGCTCCTCCGTGAGCGTAGGCCGGGCGGCCAGCAGGCCGTCCTTGGCGGGTGCGTACCTGGCCAGGACGGTCAGGGCGCTGTCGATCTGCTGCTCCTGCTCCCTGGCCTTTGCCAGCCCCTCGCCCTCCGGCTTGGCCAGGGCCGACCACTCCGGATCGGACAGGTCGATGGCCGGCTCCCGGATTTCCACGCACCCCAGGCTTTGCAGCAGGCGCAGCAGGTGTTCCCGGTGATCGCGAAGGGCCAGCAGGCGCAGCCGCTTCATTTTTACGATTGCCATCAGCTGTTCCCTACCCTTCCAACAATAAGGTCGGCGGCCTGGTCCAGCCGACTGCGCGCGGCCTGCTTCAGCGCCTCGCACTGGGCGGCGTTGTCGGCCAGCGCCTGGGCGGAGCGCTCCCCGGCCCTGGCCTCAGCTTCGGCCAGCATTGCCTTCACCGTCTCCTCCGCCTGCGCGCGTGTGTCGGCAACACGCTGCTTTGCGGCGCGTTCCGCCTCCGCCACAATGCGCTTTGCCTCGTCCGCGGCGCCGGCCTTCCGGTCACGGGCGGCCTGCTCGGCCTCTGTGACCTTTTGAATGGCCTCAAAAGACATCAATTCCTCACCTCTTTCACTTTGTAGGAAGCAAATGGGGCGTCTGTAGGAACCTCCCATTCTGGTAATGATTCTACCACTTCCTCCCGAAATCCGCAAGCCCTTTGCACGTAAAATGAACAATATGACCCGGCCTGTCATATGGATATCCATTTTCAGGAATATGAGACAGGCTCCGTCCGCCTGAATCAGAAAGGGCTTCCACGGGCAGGCGGCAGATTCGGCTCAGCGCAAAATACGGCCCTTCTGGGCCGCGGCGCAGGTGCGCCGCAAATTCGCCGCCCAGCTGCGAATTGCACAGGGGCGCTGGTCGCCAGTGGCGACCGCCCCGCGCCGACCGAGCCAATAGGCAAGACTCGGCGTTGCCGGCCCGAGCAGAAAAATCTCCGAAGGGTTTCGGCGGGCCAGGCCCG
>CATLEJ010000152.1 GCA_949916125.1 uncultured Oscillospiraceae bacterium
CCCCGCGGCGGGACTGCTCCTCTCCCCGGTGCTGCTGGACCTGTCCCTGCTCATACCTCCCTTGGCTCCGGTAATCCGGTGGATGCCCATCACCCTCTACCTCCGGGCCTGCGGCGGCGCCTGGGCGGACGGCCTGGCGCTGGCGGCGGGCACGGCGGCGCTGGGCGCCGTGTGGGCGGTAAAACGAAGGCGGTGAAAAAATCCGCGGACCCCTGTTCGGGGTCCGCGGATTTTTTGCGCACTGTGACGTCCGGAACCTGTGCCCGCCGGATCAGTCCTCCCAGGAGATCAGCCCGCCGATGAGGTCGGGGTCCTGGTTCCACACCTTCTCGTAGGCGGCGGTCATGTCCTTGTAGTGGAAGCGGTGGGTGATCAGCGGCTCGATGTTCAGGTAGCCGTAGGCGATGAGGCTGAGGAACACCCGGATGTCCTCGTCGCAGGTGTTGCCCATGAGGCTGGCGAACCGGCGCAGCTTGGAGTTCATCACCGGGGGCCACACGCCCTGGATCTCCAGGTCGGCCCGGCGCAGGGCGAAGGGCCGGGAGTTCACATAGGTGCCGATGAGGCTGGCGCCCTTTTGCATCAGGTTGTCGTCGTAGTTGGGCATGGTCTCGCCGTGGACCTGGGAGATCATCACCACCCGGCCCCGCTCGCCCACGATCTCGAAGGCCTGCTCCAGGGGCTGGCGGGAGCCGGTGGCCTCGAAGATGACGGGGACGCTGCCGCCGCACAGCTCGTCAACTGCCTTTTGCAGCCCCTCCGGGTCCTCCTTGGGGTTGATGGCCCGGGTGACGCCCATCTTGCGGGCCATGTCCAGCCGCTCGTTGGACAGGTCGGTGACGATGACAGGCACCGCCCCGGCCAGCCGGGCCACCTGGGCGGTGATGGCGCCCACAAAGCCCTGGCCCATGACCACGGCGGCCTCGCCGAACTGGAGCTTGGACTGGCGCACGGCGTACATCCCGGTGTGGCCCAGGTTCCAGAAGGCGGCCTGTTTCTTGTCCACGCTTTTCGGCGCGGGGGTGCAGTTGATGGCGTCCATGATGAGGTACTGGGCGTGCTCGCCGGTGGTGACCACCACGTCGCCCACCTCAAACTCGTCCACCCCGGGGCCCACGGCCTCCACGGTGGCGCACATACTGTAGCCGATGCTGGTGGGCAGGGGGACGATGAAGCCGTTCATCAGGGCGTTCTCGGTGCCGGGGCTCATGGTGGAGTAGTGGGCCTTCAGCAGCAGCTGGCCGGGGCCGGGGGCGGGCAGCTCCTTCTCCTTGAGCTCCACGAGGCCCTTGGATACCTGGGCGTACAGGGTTTTCATAAACAGTTTCCTCCTGACAATTTAAATGTGATGGAATGAACCATGTCGGAAATGGTATGGATGGACGGCGGTTTGGGGGGTTCAGCTGCATTATTTCATCCCGGCTGTAAAAAAGCAATGGCTCCGGGCCGGGTTCTAAGAAAATGTCATATTTATCGAAAAAAACGTCATTGAGGCTTTGCCGTTTGTATGGAATAATCAAAACCAGAACATGGATGGCGGTTCAACCACAAAATTTTATGTGTGAGAAGGAGCGGTACCTATGGAATCCAAGCAGATCCGGGGCAGGCAAGTGGAAAAGCCCGCCCGCAAGCCCAGCGTGAATATGCTCACCATGGCGGACATTATCACCGGCGTCAACTCCATCCTCAACCCGGGGAAGGAGCCGGTGAACTGGTTCGCCCCCGCCGCCGACGCGGTGGCCGCCGTCCACGTCAAGGACGGCAAGGCGAACATCGACAACCCTTCCGTTTTCTACGGCGGCGATGTCACCGACAAAGAGGTGGCCGGCCTGAAGGTGGTGGCCTACGACGGCCGGGAGGGCGGCATCTACGCCGAGGGCGCTTCCACCGACGTGACGGTGGAGGGCGCGTACATCTCCCTGGCCGGGGACGGCGAGGGCATCGGCGGCCCGGCCAGCGGCGCGGCGGCCAAGTACGGCGCCAAGCTCACCCTGCGCGACGCGGTGATCGACACCACCGGTCGCACCAAATATTCCACCGCCGCCGAGGAGGGCTCCGTCCTCAAGGTGTACGACTCCGTCATCTGGTCCCACGGCATCCCCTATGGCGAGCACATCCCCGCCCCCGACGCCCTCATGTCCACCCCGCCTCCCCCCCTGGAGATCGAGGGCAACACCCGCACCCACTGCACCATGTCCAACTCCCAGAGCTTCTTCTACCGCAGCAAGATCATCTGCGACGGCTGGGCCGCCCTGTCC
Source organism: uncultured Oscillospiraceae bacterium (assembly GCA_949916125.1). GTDB lineage: Bacteria > Bacillota > Clostridia > Oscillospirales > Oscillospiraceae > Enterenecus. The sequence goes on from CATLEJ010000152.1 coordinate 2,259, forward strand.
ACCGAGTCCTCCGAGGGCTATGTGTACCTGGAGGCCAACGACTGCGACATCGTGTGCACCAAGAACGGCTACGGCGCCTACGCTGACCCCGGCTGCCACGACGTGTTCAACCGCTGCAACCTGGAGATGGCCCGCATGGCCGCCATCCTGGCGGGCAACTGCGACATGACCTTCACCGGCTGCCAGGCGGACTGCGGCACCTACTTCGCCCTGATGCACTGCGTCAACGGCTGGCAGGAGGAGGTGGCCGACGTCACCGTATCCGGTGGGCGGATCCGCACGAAGAAGGAGGCCTTCCTCATCAAGAGCCACAACGCCCTGATCGATCTGACGGAGGTGGATATCGCCTCTGAGGCCGGGGTGCTGGTGCATACCATCGTCAACGACGACCCCTGCGCCACCAAGGTCACCGAGCCGCCCTACGGCGTAAACGTGCGCATGGCGGGCATGGCCGTGTCTGGCGACCTGCTCCACGAGGACACCACCCGGGATATGTGGGTGGAGCTGAAATCCACCACCCTCACCGGGGCCATCAAGGGGGCCAACCTGTCCATGGACGCGGGCAGCAAGTGGATCGCCTGCGCCGACTCCGACGTGACCCTGCTCACCGACGTGAACCCCGCCCAGATCGACGCCCCCGCCGGGGTGACCGTCACCGTCCGCGGCGGCGAGGCGGCGGAGTACGCCCTGGCTGGCGGCGGCCGGCTGGTGGTCGAGGCCTGATTGAAAGGAGGACGCGGCGATGATCTATAAAGCGCTCCACGTGGGCATCAGCGTGAACAATATGGAGGAAGCCCTGGAATGGTACAAGAAGAACCTGGACTTCGAGCTGGTGAAGGACGACTACGTCCCCCCGCTGAAGGCCCGGATCTGCTTCATCCGCAACGGGGACTTCGAGATCGAGCTGTTTGAGTACGACAACCCCAAGCCCATCCCGGAGGACCGGCTCACCCCCAACTCCGATCTACAGACCGTGGGCACCAAGCACGTGGCCTTTGAGGTGCCCGACATGGCGGCCCTCAAGGAGAAGTTCGTGGCCAACGGGGTGGACATCGCCCACGAGGTGATGATGGAGGGCAACAACGTGATGTTCGTCCGGGACTGCTCCGGCGTGCTCATCGAGTTCATCCAAAACAACTGAGTGTTGAACTCATTCTCCCGCCCGTTGGGCGGGAGAATGGGAAAACCTGAAAAGGGAGAGAAAACCATGGTAAAAAACAAGAAGTTTGCCGGCTACACCATAGCCTTCTGCCTGCTGGGCGTGGTGTTCATGTTCCTGTACTCCGGCCTGCAGAACGACCAGATCAACATCATCCAGGGCTATTCCGCCTGGACCAAGACCTCCACCCAGCTGCCCATGACGGTGGGCAACTTCGTATGCATCGCCCTGACCTTTGTATTCGGCACCTGCTTCATCAAGTTCGGCGTGCGCAAGACCCTGATCCCCTGCATTGCCGTGTCCGCTCTGGGCTGCCTGGGCATCGTGGCCGCCAACGGCATCGCCGCCATCAACCCCGCGCTGAAGGTGGCCGAGCACGCCCCCGGCGATCCCGCCGTGGTGGGCAATTACACCCTGTTCTGGATCTCCCTGTTCGCGGTGCGCTGCGCCTGTATGTGTTTGCAGATGGCGGGCTTCCAGCTGGCCGCCTCCTGGTTCATCCGCTACCGGGGCCGCGTGCTGGGCATCGTCACCCTGGGCTCCCCCCTGTTCTCCCTCATCGGCACCTCCGCCATGACCGACTTTATCACCAAGAAGCTGGGCGGCGATTACCGTCCCTTCTATGTGGGCCTGGCGATCCTGCTGGTGGTGGTGGCCGTCTTGGTGGTGCTGTTCATCCGCGACACGCCGGAGGAGGTGGGCCTGTTCCCAGACGGCGCGGACCACGCCCCCAAGTCCGAGGCGGGCGACGAGGTCCAGCTCAGCGTGGGCGAGGTGCTCAAGCAGAAGAAGTCCTGGATCCTGATCTGCAACTACGGCGCGTTCCAGTTCGTCATCAACGCCTGCATGGGCTCCATGGTGGCGTGGTTCACTACGTTGGTTGCCACCAACGCGGATAAGGTCGCGGCCGGTGAGCTGGGCGGTATGTTCCAGGGCATGGGCGGCATGGAAGGCAGCGGCGTCATGGTCCTGTGGGTGGGCCAGGTGATCGCGTGGCTGAGCCTGGGCGTGCTGATCGGTATCGGGATGTCCTTTATCTTCGGCGTCATCGACGACAAGCTGGGCACCCCCATCGCCTCCCTGATCCTGGGCATCACCGAGTTCTTCCCCGTCATCGGCCTGATGACGCAGGCCAAGTCCGTGGCCGAGACCGGCGCCTGCAACGTGCCCATGCTGATCCTGTGGGGCTTCGGCGTGGCCTGCATGACCGGCGGCGTGCCCACCATGCACCCGGCCTCCGTCAGCTTCATGTTCGGCCGGCGGGAGTACCAGTCCGCCAACCGGGTCATCATGGCCATCCAGCTCATCCCCTCCGCCGTGGCCGCCATGATGATGACCGTCCTCATGGAGCAGGGCAAGGGCACCCTGGGCTACGGCATCCTTCTGGCGGTGGTGGCCTTCGGTATCATTACCACCATCCCCATGCTGAAGATGAAGGACGCCAACGCCGAGGACCGCGGCTGAGCTCCACCCTATATATTGCAAGCTCCTTCCTCACAATAGGTTCGGGGCCGCGGTAGAGCGAACCGCGGCCCCGGGCCGTATTTCCGTTTGATTTGCTTTTCAAATCCGCCGGGCTGTGCTATGCTGTGCATATGGGGTCAGAACAGGCGGATACCGCCGCAGAAAGGGGGAGGCGCCGTGAAAGCCTGGACAAAACGCCGGACCGCCGCCGGGGCGGCGCTGCTGGCGGCGTTGGCGGCGCTGGCCGCCGTGCTGGCCGTCCGCCTCCGCCCGGCGGCGGAGGCGGAACCCGGGCGGGACGTCACCATCACCCTGGTATACGCCTTCCAGAACAGCCAGTGGAACGCCTGCGTGGAGGAGGTAGTCCGGCAGTTCGAGCAGGCCAACCCCGGCATACACATCGACTACCAGATCCGCTATGAGGACGAGGTATACGAGGACACCCTGACCAGGCTCATCGCCCGGGACGAGCTGGGGGACGTGGTGCAGCTCAAGGAGCCCTACCGTTTTGCGGAAAACGGCCTGCTGGCCCCCCTGCCGGAGGGGCTGTGCGCCCAGGTGGACACGGTGTGCCGGGTGGACGGCGAGGCCTACGGGGTGGCGGCGCTGGGCGTCACCACCGGGGTGGTCTACAACAAGGCGCTGTTCGCCCAGTACGGCCTGGAGCCCCCCGCGGACCATCAGGAATTCCTGGCCCTGTGCGCCGCCCTGCGCCGGCAGGGAGTCACCCCCCTGGGGGTGGGGGGCGGCGACCTGTGGCACATGGAGTACTGGATGAACCACTTCCTGCGCGCCGACGTGCTCAGCCGGGAGCCGGAGTTCCTGGCCCTGTGCGCCGCCGGGGAGCGGGACTGGGGGGACCCGCTGGTGACGGAGATGCTGACCCACCTGTCCCAGCTGTTCCGGCGGGGCTGCGTGGACCGGGAGTGGGAGAATACCCCCGACGCCGCCCTGGCCTGGCACCTGGCGGAGGGGGAGGCGGCCATGGTGTTCTCCGGCCCCTGGCTGATGCGGGACGCGCTGGCGCTGAACCCGGCGCTGGAGCCGGGGTGGTTCTATGTCCCCAACGAGGCGGGCCTGGTGGTGGCCGGGGAGAGCGTGGACGTGTTCTGGGCCGTCACCGCCGGCTGCGCCAACGACCCGGAGCGGTACGCCGCGGCCACGGCCTTCCTGGAGTTTTTCTACTCCCAGGGGGTATACGAGCGGGTGTGCGCCGCCATGTCGGGCTTCTCCACCCTGGCGGACGGGAACCGGGGGCGCTATGAGACGGACGCCGCCCTGGCGGAGGTGTCCGCCGCCCACCAGGGCGCGGACCTGCGCTTTTCCGCCTACGTCGGGGACGAGAACACCCCGCCGGGCATTGAAAAGCGGCTGCTGGAGGT
>CATLEJ010000153.1 GCA_949916125.1 uncultured Oscillospiraceae bacterium
GGCCGTCCGTCCGCCGCACCCGCCGGGACGCGGGCCGTCACCGCGGCCCCGCACAGCGCGGCGCAGGCCGCCGCCCCCTGTTCCTCATCACCGGGGGCGCACAGCAGCTCCTTTGCCACTGGGGCGCCGGGCCAGTTCTCCACGGCGGCGCAGCCGGGGCCGTGGGCCAGCTCCAGCCGGTACAGCCCGCTGCCGGGGTGGGGGCACATGGCTCGCTGGAAGGCCAGCTGGCCTGAATGATAGACGGTGTGGGCCCGGCCCGCCAGCAGGCCCTCCCGCAGGGCGGCGTACCCCTCCGGGGACACAGCCTCCACCGGGGTGGGGACGGGCTGCGCCGCCAGCTCCCGGAGATAAAACCCCGGCTGGAAGCCGTTTTTGGCAAAAAAACCGAACAGCCCCGGCTCCGCCGGGACGGTGAGCAGGCAGCCCAGCCCCCGGTTCCGAGCCAGCCCCGCCGCCGTCTCGATCAGCATAGAGGCCCAGCCCTGTCCCCGGCAGTCTGAGGCGGTGGCCAGGGCATAGATGTATCCCGCCCGCACCGGGGCGCCCTCCCCAAAGGACAGAAACACCTGGGGCAGGGCCAGCATGGCCCGCAGCGCCCCGTCCTCGGTGAGCACCAGGGGGCCCTCCGGGGCGCACAGGCGGTAAAACTCCCGCTGGAATTCCGGGCTGTCCCCGAAGGCGTCCGTCCACAGGGCCTCCGCCGCGGCCTGCTCCCCCGCCCGGGCGTGGTGGATCTGGATCACCGGCCCACCTCCCGGGCGGTGTATTTGGTCAGCAGGAGATCGGGATAGTAGGACAGCTTGGCCTTCCGCAGCCCCTCCAGCCCCATGTCGTCCTCCCGGTTGAACCACTTGACCTGGGGGTGGCGGCTGCGGATGAGCCGGGCCAGCTCCCGGTTGATGGCGGGGTAGGCCCCCTGGATGTCGCCGAAGGACTTCTCAAAGTTCACGTCGAACACCTCGGGGGTGATAAAGCCGCCCAGGGAGAAGGCCACCGGCGAGCCGTCCGCCCGGATCAGCGCCCCCTCCAGCCCCAGCTTGTCCATGTGGTAGAGGGCCTCGATGAGGGCGATGGTCTCCTCGGACACCGTTTCCACATCCTCCCCGGCCTCCTCCTGGCGGATGGCGGCCCACTGGCGCTCCAGCTCCACGCACTCGGGGACGTTGGCGGGGGTGATGTCCTCCAGCAGCCAGTCGGGGAACTGCTCGTCAAAGCGGCGGATGTGGTTGCGCTTGGCGTGGAGCTTCTTCCCCGGCAGGTCGGCCAGCCGGTTCACGTCGTAGAGGTAGTCGAAGCCGTCCCGATCCTCCTGGAAGGCGAAGCGGCCCGGGCAGGCCGCCTCCAGCGCGGCGCGCTGATCCTCCGTGACGCACACCAGGGTGAGGGGCACTCCGTTGGCGGCGGCGTCGGCGGCCAGGGCGTCCACCGCCGGGGCCAGGGGGCCGCTGCCCGCCGGGTAGAGGTAACACAGGCCCAGGGAGCCCTGGATGCGCACCAGCAGGCGGCCGCCCAGGCGGGCGATCTGCTGGGGGTAGGCCCGGCTCCACAGGTAGATGTTGGTGAAGTTGTACTCGCAGGCGGGGCTGGCCTCGGCGGCAAGCAGGGGCCGTACCCATTCCCGATCCTCAAACTGGGGGCTTTGAAACAATTCCATAGGTTCCTCCTTCTTGGCAGGGGCTCCCTGCCGGGGTTCTCGCCGTCGGCTCGGTCGGCGCTGGACAAGCGCCACCGGCGCTCAGCGCCGTTACTTTCTCTCCCGTGAGAGAAAGTAACCAAAGAGAACGCTCAGGGGGTGGCCGCCGGCGGACGCTTCGCGTCCTTAGTCGGCCGTCTCGCCTTCGGCTCGGTCGGCGCTGGACGGTCCCCACCGGGGACCAGCGCCCCCTAAGAACCCCCATTTAGGTCAAAGACCGCCGATTTTGCGGGGCGGGGGAGTGACCGGCGCTTGCCCTCTGGAATGGTGTCATCCCCATTGGTGCTGCCGCCCGTGTGTGGGGACTGTCACAGGTGGTGCCCTCGGTTGGCGCCTGAGCTTCTCAGGCTAACCACCCCAGCGCAAGCAGCGCACCCGACACGCACCCGTGCGGCACCACACGGCACCCAGGCGCATCTGACGTGGACGCCGCCCACTTCTCAGTACCTACACCAAGCAGCGGCAGCGAAAATAGGGGGCCCCGCGTCCGTATAACCTCCGCGCCGGAAGGGTCACCACCCACCCTCCGATCTGACAGCCCCCGTAAAAGGGGGATTCTTAAGGGGGAAACCGCCTAAGCGCGCAGCGCGATCCGGCGGTTCCCCCCTTAAGCGTGTCTTTCGGTTCCTTTCTGCACGAGCAGAAAGGAACGCCCCGCAGGGCCCCCCCGGGCCCTTTACTTGGCGTATTCGATCGCCTTGGTCTCCCGGATCAGGTTCACCTTGATCTGGCCGGGATACTCCAGCTCGTCCTCGATCTTCTTGGCGATCTCCCGGGCCAGCAGCACCATGCGATCCTCGGGCACGTCCTCCGGGTTGACCATGATGCGCACCTCCCGGCCCGCCTGGATGGCGAAGGCCTTGTCCACCCCGGGGAAGGAAGAGGTCAGCTCCTCCAGCTTCTCCAGCCGCTTGATGTAGTACTCGACGTTCTCCTTGCGGGCGCCGGGACGGGCGGCGGAAATGGCGTCGGCGGCCTGCACCAGGCAGGCCACGATGGTGCGGGCCTCCACGTCGCCGTGGTGGGCCTCGATGGCGTGGATCACGTTCTCGCTCTCCCGGTACTTCCGGGCCAGCTCCACGCCGATCTGCACGTGGGAGCCCTCCACCTCGTGGTCGATGGACTTGCCCAGGTCGTGGAGCAGCCCCGCCCGCTTGGCCTCGGCCACGTTGACGCCGATCTCGGCGGCCAGCAGGCCCGCCAGCTGGGACACCTCGATGGAGTGGTTGAGCACGTTCTGGCCGAAGCTGGTGCGGTAGTGCTGGCGGCCCAGCAGCTTCACAAGCTCGGGATTGAGCCCGTGGACGTTGGTCTCGAACACGGCCCGCTCGCCCTCGGCCCGAATGGTGGCGTCCACCTCCCGCTTGGCCTTCTCCACCATCTCCTCGATGCGGGTGGGGTGGATGCGGCCGTCCAGGATGAGCTTTTCCAGGGCCAGCCGGGCGATCTCCCGGCGCACCGGGTCGAAGCAGGACACGGTGATGGCCTCGGGGGTGTCGTCGATGATGAGATCCACCCCGGTCATGGTCTCCAGAGTGCGGATGTTGCGGCCCTCCCGGCCGATGATCCGGCCCTTCATCTCGTCGTTGGGCAGGGGTACCACGGACACGGTGGCCTCCGCCACATGGTCGGCGGCGCACCGCTGGATGGCCAGGGCGATCTGCTCCCGGGCGTAGGTCTCCGCCTCCTCTTTGTAGCGGGCCTGGATCTCCTTGAGCTTCAGGGCCTGCTCGTGGGTCACGTCGTCCTCCAGCTGCTCGATGAGGTAGCGCTTGGCCTCCTCCACCGTCAGGCCGGAGATGCGCTCCAGTAGCTCCATCTGGCTGTTCTTCAGCCCGTCCAGTTCCTGCTTTTCCTTCTCCAGCTGGGCGATCCGGGCGGAGACGTTCTCCTCCTTGCGCTCCAGGTTCTCCAGCTTTCGGTCCAGGTTTTCCTCTTTGGAGTTCAGCCGGTTCTCCTGGCGCTGGAGCTCATTGCGGCGGTCTTTGACCTCCTTGTCGAACTCGCTGCGGGCCTTGAGGATTTCCTCCTTGGCCTCGACGGTGGCCTCCCGCTTTTTGCTCTCGGCAGATTTGATGGCGTCGTTGATGATGCGGCGGGCTTCCTCCTCGGCGGAGCCGATCTCCCGCTCGGCGGCGGCTTTTCGCCGCTGGTAGCCGAGCACGGCCCCGATGATAAGGCACGCCAGGCCCACCACCACGGCGATGATCACGGTCACAAAGACTGGCACTTGCATCTGGGTTCCACACCTCCTGTTACAAAATAAGACGCGATGCGTGAAAAGACGCACCGCGATAATTGAAAAACCGCCCACCGGGTTTGGGCGCAGTATTTGAGTGTCGAAAATCTATGACGGGTCGTATAGACTATATAAACGCCCGGTCGGGGGCGCAAACGCTCAAACGGCGAAAAACGCGGCGGTTTTTCAAAATTATCCTCACCTATTATATAATCCGCCCGCGCCGCCGTCAAGTATAAATGTGAAAGTTTCGTGAACATCCTAAAATTTTTCTCATGGCTCCGCCACCGTCGGCGTCCGCCCCCGCTCCGTCAGGGTAAACCGCCCCTCCAGCCCCGGGGTGATGGTGACGGAGCCGTCCTCCGACACCAGCACCGCCTCAAAATCCCGGTGCCGCCGCCAGTGCTCTATGGCCCCGTCCCGGCCCATGACAAACAGGGCGGTGGACAGCCCGTCGCAGAGTACGCCGCTGTCCCCCACCACGGTGACGGAGACCAGCCCGCTGCGGGCGGGCTTCCCAGTCTTGGGGTCCAGGATGTGCCAATAGCGCACCCCGTCCTGTTCAAAATACCGCTCGTAGCCCCCGGAGGTGACCACCGCCTGGTTGTCCACCTCCACCACGCCGATGTTCCCCTCCCCCGCCGGGTTTCGGATCCCGATGCGCCAGGGGGAGCCGTCCGGCTTCGCCCCCACCGCCTGGATGTTGCCCCCCAAATCCAGCAGGGCGGAGGTGACGCCGTGTCCCTTCAAATAGTCGGCCAGGATATCCCCCCCGGTAAAGCCCTTGGCCACGCTGCCCAGGTCGAGCTCCATGCCTTTGGGGACGCAGGCGTTTCTTCCGCCATAGTCCACTTTGGTATAGTCCACCAGCGGGAGCAGGGCGGCGATGGTTTCCTCATCGGGGACGGAGTACTCCCCCGTGGTAAAGCCCCAGGCCCGCAGGACGGGGTAGACGGTGATGTCCAGCGCCCCGTCCGTGCGTCGGCATATGCCCAGCGCCGCGTCCAGCAGCAGCTCGGTCTCCGGGGACAGTTCCGCCTCGCCGTCACGGTTCAAGGCGTAAATCTCGCTGTCCTCGGCGGTGACGGACCACCGGGCCTCCAGATCCCTCACCCGGGCCTCCAAATGCTCCAGCAGCGCCTCGTCCCCGCCCTGGTACAGCCGCAGGGTCATGACGGTGTCCATGGCGAAGAAGGTGCGCTCCGCTGTGGGGGCCGACTGCACCGGCGCGGGGGAGCAGCCCGCCGGCAGAAGCAGGGCCGCGGCGAGGCAAAGCCCGCTTCGCAGAAGACGCCCTGCGGGCATTCCCCGCCGCGCTCCTTCGCCCCGCCTCACCGCAGGTGCTCCGGGATGGAGTCGTCCTGCTCCACCCACTCCTTCTGCACGTCCACCACCCGGTATTCCTCGGGGGTGTCCCGGATGACCACCTTGGCGATGCCCGCGTTGATGATGAGCCGCCGGCACATGGAGCAGGAGGTGGAGCCGGGGAGCAGCGCGCCGGTGGCCGGGTCCCGGCACACCATGTACAGCGTGGCCCCTAAGACCTCCCGCCGGGGGGCGGAGATGATGGCGTTGGCCTCGGCGTGGACGGAGCGGCACAGCTCGTACCGCTGTCCGGAGGGGATGTTCATGGCCTCCCGGGCGCAGTAGCCCAGGTCGCCGCAGTTCTTCCGCCCCCGGGGGGCGCCGTTGTAGCCGGAGGACACGATCTCATCGTTCTGCACGATGATGGCGCCGTAGCACCGGCGCATACAGGTGGAGCGCTCCAGCACGGTGGCGGCGATGTCCAGATAGTAGTTTACCTTGTCAATGCGGGCCATGGGGACCCCTCCTTCCTTTCGTTATGGAGAGTATAGCAACTTTTTCCGCCGCTGACAACGGACAATTCACATTTTGTTTACGGTTTCCCCATTGACGCGGACATATTGGAGGGCTATCATAGTAATATTCCAAATTGACACGGCCCTTTGGGCAGCAGGAGGTG
>CATLEJ010000154.1 GCA_949916125.1 uncultured Oscillospiraceae bacterium
GGTCCTCAGGCTGCTGGAGCGGAGGGCCGCCCAGACCATCGCCGTCCGGCGGGGCAGCGGCTGCGAGGTGCTCCCCCTCGCCGAGCTCGTATACTGCGAGGTGCAGGGCCGGAAGCTCTACCTCCATAAACGGGACGGGACCGTCGTCGATTACTACGCCAGACTGGAGGAGCTGGAACACCGCGTGGACGGGCGCTTTTTCAAATGCCACAGGAGCTATCTGGTCAACCTCGACCATGTGCGCGGCTGCCAGGCCGGGCAGGTCACGCTGTCCCAGGGCGGGGCGATCCCCGTCTCCCGCCTGCGGGAGCGGGAGCTGACCCAGGCCCTCCTGCGCCGCATGAGGGAGGGGGAGCTATGACGCCGGGCCGTTTCAGCCTGTGGGGGGAGGTTCTGCCATGGAGTATTTCAGCCTGTTCCTGGATGGGTTCAACCTTGCGGGACAGGGCGTCCTGCACATCGCCTTTGTCGGCCGCCTCACCGGGAAAAAGCGGCGGCCATGGCATTTTGCCGCGTATTTCCTCTCCCTGTGCGCCATCGAGCTCATCTCCCGCCGGCTCTCCCTCAGCGGGGTGCTGCCCCTCGGCTGGGGCGTGCTCGCGCTGTACGGCATGACCCGCTTCGGGCTGGGCAACGGGCGGCCCGTGTCCTGGCTGGCGGCGGTGCTAGCGTTTTACATCTCGCAGCTCTCCTTCGGCGTCATCAACTCGGTGCAGGCGGCGGCCTTTCCCCGCCTGATCGGCAGTCCGCTGCTGTATCCCTTGCTTGTGGCGGCCCAGCTCGTCTTCTTCGCCCTGTGCGCCTGCTGCTTCGCCGCCGTGTGCAGGCTCCTGCGCTGGACGGAGGACAGCCCGGCCCGGTACATCGGGCTGCTGCTGCTCCCCACCCTGTTCTTCTTTGCCGCGCAGCTGTATATTCTGCACACCGCCTACCGCTCCATCGCGGCCTCCCTCCCGCCGGGGGAGGCCGGGCGGCACGGCGGCCTGCTGATCCTACAGGCCATGGGGCTGGCGGCGCTGCTGTGCTCCCTGTATGCCTTCCGGCAGCTGTGCCGGGGGTTCCAGGCCCAGGCGCAGCTCCAGTCCCTCACCCAGGCGGCCCGGGCGCAGCGGGTATACATCGCCGAGGCGCGGGCGCGCTACGAGCGGACCCGCGCCTTCCGCCACGACGTCAAAAACCACCTGTCCGTACTGGCCGGCCTGCTGGACGGCGGGAGGCTGGACGAGGGCCGGGCCTACCTGAAGAAGCTGGAATCCGTCTCGGATTCCCTGTCCTTCCCCTGCCGGACCGGCAACCCCGTGGTGGACATCCTGCTGGGGGAAAAGCTGGGGCTGGCGGCGGCGGGCGGGATTTCGGCGCAGGCCTCGCTGCTCCTGCCCCAGCCCTGCGGGATCGACGACCTGGACCTGTGCGTCATCTTCGCCAACGCGCTGGACAACGCCATCAGCGCCTGCCGCTCGGGCCAGGGGCCGCAGTCCATCCGCGTGTTCGGGCGGCGGCAGGGGGATTTCTATATGCTCACCTTCGAGAACACCTGCGACCACACCCCTCTGCCCCCGGCGGGCACCGGGCTGTCCAACATCAGGTCGGTGGCGGAAAAATACCACGGGGCGGTGCTGACGGAGAAGGCGGACCGGCGCTTTTCCCTGAACGTGCTGCTGAACATTTCATGACATACAGCGCCCGTTTCAATGCAAAAGCCTTGCAATCCGGCTCCCGGGCGGTACACTGGAATGGTACCGCCCACACTGTTTCGGATTGGAGGAATTGTCAATGGAACCGATTTCCGGCATGATTTCCGGGGCGCGGCCCCTGCCGTCCGCCGCCGGCGCAGCGCAGCCGCCCGCGGTCCGGCGGCCGGGGGCGGAGGGACCGGACCGCCCCCCGAAGCCCGTGACGGACGAATACGTCCCCGGGGAACCCCCTGAGCCGTCCGGCCGCTACTGGCCGGTGCGGGACGAAAACGGCCGGCCCGGAATTTATTTCGATGACCCGGAACGGCCGGAGGACGCCCCCGGCGCCGGTCCGGAGCGGGACGGAGGCCCGGAGGGGCCGGCGCGGAAGGCCGCCGGCGGGCCGGAGGAAACCTGCACCGGCGACACCGGCAGGGTTGACCGGGAGATCGAGCGGCTGAGGCGGAGGCGGGAGCAGCTGGAGCAGCAGCTCGCCGCCGAGCCCGACGGGGCCAGGACCCGGGAGCTGAAGCGGCAGCTGGCGCAGGTGGAGCGTGAGCTGAGCCAGAAGGACAACGACGCCTACCGGCGCCGGCACACCGTGTTTTCCTGAGCCGGGGCCCCAGGGCCCGCCAGCAGGCATTCAGCGGCGGCATTGGATTTCCCAATGCCGCCGCTGAATTTAGATCCGGGCCCGCCGCGCCGCCTACCCGGCCGCCCCCTCACCGCCTGTGCAGCTTGCGGTAGTCCAGCGGGCTCATGCCGTAGGCGGCCCGGAAGGCGTCCACAAACCGCCGCACGTTGTTATACCCCACCCGCTCCGCGATCTCATAGGTCCTCAGGTCGCTGTTCATCACCAGCTCCATGGCCCGCTCCATGCGAACCCGGGTGAGGTACGCCTTGTAGTTCTGCCCGGTCTCCGCCTTGAACCAGGCGCTGAAATAGTGGGCGCTAACGCAGGCCAGCTCCGCCAGCACCTTCAGCGAGATCTCCTGGTCGTAGTGTTCCTCCATGTACCGCAGCACCCGGGCGGTCTCCTCCGTGCTGCGCCCCCGGGCGTTTTGGTAGATGTGGGGCAGCAGCTCCCGGTAGTACTCCCGCAGCTGCTCCCGGAGCCGGGCGAAGGTGTCGCAGCCCTCCAGCCTGCGCTGGAGCTCGTCCTGCCGCTGGGTGAAGCTCCCCTTCAGCAGCCGGTTGTCATAGAGCTGCTGGCACACGTCCCCGGTGAATAGCATGGTCCGGTTATAGGCCGCCGTGCGGTTGCCCCAGTGGAGGTCCGCTACCTGATCCAGCACCCGGTCCACGTCGTTCAGCACCGTGTCCGACTTCGCCATAATGCTGCGGAACACCTGCCGCACCGCCTCGTCGAAGCTCTGGTTGGTGGCCTGGACGGGGCGGTCCCGGTCCCCCCAGCACAGGATCTCCCGCTGGTCGAAATAGTACAGCTCAAAGGCCCGCAGGGCGTCCTCATAGGTGTCGGACAGCTCCTCCATGGCGGCCCGCTCCCCGCCCAGCCCCGCCCGGAGGCGGCACCCCGTCCGCCGCAGCGTCTCCGCCAGCGCCCCGGACACGATCTCCTCCGCCGGTTCCCCCGGCTCAAAAATGCCCATGAACCAGCAGTGCCCCTCGTCCTTGCGCAGGAAGCAGGCGTGCCCGGCCCGCTCCAGCCACTCCCGGGCGGTGTTGAAGGCCATGAACCGCTGGAGAAGCTGCCGCTCGTAGGGCAGGCCGGACAGCCGGCGCTCGTCCTCCTGGCACAGCCCCAGGCACAGGCCCCGGAACACCGGGGCCTGTTTTGCGCCCGCCATGGCCATAAACTTGTCGTACAGCTCCGAGCCGGCAAACTCCCGGTTGGCGGTGAGCTGGGCGAAAAACTCCTGCACCTGGCCGAAGGACTGCCGGAACAGGGCGTCGGCGCTGCTGTGCTCCATCAGGCCCAGGGCCTTGCGCACCGCCTTTTCCAGCGCCCCGGCGGACACCGGCTTGAGCAGGTAGTCCACCGCGCCCCCCGCCAGCGCCTGCCGGGCGTACTCAAACTCGCCGTAGCCGCTGACGAAAATGAACTTGGGGGCATACCCGTCCCGGGGGAAGCGGGCCATCACGTCCAGCCCGCTGAGCCTGGGCATCCGGATGTCGGACACCACCAGGTCCGGGCGGCTGCGCTCCATCAGCGCCAGGGCCTGCTCCCCGTCGATGGCCTCGCCCACCACCTCGATGTCCAGCGCCTCCCAGTCGATGAGGCGGCGCAGCCCCTTCACGATCACGGCCTCGTCGTCAGCCAGCAGTACCCTCCACATCATCTTCCTCGTCCTCCCAGATGGGCAGGCGGATGGTGACGATGGTCCCCATGCTCCCGCCGCTGTCCATGGTGAAGCCGTAATCACGGCCGCAGTTGAGCTTGATCCGGTCATAGGTGTTCTTCATGCCCACGCTGACGATCCCCGCGCCGTCCTGCTCGCCGACGGCGGCGCGCCCCAGGAAGGAGCGGATGTGCTCCAGCCGCCCGGGGTCGATGGGCGTACCGTTGTTGAGCACAATGATCTGGAGGGCGTCGGGCAGGCGCTCCACCTCGATGAGCACGGTGCCCCCCTCGGGCCGGTCCACCAGCCCGTGCTTGACGGCGTTCTCCACAAAGGGCTGGAGCAGCAGCTTGGGCACCAGCAGCTTCAGGTCGCTGTCCGCCGCCTCCATGGCGATGGAGATGCGCCCCTCGTACCGGGCGGAGATGAGCACGGCGTACTCCTGGAGGTTGTCCAGCTCCCGGCGCAGGCTCACCCGCTCCCGGTGGTCGCCCATGACATAGCGCAGCTGCCGGGACAGGCTCTCGATGAGCTGGGCGGTGCCGCCGTCCCCCTGGTCCAGAGCGTTCATGCGGATCACGTCCAGCGTGTTATAGAGATAGTGGGGCTGGATCTGCATTTTCAGCGCGTTCAGCTCCGCGTCCCGCTGGCAGATCTGCGCCACGTAGGCCTCTTGGATGGTCTCGCCCAGCCGCTCCGCCATGCGGTTGAAGCCATCGCCCAGGTACTCCATCTCGTCCCCGCTGCGGATGTCCACCCGGGCGGCCAGGTTGCCCCGCTCCACCTCCTCCATGGCCTTTTTCAGCGCCCGGGCGGGCTTGCTGATGTGCCCGCTGACCCCAAGGCCCAGCGCGATCATCAGCGCCGCCGTGGCCGCCAGCATCCCCAGCAGCAGGGCCTGGGCGGAGCGGTAGGGCCCGGACAGCTCCCGCCGGTCGAAGGACATCACCAGCAGGTACTCCGACTGCCCGATGGGCTGGTAGAACACGGTGTGCCGGTCGGTGGAGAAGCTGCCGCCGGCGGGGGCCAGCGTCTCCGGCAGGGGCACGTCCGTCCCCTCCCGCAGGCGGTAGAGCACCGTGCCGTCCCGCCGGGCCGCAATGGCGGCGTTGCCGCCCTCCCCCAGCCGCAGGGTGCCCAGCAGCTCGTCCAGCGCGTCGGTGCGCACGTCCACATACAGCGTGCCCAGCACCGTCCCCGTGACGGTTTTGATGGAGCGGGTGTCCATGTAGTTCCGGGACAGGGACAGCACCCGGTCGGCGGAGCCGCTGCACCACGCGCTCTCGTCGGCGGCGGGCAGGATGGACAGCGCCCGCGGGTTTTCCTCCCCTCCGCCCCGCAGCACGTGGTGGGCGTCCTCCCCCGCCCGCGGGGACTTCTGCTGGCCGTAGAAGCGGCTGAACGTCTCCCCCCGGGCGGACACAAACCAGGCGGAGGACACCGCCCGGTCCCCCTGGACAAACTGGTCCAGCATCCGCCCCACGTACATCTGCCGCTCGCTGCGGCTGAGCCCAGGGCTCTCCAGCAGCTCCCACAGCGCGCCGTACTCCCCCGCGGCGTAGTCGTACAGGCAGCCCATGGACTGGTCGATGCCGGACAGCAGGCTGTCCACCTTGCTCTGGGCGTAGTAATTGGCCTCTTCCATGGTGTTTTCCAGCGACCGGGTGAAATGGCGGTCAAACTGCCCCAGAAACAGCAGGCACACGAACACCAGCGGCACCACGCCCACGATCAGGAAGGCGAGGGCCAGCTTCTGAAAGGTGGATGGAAGCCGCGCCCTACTCATAAGCCGCCTCCTGTTCCCAGTACCGGACGGCCAGCTCCTGGGCCTCCCCCACGGACAGGTCCCCCGGCACAGCGCCACCGGCACCTCCAGCAGCCGCTTGTCAAAGCCCGGCGGG
>CATLEJ010000155.1 GCA_949916125.1 uncultured Oscillospiraceae bacterium
AAACACGCAAAATCCAAACGAACAAATCCGAACAAAAAGCAAGCAAAATCTCCTGATTCAGCCAAGAATCAGGAGATTTGTGGTCGGAGTGCCGGGATTCGAACCCGGGGCCTCTTGGTCCCGAACCAAGCGCGATACCAAACTTCGCCACACCCCGATATTTGATTAAAAAATCGAGGGCGGGCCGCAGCCCGCCCTCTTGCTTTTGGAGGCGCCACCCAGATTTGAACTGGGGCATCAGGATTTTGCAGACCCTTGCCTTACCACTTGGCTATGGCGCCGAACACTATATTATATTCAGAAAGAAGCGCTTTAGCACTCCTTTCTGAAATTTTTATTGGAGCGAGTGACGAGGCTCGAACTCGCTACCTCCACCTTGGCAAGGTGGCGCTCTACCAGATGAGCTACACTCGCGGCAACAAGAGGAATTGTAGCAGGAATGCGGCTGTTTGTCAAGGGGGAGCTCAAAATTTTCTTTGCGGTATAAGAATTGGAATAATTGTCCAGACTGGACATAGAGTTTTGGTAAGGAAAGGAAGGTGAAGCCCATGGCACAAGCAGTCCGGTTTGGCCGCCGCAGGGCGGCGGAACAGGAGGAAGAGCGCCGGCAGCTCATGGAGGGGATGCGGGCCACCCGCGCCCAGCTCAACCACGCCTATGCCCAGTTCAACTGCTACAGCGACCCGGACCTGGTGGACGCCTGCGTCTATGAGATCAACGCCCTGCAAAGCCGTTATTCCTATTACGTCCGGCAGGTCAAGCAGCTGGACGCCCGGGAGAACGCCGGGTGAGCGGCTGGGGCTGGTGGGCGGCGGCGGGGGCGGCCGTACTGGTACTGGCCGCCTTCCGCCGCCCGCTGGGCGCGCTGTGCCGCTTGCTGGTGCGGTCCGGGCTGGGGTTGGTCTTTTTGTGGCTGTTCCAGGGGGTTGGCGGCCTGCTGGGGGTGCAGCTTGGGGTGAACCTGATCAACAGCCTAATCCTGGGCATACTGGGCCTGCCCGGCTTCGCCCTGCTGCTCATGACCCAGTGGGCGGTGCGCTGAGCGCCGGTTCTCGTCCGATCCACAAAAACAGGCGGCTGTACATTAACAATTTTTTAACAGAAAAACATAATTTTTTGTTGGATTCTCTCCCAAAGCTGTGGTATGATATAGTCAAAACATTTTGACTATCAATGAAACGGCCGCAAGGTGTTCCGGGCCTTCCAAAACAGGCCCGGAAACGCAGAAAACATGACGCCGCCGCTGGGAGGATGTATACATGGCCGGACGGAAAAATCGTTACGGTTACCAGGAATACCGGGGCCGGGGGGGCGGCAGGGCCAGGACGGTGCTGCTGTTCATCATCGCGCTGCTGGCGGTGCTGCTGGCGGTCGGAACAGCTTTTATGATTGTCATGGGCGAATACATTGAATACACCGACGGGGGCATTCAAATCAACTGGCCCTGGATGGCCGGGGGGCCCTCCGCTCCCCCTCAGTTCAGCGACCCGGTGGTGCTGGAGAGCGAGGACGTGGTGGTCACCGTGGAGCCCACGCCGGACCCCACCCCGACCCCCACGCCGGAGCCCCAGTACCAACCCATCGGGGCGGTGACGGTAAAGGCGTCCCAGCTGAGGGACGGCTCGGCGGCCCAGAAGGCGGCCGGCGCCGGGGCGGACGCCCTCGTGGTGGAGATGAAGGCCGCCAACGGGAAGCTGGCCTGGCAGTCCGCAGCGGAGCTGGCCTCCACCCTGGGGGCCAACGCCGCCGACAACAAAACGGCCGAGGCCGTGCGGGCGCTGGCCCAGGACGGCGGCCTGTACCTGGTGGCCCGGGTCCACTGCTTTAAGGACCCCGGCATGGCCAACGCCCGGATCGGCACCCTGCGCACCCCCAGCGGGAAGGTCTGGTACGACCGGATGGGCGTGTGCTGGACCAGCCCCGCCGAGCCCCAGGCGGTGGATTACCTGTCCGCCCTGTGCCTGGAGCTGGCGGACATGGGCTTTGACGAGATCCTGCTGGACAGCGCCGGCTACCCCTGGGACGGCGAGGTCAATGTGCTGGCCACCGGAGACAACCGCCCGGAGGACCGCACCGTCCCCGTATCCGCCTTCCTCGCCCGGCTGTCCGGGGAGCTGAGGGAGCGGGGGGTGTGCCTGTCGGTATACGCCGCCGAAAAGCTGCTGCCCGGCGACGAGGTATATACCGGCCTCACCGCCGACGTGCTGGCCGGCCACAGCGGCCGGGTGTGGCTGGACAAGCGGGTGGATCGGGCGCATTACGAGGCCGTCCTGGCCGCCGCGGGGCTGGACCGTCCGGCCGCCCGGATCGTATCCCCCGCCGCGTCCGCCGGGGAGGGCAGCTGGTATAACTGATTTAAGGGACCGCCGGTGAAATCCTGACAGCCGGATTGGCAGGGATTGAACCGGCGGTTTTCTTACAGACCGTGCCGGCCGCAGCGCAAGCCGCCGTATTTCAGCTGTTGGATACGGCTTCACAACGGAAGGAGCAGATTATGACAGAAGAACTGCGCGTCCGCAAGGCGGTGCCGGAATATGACGGCACCCTGCGCAGCCATATGATCAAAATCCCCACCTGCATCTCGGAGTGCTCCGGCATCCGGGTGTTCGGGCGGCGGATCAAGTCCCTGGCCTTTACCACCGACGTGGCCATCATCCGTAACATCAACGCCGACGCCATCATCGCCGTCTATCCCTTCACCCCCCAGCCCGCCATCCACCGGGCGGTGATGCAGGCGGCGGATATGCCTGTGTTTACCGGCGTGGGCGGCGGCGTGACCCGGGGGCTGCGGGTGGTGAACCTGGCCAACGACGCCGAGCACGAGGGCGCGTTCGGCGTGGTGGTCAACGCCCCCACCAGCAACGAGGTAGTGCATATGCTCAAGCAGGTGCTGGATATCCCGGTGGTGGTCACCGTGGTGTCCGAAAAAACCGATGTGGCCGCCCGGCTGGCGGCGGGGGCGGACATCCTCAACGTCTCGGGGGCGCAGAACACCCCCGCTATTGTGCGCCGGATCCGGGAGCAGTTCCCTGAGGCGCCCATCATCGCCACCGGCGGGCCCACCGACGACACCATTCTGGAGACCATCCGCGCCGGGGCCAACGCCATTACATACACCCCGCCCACCAACGGCGAGCTGTTCGCCCAGTCCATGGCCCGCTACCGGCGGGAGCTGGATCTGGAACAAATTCCATAAAGGATACAAAAATTCCCTCCGGCCCCGGCCGGAGGGAATTTGTTTTCCTGCGACTCCCCCGCCCCGGCCCCGCTACTGGAGCACATCCGTTTTTCCGTGCTTTTCCAAACCGGACAGGATGGCCCGCTTTGCCAGGTCGTAGATCACGGCGAACACCGGCACCCCCACGAGTATGCCCACAAAGCCGAACAGCCCCTGGAACAGGGTGATGGCGAACAGCACCCAAAACCCGGTGAGGCCCACGCTGCCCGCCAGCAGCTTGGGGCCCAGCACGTTGCCGTCGAACTGCTGGAGGATGACAATGAAGATCAGGAAGATCAGGCAGTTGCGGGGGCTGGAGATGAGGATCAGCAGGGCGGCGGGGACAGCCCCGATAAAGGGCCCGAAGTAGGGGATCACGTTGGTGACGCCGATGATGACGCTGATGAGCACCGCGTTCTGGAAGCCCGCCGCCACCGTCATGATGGCGCAGAATATGTAGCAGATCAGGCCCACAATAGCGCTGTCCAGGATTTTCCCGCCGAAGAAGCCCACAAAGGTGGCGTCGATGTGGGAGAACTCCTTGATCAGCTTGTCCGCCCGCTCCGGCTTGAGGGCGGCGTACACCACCGCCTTGGCGTGACGGGTAAATTTTTTCCGGCTGGCCAGCAGATAGATGCAGATGATTACACCCAGGATGATGTTCTTTGCCACGGTGAGCACCGAGCCCACGGTGGTGACCACCCCGCCCATCATGCCCTGCATGGTGGGCAGCAGGTCGGTGGTAGCCCAGTTTTGGAGCCATTCCTCCATATTCTCAAAGGCGTTGTTCACGTAATTTTGCAGCATCTCATTGCCCTCCAGGTGGGACAGCACCCACCTGGTGAATTCATCCACCTTGGGCGGGACGGCGGCGGCCAGCGCCACAATGCTCGCCCACATCTCCGGCAGCACCGTGCTCAGCAGCAGGTAGAGGATCAGCGCACTGATCAGCATCACCGCCACCACACTGAGCAGGTTGGCCCACCGTTTGCCTTTCGCCGGCAGGGCCGCCTCAAACTGCCGCTCCAGAAAGCCACAGGGGGTTTTCAGCAGGTATGCCATGGTGCCGCCGTAGACAAAGGGGGTGAGGATGTCCATGACCCAGTGGAGGCCCCGGCGCAGCTCGTCCAGCTTCAGAATGGCAAAAAACAGCACAATAGCCAGGGCGAGGGAGAGGAACGCGGTGAGAGACTGGAAAAAGATTTTCTTCAAAAATTCCTTGTTCATACGCCGCTCTCCCGAATCCTTGCCCAAAACTCCATCAGCTCCCGGAACCCCCCGTTGGGATAGGCGGAGACAGGCCCCCCCTGCCGGTTAATCAGGCAGTCGGTGAGGAGAAAAACCTGCATCCCCAGCTCACGGGCGGCCATGTCCTCGGCCACGTCGTTGCCCACCATAAGGCACTCCTCCGGCCGGAGCCCCAGGGTATCCAGGATTTCCCGGTAATAGCCCAGGCTGGGCTTGCACCAGTGGGAATTTTCGTAGGTGGTACACAGGACGAAGTCGGAGGGCTCGAGCCCCGCCCAGCCGATGCGGGCGCGGGTGCCCACAGCCGGGAAGATGGGGTTGGTGGCCAGCACCACCCGGCAGCCCGCCGCCTTGATGGCCCGGACCGTCTCGGCGGCCAGGGGGTTGTGCCCGCAGAAGGCCCTGGCGCCTTGGAATTCCGTGGCGTAAAACTCGTCGAACAGGGGCCTGTCCGACAGCGCCTCCCTGCCCAGCCGCCGGGCAAAGGTCTGCCAGAATACGTCCTCGTTGGTCTGGCTGCCGTCGTTTTTCACCATGGCGGCGGTGCCGGCCCACACTGTGTCAATCAGCCCCGCGGGGTCGTAGCCCCGGGGGGCCATTTTTGCGGTGAGCAGGCCAAAATAGCCCCTGGTAAATTCATCCTGGTCCATGGGGAGCAGCGTCCCGTCCAGGTCAAACAGTACTGTGGTGATGTTCATATTTTGAGATCCCTTCCCGTGCATTGTAGTTCGGCCCCCGGCGGGACTGTGTTGATTCCTTTTCTATTTTACCTGGGTTTGCTGGAAAGTCAAGTGCCGGGCGGCGCGGTGCCCAGTCCCTGATAGGATGGCTCATCCCCTCTTTTTGGGGCGGAAGGTTCCCGGCCGGCGGCAAAAATCATGAAGGAGGAAACAAATCCAATGAGAAATTTGAAGAAGTTTCTCGCGCTGGTGCTGGCGATGATGATGGTTATGAGCCTCATGCTCACCGTCAACGCTGCTGAGCCCGTGGACTTTACGGACAGCAACAAGATCAACAGCACCTACGCGGAAGCGGTCAATGTCCTGTCCGCGCTGGGCGTGGTGAAGGGCGATGACCGCGGCTTCCGCCCCCAGGACACCATCACCCGCGCCGAGGTGGCCGCGATGCTCTACCGCATTGCCGCCAACGACGCCGACGAGGAGCAGGTCAAGATCTACAGCGATTACGACAAGTTCCCCGACGTCCCCTCTGACAAGTGGTACGCCGGCGCGGTCAACTACTGCGCCAACTCCGAGTACATCAAGGGCTACAGCGACGGCACCTTCGGCGCCTGGCGCGACATCACCGGCTATGAGGTGCTGGCGATGACCCTGCGTGTGCTGGGCTACGGCCAGA
>CATLEJ010000156.1 GCA_949916125.1 uncultured Oscillospiraceae bacterium
TTTGCGGGCGGATGCGGTCCGCCAGCGGCTGGTACATACGCAGCCCCTCCTTTCTTGTGTGGTTCCGATTATACCATATTATACAGATGTTCGCAAGGCGGTTTTCAGCGCCGGCGCCCCGGCAGACCCCGGCCGGGGCGCCGGTTCAGTCTTTCCAGTTCCACCAGTTGCGCTGCTCCGGGGTCTCGATCCGGCCCTCCGCCCAGGCCACTGCCAGGCGGTACACATACAGCACACAGCGGTCCACCGCGCACCCCTGCATCAGGCACTCCCGCCTGTACAGCGCCTCCGGGTCTTTGCCCTTCAGGTCGTCCACCCGCTCAATACCCAAGGCGTTCAGGTGGGCGGCCATATTCTTGCCCACGCCGGGGATGCAGGTCAGCTCGGAATTCATCGCGGTTCACCTGCCGGTTCAAATTTCACAAGGCGGCTTCCCTGCCAGGTCAGGCGGCCGGCCACGCCCTCGGGCAGCCGCCGGTACTGCCGCCGGGACATCCACAGCTCCATCTGCGTCCCGTCCGCCAGCTCAAAGGCAGCGTAATGGACCCGGATTCGGGTTCTGCGGTATCTGCTGCCCTGAAACCGATCCTCCCGCCGCCGGGCGGATACAGCGGCTTCCGCCGTCCGCCGGGGACCGCCGTAGTCGGCGTCCAGCCGGAACAGGCGCTTTACCAGCTCCGTCACGGCCAGGGCCGCCAGGCCAAGCGCCAGGAGGAATGCGGCAAATAGAGCCGCGCCGCTACTCGTGTTCCACCACATACCGCCCACCTCCCGGCTTTATTTCACCCGCTCCCCGCGCTGGAAAAGCTCAGCTTCTGAAGCACTTCTCCGCGTCGATGGCCAGCACCACCAGCAGCGCCCCCAGCGCGTCCCCAGGGTCGGCCACGTCGATGAGATAGGTGTCGGTCAGGTGGAACAGCTCCTTGGAGATGGAGGCCACCTGCCGCTGTCCGTCCCAGATGGTATAGTCCCACTCCATCCAGGCCCCGTCCACCTGCCAGCCGTTGAAGTCGATGGTGAACTGGGGCTTGAAAAAGGAGAACTCCTTCTTGATGCAGCCCACATACTGATCCTGGATATAGATCTCAAACTGGGGCAGGAAGGTGAACACCTTCTCCTGGAGGGTGCCGATGTGGCTGCCATAGGCGTCGTTGATGTGCAGGCAGTGGCCCCAGCTCAACTGGCCCTCCACCGTGAATACGGTGTTGCCGTCCTCGTCGTAGATGTCATAGCTGTCCAGCCAGGAGAAAAACCGTTGCTTGAAATTCAGCCTCATCCCAGATCCTCCTTTTCGGCCGCCTGATCTATCTCAGCCGTTTGACAAAAACCTCATCCTTATTTTTTGCGCCGCACCCCGCCGCTTTCCCATAGCCGTGCCGCTCATAAAAGCGTCCGGCGGTGTCTGTGGTCAGGATGCTGGTGGTAATGCCGCGCTCCAGAAAATACCGTTCCGCCAGGGCGATCAGCTCCGAGCCGTGCCCCTTGCCCCTGAATTCATCCGCCACCCAGAATTCCCGAATAAAGCCGCAGGTCTCCTCAAAAAACCAGCTTGTAAAGCGGATGAGGATGAACAAGAGGAAGCCGATGACGCAGCCGTCCGCCGACAGCCTCACATAGGCCGCGTTTTTCTCGCCGCCGTCCCCCTGGTTCATCTCCCGGAACAGTCCGTCCCAGTCCTTGACCTCGATCCCGATCTCCCCAAAATACTGCCGGAACGCCGCCTGGAATACCGGGTCGGCAAAGTCCGAGATCAGGACGTCAGAGTAATCCTCGCGCATATCAGATTGTTTGACCGTCATTTGTCTGCCTCCATATTAAACTTGGAGGGTCAGAATCTGCGGGCCCTCCATACGCATTGTTTCTTCATATTGGATCACCCTTTCTGTTTGAAATGTGCGGTGCGGCTCAGCGGTAAATGGGATACTTGGCCGTCAGCGCCGCCACGCCGGCCCGGATCTCCTCCGCCCTGGCCTCAAAGTCGGTGGCCGCCAGGGCGATATACTCCGCCACCTTGTCCATGTCCGCCTCCACAAAGCCGCGGCTGGTGACGGCGGGGCTGCCCACCCGCAGGCCGCTGGTCTGGAAGGGGGAGCGGGGGTCGCCGGGCACCTTGTTCTTGTTGGCGGTGATGCGCACCTCGTCCAGCCGGCGCTCCAGCTCCTTGCCGGTGAGGTCGCCCATGTCCCGCAGGTCGATGAGGGACAGGTGGTTGTCCGTGCCGCCGGACACCAGCTTCATGCCCCGCTTCACCAGCCCCTGGGCCAGGGCGGCGGAGTTCTTCACCACCTGCTGCTGATAGGCCTTAAACTCGGGCTTCAGCGCCTCGCCCAGGGCCACCGCCTTGGCGGCGATGACGTGCATCAGCGGGCCGCCCTGGGAGCCGGGGAAGATGGCGGAGTTCAGCTTCTTGGCCAGCTCCTCGTCGTTGGTGAGCAGCATCCCGCCCCGGGGGCCCCGGAGGGTCTTGTGGGTGGTGGTGGAGGTAACGTGGGCATAGGGGATGGGGGACGGGTGGAGCCCCGCCGCCACCAGCCCCGCGATGTGGGCCATGTCCACCCACAGGTAGGCCCCCACCTCGTCGGCGATCTGGCGGAACCGCTGGAAGTCGATGACCCGGGGGTAGGCGGAGGCGCCGGCGATGATCATTTTGGGCTTGCATTCCTTGGCAATGCGCTCCACCTCGTCATAGTCGATGACGCCGGTCTCCTCGTTCACGCCGTAGGACACCATTTTGAAGTACTTGCCGGAGAAGTTCACCGGGCTTCCGTGGGTCAGGTGCCCACCGTGATCCAGGTTCATACCCAGCACCGTGTCCCCCGGCTGGCACAGGGCCATGTAGACGGCGTAGTTGGCCTGGGCACCGGAGTGGGGCTGGACGTTGGCAAACTTGGCGCCGAACAGCTTGCAGGCCCGCTCAATGGCCAGGTTCTCCGCCACATCTACGCACTGGCAGCCGCCGTAGTACCGCTTGCCGGGGTAGCCCTCGGCGTACTTGTTGGTGAGCACGCTGCCCATGGCGGCCAGCACCGCCTCGGACACGATGTTCTCCGACGCGATGAGCTCGATGTTGTCGCACTGGCGCTGGTACTCGGCCCGGATGGCCGCGCCCAGTTCGGGATCCTGTTTGGACACAAAGTCCATATACTCTAAAACCATTTGCGTTTCCGCCTTTCCAAATTTTGATCTCCGACATTTACCATAGCCGCAGGCCGCACGGCCTGCGTGCCGTATACAATATTATACAATGTTTTCCGGGAAAGCACAACTGTTACCTCCTGAAAAAACAGTCTCGCTTTTTGGCGGATTTTATGGTATCCTATCCAGTGAGGTGAGTTTTGTGGAACATGAAAGCGTTATCGCCATTGTCAACGCCCTGAAAGAGCTGTACCCCGACGGGATCTGCTCCCTGCAATATGAAAAGGACTACGAGCTGCTGTTCGCCGTGCGGCTGTCCGCCCAGTGCACCGACGAGCGGGTGAACATGGTTACCCCCGCCCTCTTTGAACGCTTCCCCACCCTAAAGAGCTTCGCGGAAGCGGACATCGACGAGGTGGGCGAGTACATCCACTCCTGCGGCTTCTTCCGGGCCAAGAGCAAGGATATGGTGCTGTGCGCCCAGATGCTGCTCAGCGAGTACGGCGGCAAAGTCCCCGGCACCATGGAGGATCTGCTCCGCCTGCCAGGGGTGGGCCGCAAGACGGCCAACCTGATTTTGGGGGATGTGCACAACACCCCCGGGGTGGTGGTGGCGGACACCCACTGCATCCGCATCTCCGGCCGGATGGGTTTAACCGATGGCACCAAGGATCCCGCCAAGGTGGAGCAGCAGCTCCGGGCCGTCCTGCCGCCGGAGGAGTCCAACAACTTCTGCCACCGGCTGGTGCTCCACGGCCGGGCGGTGTGCACGGCCCGGAAGGCCAAGTGCGGCGAGTGCGTGTGCGCCCCCTGGTGCAAGTACGCCAACACAGAGTTCAAGGCATAGGCAAAGCCCCGTCCCAGTATCTGGGACGGGGCTTTGTTGGTGTTACGGCTCCACTGGGGCCAGACCATCCAGTGGGATGGTGACAGACCCGGCTTCCTCAGAACCAGAACCATGGAAATCCCATTCCAGGATCAGCGTGCCGCCCTGGAATTTTGCGGGATCGGTGATCTGGGACAGGCGGTGCACCACCAGCTTTTCGTTGAAGTCAATCCCTCCACCGCTGTCACACAGCTCCAAGGGGATTGTCTCCCCATCTTTTGTGGTTAGGATAATCCGCTTGATGTTGTTCCCTATGGACATCCAGCGGCCATACGCCGCCTCCCCCTGCCCGTCCAAAGGACTGCCAAAGTCCAAACCGCCCTCCCGGCTCATTCTCAGCTCAAAGGTCATAGGCGACAGGTACAGTTCTTCCGCAATCATAACGGATCCATCCATCTCCCCAACCTTCTGATCCATCTGCATCGTCCAGCCGATGTCCTTCCGGGGCAGGGGCACGTCAAAGGACCAGTCGCCGGAATACACCGTCACCTCGCGCCTCTGCCCTTGGTCATAATAGGCCAGGTTGATCGCAGGCACCCGCAGAGAGGCCGCAGCCCAGGCAGTTTCGGCCTCACCCATCAGGGGGTTCATAGTAAGCATCAGGGAGACATGGTTGTCCAATGGGTCGTCGTCCTCCAGCACATCCCAGCCGTAGCCGGATACCATACCGTCCTTCCCTATGTACTCCCCCGCCTCGTTCAGGAAACCGACAGCGCAGGAGGAACCGTCTCCAAATCCCTTGAAAGTGAAGATACCGGGGGGATCAGGCTCGCCCATATCCAACTGCGTCCCCTCCGGGGCGGTGAAATCGGCCAGCACCATCACGCAGTCGCGATCCCGCAATACTTGGGTCACATGGAGCGCCGCTCCATTGTCTTTCTTGGTGATATCCACCGCCATGGCGCCGGGGATCAGCAGCTCCGCGGCCTGGGAATCCTCCGACGCCACGCCGAGATAGGCCAGCAGCCGCTGGCTCAGCCCCGGCACAGCGGCCGCCGCGGCCCCCGTCACCAGCAGGGCGGCCGCCGCCACGCCCAGCACAATCCGTTTCCAATTTTTCATCGGTCGTTTCCTCCTCACGTCGTCCTGAAGGAGCTGGCGCAGCAGCTCTTCCTCCCGCCCGGGGGCGGGTGATAGAGCGTCAAACATTCGGTTCAAATCACGCCTGTCCATAGCCTTCCTCCTCCAGCTTCAATTTCAGCTTCTTCCGGGCCTGCGCCAGCCGGGAGCGCACGGTGGAGGGGTTCTCCCCCAGCAGCTCCGCCATCTCCCCGGTGGTATAGCCCTGGTAATAGTAGAGGTAGAGCGCCAATCGGTGGGACCGGGGCAGCGCCGCCACCTGTTCCCACACCTCCCCGTCCCGGGGATCCTCCCAGGTCAGGGACTCCAGCGCCTCATCCCCCGCCCGCCGGGTGCGCCACCAGTGCTTGAGCTGGTTTTTGCACTCGTTCCGGGCGGCGACGATGAGCCACGCCTTCTCGTGCTCCGGATCACGGAAGGCCTCGCCCCGCTCCAGTACCCTGCGAAAGACGGTTTGGGCGGCGTCCTCCGCGTCGGGCACGTTTTTCATCAGCACCAGGCAGATCTGGTAGACCATGCCGAAGCGCCGCTCATAGAGGCCGGCCAGCTCCTCCTTCGACCATACGCGCCGTACCACGGGGATCACCTTCTCTCGTCCTTCTGCCTATTACACAATCGGCGGGGTCGGATTGTTGGCGGACAAAAAAAATTTTTTTAGCAGGATTGGGCCTTTGCCTGACGTATTAGCCGGATTGTTCTTGAAAGCTGTTCCTATTTGTG
>CATLEJ010000157.1 GCA_949916125.1 uncultured Oscillospiraceae bacterium
GAACCAGGCGGACCGGCAGGCCCGGGACAAAAATAACGAGCTGATCGCCATGGAGCGGGAGGTGTCGGTGTTAGAGCAGAAATCCGCCGCCGCCGCCATGGAGGAGAGCCAGATCCTGGATAAGCTGTGGGAGAGCTACGAACTGTCCCATGAGGCGGCGCGGGCCCAGCGCGTGGAGCTGGAATCCGTTCAAAAGGCCCAGCGGCGCATCGGGGAGCTGAAACGCTCCATTTCGGCGCTGGGCAGCATCAACCCGGACGCGGTGGAGGAATTTGCCCGGGTGAACGAACGGTATACCTACTTCACCGGCCAGCGGGACGATGTGGCCAAGGCGAAAAAGGAGCTGGAAGACATTATCGCCCAGATCGTGGGGGAGATGACCGGGATTTTCCAGGAGCAGTTTTCGCTGATTAACGAGGGCTTCCGGGCGGCGTTCACCGATCTGTTCGGCGGCGGCAGGGCCAACTTGGAGCTGGAGGATCCGGACGACGTGCTGAACTGCGGCATCGAGATCAGGGCCCAGCCGCCGGGGAAGACGGTACAAAACATGAGCGCCCTGTCCGGTGGGGAGCGGGCGCTGATCGCCATCGCGCTGTACTTTGCCATTTTGAAGGTGCGGCCCACCCCCTTCTGCGTCATGGACGAGATCGAGGCGGCGCTGGACGAGTCCAACGTGGTGCGGTATGCCCGGTATCTTCGGCGGATCAGCGATAAGACCCAGTTTATCATCATCACCCACCGCCGCGGCACCATGGAGGAGGCCGACGTGCTATACGGCGTCACCATGCAGGAGAAGGGCGTGTCCCGGATGCTCACCATCAACCTGAATGATGTGGAAAAGGAATTGAATATCAAGTAAAGGAAGTTGACCCATGGGCTTTTTTGATAAAATCAAAAAGATCGGCATCTTCAACGGCTTCTCCCAGTTAGATGACGACTTCTACGAGGAGCTGGAGGAATCCCTGGTGATGGCCGACCTGGGGGCGGAGACCACCATGGAGGCGGTGGATGAGCTGCGCGCCCGCTGCAAGGCGGAGAAGATCAAGGACATTGAGGGCGCCCGCCAGTGTATGCGGGACATTTTGGCGGAATACCTCACCACAGGCGACCTGTCGGTGGATATGTCCAGCACCCCCGCCATTGTGCTGTTCATCGGGGTGAACGGGGTGGGCAAGACCACCTCCATCGGCAAACTGGCCGCCCGGTGGAAGCGGGAGGGCAAAAAGGTGCTGCTGTGCGCCGGGGACACCTTCCGGGCCGCCGCCGCCGAGCAGCTCACCATCTGGTCTGAACGGGCCGGGGTGGACATCATCAAGCAGCACGAGGGGGCCGACCCTGCCGCCGTGGTGTACGATGCGCTGTCCGCCGCCAGGGCCCGCCACTCGGACGTGGTGCTGGTGGACACCGCCGGGCGGCTGCAAAACAAAGCCAACCTCATGAACGAGCTGAACAAGATCTCCCGGGTCATCGACCGGGAGTGCCCCAACTCCAGCCGGGAGACGCTGCTGGTGCTGGACGCCACCACCGGGCAGAACGGCCTCATCCAGGCCAAGGAGTTTTCCAAGGCGGCGGGTGTGTCCGGTATTGTCCTCACCAAGCTGGACGGCACCGCCAAGGGGGGCATTGTGGTGGCTATCGCCAAGGAACTGGGCGTGCCGGTGAAATTCGCCGGGATGGGGGAGGGCGTGGACGACCTCCAGCCCTTCGACGCCGGGTCGTTCACCCAGGCGCTGCTGTGACGCCCGCCTGCGGCGCCAACTGGGTATAAGGAGGGGACACCATGGACTGTCCGTTCTGTGGAAAGGAAATGAAGGAGGGACGGATCCCCTCCGGGGACAGGTGGGTGGAGGACGGCCAAGACGCCTGGGAGGGCATCCCCCTGACTACCGGTTTGCTTGGGAAGGTGCCAAAGTCGTTTTACTGTCCCGACTGCCGTCAGATTGTTCTGCCCGTGCCGGAGAAAGCCGGATTCATGGAAGCGGTGCAGCAGAAAATAGACGCCGCTTCGGAAAAAATTGAAACCGCACAAAAGCAGTGGGAAACCCGGAGGAACCAAACAAAGGCGCAGAAGCAAAAGAAAGAATTTGGGTCAAAGGACCCGTGGGAGTTGTAGAAAAATGAAAATGGTATTGGCCAGCAAGAACCAGAAAAAGATGAGGGAAATGAACGAGATCCTGTCCGGCATGGGGGTGGAGGTGTGCCTCCAGGCCGATGTGGGCATCGACATTGACGTGGAGGAGACGGGGACGACCTTTGAGGAGAACTCCTTGTTGAAGGCGAAGGCCGTCATGGAGGCCAGCGGCCTGCCCGCCATCGCGGACGACTCCGGGCTGTGTGTGAACGCGTTGAACGGGGCCCCGGGGGTGTACTCCGCCCGGTACGGCGGCGAGGGGCTGGACGACACAGACCGTTACCGCCTGCTGCTGGCCAATATGCCCCGGGGAGCGGCTCGGACGGCCAAATTCGTGTCGGTGATTACCTGCTGCTTCCCCAACGGGGACGTGCTTACCGCCCGGGGGGAGTGCCCCGGCACCATCGCCTTTGCCCCCATGGGGGAGGGCGGGTTCGGGTACGACCCCATCTTCTTCCTGCCCAAGCTGAAAAAGACCTTTGCCCAGCTCTCGCCGGAGGACAAGAACGCCATCTCCCACCGGGGGCTGGCGCTGAGGGCGTTCCAGGCCAAGCTGGAGGAGCATTTAAAATGAAGAATACCAGAGCCTGCCCCAAGTGCGGGAGCGAGGATGTAGTCGAGATCCCAGGCGGCGCGTTCAGCCCTTTGGGTCAAGGCGGATTCATGGAAACCGGCGATTTTGGAACGGCCAGGATAGACCGATGGATTTGCTGTGCCTGCGGGTATTTGGAAGCATGGGTTGAGCCGAAGAAATTGCAAAAAATACGGAAAAACTGGCAGAAAAGCCATTAAAGGAGCTACTCATGGATTTGACAAGCAAGCAGCGGGCCCAGCTCCGGGGGCTGGCCAATGAGATCGACACCATCGTCCATATCGGCAAGGACGGCGTGGGCGAAAACCTCATCAAGCAGGCGGACGACGCCCTGGAGGCCCGGGAGCTCATCAAGGGCAAGGTGCTGGAGAACAGCCCCCTGTCCCCCCGGGAGGGGGCGGAGGCTCTGGCTAAGGCCACCCGGAGCCAGGTGGTCCAGGTGATCGGCACCAAGTTTGTGCTCTACCGGGAGACCCACGGCAAACCAAAGGATAAGCGGATCAGGCTGGTAAAATAATCTATTTGAGAGGGTGGTTCCCTTGAAAATCGGTATTTATGGCGGCAGCTTCAACCCTCCCCATCTGGGACATCTGGCGGCGGCGCGGGCGGCGGCGGCCGCGCTGGGGCTGGACCGGCTGATTTTTGTCCCCGCGGGCCTGCCCCCCCACAAGGAGCTGCCCGCCGGCAGCCCCACCCCGGAACAGCGGTTCGCCATGACGGAGATCGCCGCCGACCAGCTTCTGCTGCCGGAGGTGACGGAGGTCTGGGACGTGGAGCTTCACCGGGTGGGCAAGAGCTATACCGCCGACACCCTGGAAGAGGCCGCAAAGCGCTGGCCGGGGGCGGAGCTGTGGCTGCTCATGGGGACGGATATGTTCCTGACCCTCCATCGGTGGCATGAGCCGGAGCGGATTCTCAGCCTGGCGGGCGTGTGCGCGTTTGGCCGCACGGAGCAGGACAGCGAGGAAGTATTTGCCCCCCAGCGGGAACACCTGAGCCGGGCTTATCACGCAAAGGTTGTCACAATCTCCATTCCGGACTTGGTGGATATCTCGTCTACCCGCCTGCGGGAGCTGCTGGGCAGGGGAGAGGGACGGAATTATTTGCCGGAAGCGGTGTACGGCTACATTTTGCGGGAAAAACTATATGGGACCCACGCCGATCTAAAGAACCTGTCCATGGAGGACCTGCGCTGCGTGTCCTATTCCATGGTGAAGGCCAGGCGCCTGGCCCACATCCGGGGCACGGAGGAAGAGGCGGCCCGGCTGGCCCGGCGCTGGGGCGCGGACGAGGACAGAATGCGCCGGGCGGCCATCCTGCACGACTGCACCAAGTATCTCAGCCATCAGGAGCATCTGGAAATCTGCGACAGATATGGCGTGGCGCTGGATCCGCTGGAGCGGGCCACCGACAAGCTGCTCCACGCCAAGAGCGGCGCGGCGCTGGCAAAGCATATTTTTGGGCAGGACGATATCTATGATGCGATCCTCTACCACACCACCGCCAGGGCGGGGATGAGTTTGGAGGAAAAGCTGCTGTACATCGCGGACTATATGGAGCCGAACCGGAGCTTTCCGGAGGTGGGCGAGCTGCGCCGGCTTGCGTACACCGACCTGGACGGGGCGGTGGGCATGGGCGCGTCTCTGGCGATGCAGGAAATGGTCCAGCGGAACAAGGAGCTCCACCGCGACACAAGGGGGGCCTTTGAATGCTATGGGAAAGGGACTGAAGAATGAGCGAGCACTTGGAAAAACCGATGGATGGGACGCCGGAGGGCGCTGAGCCGGGGAAGCGGCTGGAGCATAGGCATGACGGCCCGAAGCCTCCGCTGACACCGGAACAGGCCAAAAAAAAGAGAGCGAAGCGGATCATGATTGTCATGATCATATTGGCGGTGGTCATGGTAATCGCGGCATCGGTTGTGGTGCTCTACAATCGCATTTTTAAGAAGCCAAGCCTGCCTCCGGGACCGGGGGAGACCAGAGACCCCTCTGCCACCCTGTCGCCGGACGCCACCGCCGAGCCCACGCTGGACATTGACGCCATCCAGCCCAAGGTGGGTGGGGAGCGAAAGAGCGACAGCATCTATACCTTCCTGGTGTTCGGCGAGGATGTGGTTTCCGGCCTGACGGATTCCATGATGGTTGTGACCTACGACGTGGCCAACCAGCGGGCCGCCGTCATGTCCCTGCCCCGGGACACGCTGATCAACGTGCGCCGGTGGAACAAAAGCCTGAACGCCGTGTACAGCGCCTACAAGGATCCCGCCCAGGGGGTGGAGGCGCTGAAAAGCGAGGTGTCCGAGCTGGTGGGCTACACCCCGGATTACTACGTGAAGATCGACTGGGAGCTGGTGGGGGAGATGGTGGAGGCCATCGGCGGCGTCTGGTTCGACGTCCCACGGGATATGCACTACGACGACCCCTACCAGGATCTGCATATCCACCAGGATAAGGGCTACCGCAAGCTGAACGGGGACGACGCCATGCAGATCGTCCGCTTCCGGCACGACAACAACGGAAACGCCATCAGTGATATCACGCGGTTGAAGATCCAGCACGACTTCCTGAAGGCGGTGCTGAAGCAGACGCTGCAAATCCAGAATATGACGAAGATCACCCAGCTGGCCGACCTGTTTGGCCGCCGGGTGGAGAGCGACCTACAGGTGGAGAACATCATGTGGTTCGGCTCCCAGGCGGTCTTTGGCGGGCTGGGTGTGGACGATGTGGAGTTTTTTACCATGCCGCATTACGGGGCGTCCAACGACAAGAACGCGAGGCATTACGGCAAGGTGTATCCCAACCAGGCGGAACTGCTGAAGCTCATCAACGAGAAGCTGAATCCCTTTGTGGAGGAGGTCACCATCAGGCAGCTTGACCTGATCCGGGTGAGCGCGGACGGCAATACGCTCTCATCCAGTACCGGGGTGCTGGCCGATCCCAGCGCGGGCTACCTCCCGGCGTCCGCCAATCCCAGCCCGACGCACAGCCAGAGGCCCGCCAGCCCGTCCCACAGCACCCCGCCGGAGAGCGCCCCGCCCCGGCCCGCCGGGCCGGCGGACACCG